>NZ_JBPPLY010000009.1:0-32362 GCF_051535215.1 Nitrobacter sp. | reverse complement strand
AGATCGCCGGAGATCGAGTAGATCTCATCGGAGCGGGTTGAGCCCTGATAATCCTGCGTGCCGTAGGTGAATCTGCCGACCGCGCTTAGCCAGCGGCGGAAATCGTGATCGACCTCGAAGGTATAGGTGCGCGTCAGCACGCCGGAGACGCCGGCCAGCGTGGATTCGTCCACCGAGGTGACGGAGATGAACTTCGCGGTGGTCAACGGCGTCGCCGACCACACCAGCGACGCGCTGGTGAGCAGGCCGGTCAACTGGTTGAGGCGCGGATCGGCGTAGCTCCGCGCGGCATAGCCGATCGAGGCCTCGCCGGTCAGCAGCCGCGTGAACTCGAAGCTGGTCCCGGCCTTGGCATAACCGCCGCTGGAATCGCGCTGGAAACCGTTGCGGTCGAGCCGCGTGTCGTGAACGCGTGTGTCCGCTTCGACTTCGCCGAACGGCTTGACCCCGGGCATCAGATCGTAGCTGACGCGCGCGATGCCGCCGTACTGGTTGAAGTTGCGGTCGTCGTTGGGCGTCGAAGTGCCGTCCGTCAGCCGCGAGTCCTGATACGTCGTGCGGTCCACGGTCCCGTTCAACGAGACTTGCAGGCGGTTGAAGTCGTGCTCGATGGCGGCCGTCCCGCCGGTGGTCGCAAAAAGCGGATACCGTGCGAGACCGGCCTGGATATTGGGACTGCCGGGATTGTCGGTACCGATCCGCAACCGCAGTTCCGAATTGACGCGGGTATCGTGCGTCACGTCGAGACGTCCATCAACCTTTCCGGTAAAATCCGGCCGATCTACATTCGTCGGCACCGGCGAGACGACAGGCTGACCGAAATTGTCGACCCTCGGCGGAAACGACCTCTCGTATCCCGTAAACGAGCCGCGCAGATCGGCGATGAGCGAGTGGCGTTCCCAATCGGAGGCGGCCACGAATTCGGGCGACACCATATAGAATGCCGACCCCTTCGGCTTGTCGAACCGGCCGGGATTGGTGTCGTAGCCGCCCGACAATTCCACCGCCGACTTGACGAGGAAACCTCCGACGTAATTGCCGACGGCGCCGAACGGATCGTCGTCACGCTTCAGGCGGCGGCGCGCGGGTTGTCCGCCCACGTTTCCTGCCATCGCCGGTGCGATCGGAGGCTTGTTGGCGGTCGACGACGGCGGCACTGACAATGGCGGCGGCGGTGGAACGGCGACGAAGTTGCCTGGGCCCGGCGGTAGCTTCGGTTTCGGCGCACCGGGATAGGGCTTCGGTTTCTTGCGCTTGCGATTGAGCGAGTCGTAACCGGTATCGCCGGCCCCCACTGCCGCCGACACGCCGTAATCGGGAATCCGGCCGATGCGCGAGGGGGCGGCTGTCGACGAGGTCGACGCCGGTTTATCGACGCCTCCCGCATCGCTGATCCGGCGCAGATCGGAATCCTGCGGTTGAAAAAATTCGCCACGGACCGGATTCATCAGATCGCGGGTGAGCGTTTGCGCCTCGGCCGCCAGACATCCGGGACCGATGAAGACAAGGCAGGCCAAAGCCGCACGCCATATTAATGCGCGCTGGCGGCAGCCCGTCGCTGGCCCCAAAGTCACGACCCGAAAAACTCCAGCAGAAACCTGCGCTTACGAAACACGCCGTGAAGGGCGGCTATCGTTAATGGAGTTAAAACAATTATGGTTAATGGGCCGTTGAGACCGGGAATGCTGCATCGCATCGTACACGCAGGCGTGCTAACTAAGCAGATCGCAACGGCGCTCATCCGTCTCATCGCGGAATCAGGCATGACCTCGCTAAAATCACGACCGACGACACCCGCCATGACCGATCAGGCGAGGGCCGCGATCGAGTCCGCGTTGCGGACGTTCGAGGCTGAGGCCGGCGGCGTGACTGCGCTTGCCGCGGCCCTGAATTCCGATCTCGGCCCTGCATTCGCCGCTGCCGCCGACATGATCCGCAGCGCCAAAGGGCGGCTGATCGTCACCGGTCTCGGCAAGTCCGGCCACATCGGCCGCAAGATCGCGGCGACTTTCGCTTCGACCGGAACGCCGGCCTTTTTCGTCCATGCGGCTGAAGCCAGTCACGGCGACCTCGGCATGATCACCGCCGACGATGTCATACTGGCGATGTCGTGGTCCGGCGAGCAGCCGGAGATGAAAAACCTCATCACCTATGCCAAGCGCTTTCGTATCGCCTTGATCGCGATGACCGCCGACCGCGAGTCCACGCTCGGCAAGGCGGCCGATGTCGTGCTGTTGCAGCCCAAGGCGCGCGAAGCCTGCCCGCATAATCTCGCGCCGACGACGTCGTCGCTGATGCAGCTTGCGCTCGGCGACGCGCTCGCCATCGCATTGCTGGAAGGCCGCGGCTTCACCTCGGTCGACTTCAGCGTGCTGCATCCCGGCGGCAAGCTCGGTGCGCTGCTGAAATACACCCGCGACCTCATGCATAGCGGCGACTCCGTTCCGCTGAAGCCGCTCGGCACCAAAATGTCAGAGGCCCTGGTCGAGATGACTTCGAAGGGCTTCGGTTGCGTCGGCATCGTGGATGGCCAGGGGCACCTCGTCGGCATCGTCACCGATGGCGACCTGCGCCGTCACATGCGCGCGGACCTGATGATCGCGCGCGTCGACGATGTCATGACCAAAAACCCCAAGACGATCGGACGCGACCTTCTGGCCGGCGAGACGCTGGAAATCCTCAACTCGTCGAAGATCACCGCGCTGATCGTGACTGACGAAAAAAAGCCCGTCGGCATCGTGCATCTGCACGACCTGCTGCGCGCCGGCGTGGCGTAATCGCCGCGGGCCGGGTTGCTACGCCACAGCCACCGTCAGGCGCGCGCCTTCGGCTTTCACGACCTTCACCCGGCTGCCCGCCGGCGCATCCGGTCCCGCCACCCGCCAGATGGTATCGTCGATGCGCACCGTGCCGGTCCCGTCGACGATCGGCTTCTCCAGCGTGAAGACGCGACCGACCAGCGCGTCGGCGCGCTTGTTGAGGAACGGGCTGTCGGCAGCCCCGGGCTTTGCCCGCGCCATGCGCCGCCACAGCGGCACTGCCGCGACGGCGAACACCGCGAACATCAGGATCTGCATCTGCCACGCCGGATCGAGGGCGAACGACAATAATCCGACAAGGAACGCGGCAAGGCCGAGCCAGAACAGGAACACGCCCGGCGTCAGCAATTCGAGTCCCATCAGGATGAGACCGAAGATGAGCCAGTTCCACGTCCCCAGCGAAACGAACATGTCGGTCATGGAAAGACGCTCCTGATCCTAACCCTGCGGCGGGACCGTCTGGGCCGGCGCGCCAGCGCTCGGCACCGCGCCGCGCCGCGTGGCCGCCGCCGGCGCCGCGCTGTCGCCGAAGGTTGCCTTGGCGATCTCTCCGATGCCGCCCAGCGAGGCCAGCATGCTGGTGGCCTCCAACGGCAGCATCACGACTTTCTGGTTCGGCGAGTTGGCAAGCTGGCCGAAGGCCTTGATGTATTTGTCGGCGATGAAGTAGTTCAGCGACGCCACGTCTCCCTTGGCGATCGCCTCGCTCACCATCCGCGTCGCTTTGGCCTCCGCTTCCGCCGATCGCTCGCGCGCCTCGGCATCGCGGAAGGCGGCTTCCTTGCGGCCTTCGGCTTCGAGGATCTGCGATTGCTTCTGGCCCTCGGCTTTAAGGATCGCCGACTGGCGCTGGCCTTCGGCCTGAAGAATGTCCGCGCGCTTCTCGCGTTCGGCCTTCATCTGCCGGCCCATCGCCTGCACGAGGTCGGCCGGCGGCACGATATCCTTGATCTCGATGCGGTTGACCTTGAGGCCCCACGGCGACACCGCGGCGTCCACCACCCGCAGCAGCCGCTCGTTGATCTCGTCGCGATGCGACAGCACCTGGTCGAGGTCCATCGCGCCCATCACCGAACGAATGTTGGTCATGGTCAACGTCACGATCGCCTGGTTGAGGTTCGCCACCTCATAGCTCGCCTTGGCGGCATCGAATACCTGATAGAAAGTCACGCCATCCACGGTGACGGTGGCGTTGTCCTTGGTGATGACCTCCTGCTTGGGAATTTCGATCACCTGCTCCATCATGTTCATCTTGCGCCCGACCCGGTCGATATAGGGCACGATGAGATTGAGGCCGGGATCGAGCGTCCGCGTGTACTTGCCGAACCGTTCGATGGTCCAGTCGTAGCCCTGCGGCACGGTCTTGACGCCGGCCAGCAGCGTCAGGATCACAAGCGCCACGAAAACAATCGCGAAAATATCGAACCCGGTCATGAATGTCTCCTGCGGGGGATCGCCCTTCGAGAAACGCGTGCGCCGTATCGTCTGGCGCGGACTGAAAGGCAGCAAAACTCCCGGTTTGGTCGCCACTCAAAGATGTATGGTTCGATTAGCGAAAAACGAGGCGGTGACAAAGCACCGTCATTCCGGAAGCCGCGGAGCGGCTATCCGGAATCCAGCAATCAAATGACGCATTCGATCTGGCCGGATTCCGGGTTCGGCGCTCTGCACCGCCCCGGAATGACGATCTATTCTAAATCCAGCCCTGAAGTTCGCGCAGCACCAGCTTCCGGATCACATCCATGCCAGGATCGCTGTCGTTCAGGCATGGAATGGCAGTGAACTCCTCGCCTCCGTTCTGGCGGAAGATATGCGCATTCTCCTGCGCGATTTCCTCCAGCGTCTCCAGACAATCCGCCGAGAAGCCCGGCGTGACGACGGCCAGCCGCTTCACGCCGTCCTTCGCCAATTTCTCGACGGTCTTGTCGGTGTAGGGCTGCAGCCACTCGTCGAAACCGAAACGCGACTGGAAGGTCAGCATCAGTTTGGACGCATCGAGTCCCATCCGCTTGCGCAGGGCCTCAGTGGTCGCGACGCATTGTCCCTGGTAGGGGTCGCCCTTTTCGATATAGGCCTGCGGCATGCCGTGGAATGAGGCCATGATGATTTCGGGCGTGAACGGCAGCGAAGCGAGATGCTGCTCGATCGAGACCGCCAGCGCGTCGATATAGTCGGGATCATCGTAGTACGGCGGCGTCACCCGCAGCGTCGGCTGCGCGCGCATATCGCTCAACACACGGAATGCCTCGTCGCACACGGTGGCGGAGGTCGCCGCCGAATATTGCGGATAGAGCGGCACCACCAGCAGCCTGTCGCAACCCTGGGCCGCCAGCGCCGCGATGCGCGATTGCATCGAGGGATTGCCATAGCGCATCGCCCAGTCGACGACGACGTGATCGTGGTCTGCGATAGCCGCCGCGAGTTTGTCCGACTGCGCCCGCGTGATGATCTTGATCGGCGACTCGTTGCGCTCGGTGTTCCAGATCTTCAGGTAGTCGAGCGCCTTGCGGCGCGGGCGGGTATTCAGAATGATGCCGTTCAGCACCAGCTTCCAGACCAGGCCCTGCTTCTCGATGACGCGCGGATCGGACAAAAATTCCTTCAGATAGATGCGCACGCCGCGGGCGTCGGCGGTGTCAGGCGTGCCGAGATTGACGAGCAGAACGCCGACGCGTCCCCGCGGCGTGCCCGCCGCGGTCCTGGCCTTTGCGATAGGAATAACAACCGTCATCCGTCTGGATTCGCGCGCCTGCCCGTTATTGTCAAGCCCGCGCAACTGCCGCTACTGTCTTCGAAACTGGCCGCGAAGGGAATTGCCATGACGGTCGCCGAATGGTGCGTTTTCGGGGCGGTCGTTCTGTATTTGGTAACGATCGTGCCGTTCAAGGCGATGGGCTCTCCCGGCTTCGACAATGCCCGTCCGCGCGATCCCGGATTCTACGCCGATCCGCTGCGCGCCCGCGCGCTCGGGGCGCACCTGAACGGCATCGAAACCTTTCCATTTTTCGCGGCAGCCGTGCTGCTTGCGGAATTTCGCGCCGTTCCCCAGCATCTGATCGACGAACTGGCGGTTCTGTTCCTGATCGTCCGTGCCGCTTACGTTTTCACCTATATCGGCGACCGGCCGACGCTGCGCTCGATCCTCTGGGGCCTCGGCTTTGCGATCAACACCGCGATCTTCTTCCTCCCGCTGATCCGGCGCTATGCACATTTCTGAATATTCCGAACCGGGTCTCCCAAACAGAACACCGCGCCGGACAAGTTCCGGTCACGCCGCCTGCGGCGTCGAGAGCAGCCCACGACGGCGCAACAGCGCGTCGGCTTCCGGCTTGCGGCCGCGGAACGCGACATAGGCCTCTTCGGGATCGCGCGAGCCGCCCGACGAATAGATGTCGTCGTGCAGCCGCTTTGCGGTCGCCGGATCGAAGATGTCGCCGGCCTCCTCGAAGGCGCCGAAAGCATCGGCATCCATCACCTCCGACCACATGTAACTGTAATAGCCTGCAGCATAGTGATCTCCGGAGAAGATGTGGCCGAACTGGGTCGGACGATGCCGCATTGCGATTTCCGCCGGCATGCCGATCTTCTCCAGTTCCGCACGCTCAAAGGCCCCGACATCGCGAACCGCCGACGCCGGCTGGCTGTGGAACTCGAGATCCAGAAGCGCCGAGGCGACGAATTCCACGGTAGCGAAGCCCTGGTTGAATTGTCGCGCGGCGAGGAAACGCGTGAGCAGATCATCGGGCAAAGGTTCGCCGGTCTGATAGTGCCTGGCGAATTGCCGCAGCACCTGCGGCTGCTCCTGCCAGTGCTCGTAAAGCTGTGAGGGCAGTTCGACGAAATCGGTGAACACGCTGGTGCCCGACAGCGAGGGATAGGTGACGTTCGAGAGCATGCCGTGCAGGCCGTGGCCGAACTCATGGAACAGGGTGCGCGCATCGTCCGGCGACAGCAGCGCGGGCTCACCCTCGGAGCCTTTGGCGAAGTTGCAAACGTTGATCACCAGCGGCGCGACGTCGCCGTCGAGCTTCTGCTGGTCGCGCAGCGACGTCATCCACGCGCCGGACCGCTTCGAGGCGCGCGCGAAATAATCTCCGTAGAACAGCGCCTGATGCCTGCCGGTGGCATCTTTCACCTCCCAGACCCGGACGTCCGGATGCCAGACCGGGATGTCCTTGCGTTCGGAAAAGGTAAGCCCGAACAGCCGATGCGCACAGTCGAAGGCGGCGTCGATCATGCCCTCCAGCGTCAGATACGGCTTGATCGCATCGTCGTCGAAGTCGGCGCGGATCTGCCGCAGCTTCTCGGCGTAGTAGCGCCAGTCCCACGGCGCGAGGGTGAAGTTGCCGCCCTCCTCGGTGATCAGGTCCTGCAAGGCGTCGCGGTCTGCGAACGCCCGCTCGCGTGCCGGCTTCCAGACCCGCTCCAGGAGATTGCGGGCGGCCTCAGGCGTCCGCGCCATGGAGTCCTCGAAGCGATAGGCGGCGAAAGTCGGATAGCCCAGCAGCTTCGCCCGCTCCTCGCGGAGAGCGAGGACTTCCGGGATCACGGCGTTGTTGTCATGGGCGTTGCCGTTATCGCCGCGCGCCGTGAACGCCTTGTAGACCTTTTCGCGCAGGTCGCGCCGACGCGAACTCTTCAGGAACGGCTCAACGGACGAACGCGACGTGGTGACCACGGCCTTGCCGGCGAGCCCACGCTCTTCGGCGGCAGCGCGCGCCGCCGCAACGAAGCTGTCAGGCAGGCCGTCGAGGTCATCCTCGCCGAGTTCCAGAAACCAGGCCTGCTCGTCGCCGAGCAGGTTGTGGCTGAAGGTGGTGCCGAGTTGCGCGAGACGTTCATTGATTTCGGCCATCCGCGTCTTGGCGGCCTCGTCGAGGCCGGCGCCGGCGCGATGGAAGCGGATATAGGTGCGTTCCAGAAGTCGCAACTGCTCCCCCGTCAGGCCGAGCGACGCGCGATTCTGATAAACCTGCGCGATGCGGCCGAACAGCACCGCGTTCATCATGATCGGGTTCCAGTGCCGAGCCATCCGCAAGGTGACATCCTTGTCGATCTCGAGCAGCACCGGATTGGAGTGTGCCGACACCAGATCATAGAACACCGCCGACACTTTCGTGAGCAGCTTGCCCGAACGCTCCAGCGCGGTGACGGTGTTGGCGAAGTCCGGCGCCGACGGATCGTGGGTGATGGCGGCGATCTCGGCGGCATGATCGGCAAACGCCTGCTCGAAAGCCGGCAGGAAGTGTTCAGGCGCGATCTCGGCGAACGGCGGGGTCTGAAAAGGCGTTTGCCACGCTTTCAGCAGCGGATTATCCAGACCGGCAGCGGTAGGCAGCGATTGAGGCGTGTCTGACATGAGGCTCCTGCTTTTGCCTTTGCCGTTGCCGCGCATTTGCCGCTATCCGGAGGCATCGGAACTATAACACGCGATGCGACCTTTTTGGTCCATTGGCGCTTGCCGCGGGCGGCATTTTCGGAGAGATTGCCGCCAATAACGGGACCCTTGATATGAACTCGCAACCGTCCGCTTCCACCTCGCGCCAGATCATCTGGCCAAGCGTCATCACCGTCATCTCGGCGGCGATTCTGATCGGCGCGGAAGTGTTCGGCGCGGCGTTCGCCGGCGGCTGGGCGCTCGCCATCCTGTTCGGTCTCAGCGAAATGGAGGCGCACATCCTCCAGGCAGTGCTGTTCGTGATCGGCGTGTTCGTGATGATCAACTTCATCCGCGCCGCCCAGCGCGTCGAACCCTTCGTGCGTCGCGGTTGACGGAAATCGCTGCGGCACAGGGCTAACTTGCCCGCCTGCAAGCGCGCGCTTCTTACACTTCATTAAACAATCTAAACATCCGTTCATCTTCAGCGCGTGGCTCTGCGTCTCTAATGACCGCATCGTGGAGAAACCCGTCTCCGCGGCAAAAAATTTCTTGCGAAGCCGGGTCAAAAGACATATCTCCGCTTCTGCCCAATTTCGCACGTGCCTGTGGTCGTGTGTCAGTCGGTAGGTATCCGGACAAGAGGCCGGACAGCCGCCAAGGGTGAAGTCGCCGAGGTCGCTCAGGTCGGTCCGATCCGATCGAACTGAGAGGCCAGCATCTCTCTCCAGGGATGCCGTCAAGGCGCTTTGCTCCTTGCAACCGTGACTGGCAGCCGGAGGCGAACCGGCGCACCCCGCTCTCAACGGGGGACGCGACTTAAAGCAACGACGGATCGGGCTTTTTTGGTCTCTACCGGCCTTCCACCGCCGGCGCGGGCTACTGAAAAGGCTTGTCCTTCATTGCCAGGTGTGCGGGCGGGATCATCCCAACCAATCCACGGCAGCACAGTTGGTTTGAACGCAAGGCTCTGTCGCGCCTCCATCGTGCGGCACGGCCTGAACGTTCACACCGACATCATTTTGAACGAGTCCGTCGCTGGACCGTTTGGAGGGTGCTATGACCGAACGCATTCAGGAATTCCTGCGCGATCGCCGCAACAAAGGCAACGACACCGAGCCCTGCCTCGTGGTCGATCTCGACGTCGTGCGCGACAACTACCAGACCTTCGCGAAGGCGTTGCCGGATTCGCGCGTGTTCTATGCGGTGAAGGCCAACCCGGCGCCCGAGGTGCTGACCCTGCTTGCTTCGCTCGGCTCGTGCTTCGACACCGCAACCGTCGCGGAGATCGAGATGGCGCTGGCCGCCGGCGCGACGCCGGACCGCATCTCCTTCGGCAACACCATCAAGAAGGAGCGCGACATCGCGCGCGCCTACGCGCTCGGCATTCGCCTGTTCGCAGTCGACTGCACCGCCGAGGTCGAGAAGATCGCGCGCGTCGCGCCGGCTGCGAAGGTGTTCTGCCGCATCCTCTATGATTGCGCCGGCGCCGAGTGGCCGCTGTCGCGCAAGTTCGGCTGCGATCCGGAAATGGCGGTCGACGTGCTCGACCTCGCCAAGCGCCTGAATCTCGAGCCGGTCGGCATCTCGTTCCATGTCGGCTCACAGCAACGCAAGGTGAAGGCGTGGGACCGCGCGCTCGCGATGGCGTCGCAGGTGTTCCGCGACTGCGCCGAGCGCGGAATCAACCTGACCATGGTCAACATGGGCGGGGGCTTCCCGACCAGGTACCTCAAGGACGTTCCGCCGGTCGTGCAGTACGGCCGGTCGATCTTCCGTGCGCTGCGCAAGCACTTCGGCAACCAGATCCCGGAGACCATCATCGAGCCGGGCCGCGGCATGGTTGGCAATGCCGGCGTGATCGAGGCGGAAGTCGTTCTGATCTCGAAGAAGAGCGACGACGACGAGAACCGCTGGGTCTATCTCGACATCGGCAAGTTCGGCGGCCTTGCCGAAACCATGGACGAGTCGATCCGCTACGCCATCAGGACGCGGCATGACGGCGCCGAGATGACGCCATGCGTGCTGGCCGGGCCAACCTGCGACTCGGCCGACGTGCTCTATGAAAAGCAGCCGTATCCGCTTCCGGTGACGCTCGAGATCGGCGACAAGCTGCTGATCGAAGGCACCGGCGCCTATACGTCGACTTACTCCTCGGTGGCCTTCAACGGCTTCCCGCCGCTGAAGACGTACCACATCTGAGTGCAAGCTCTCCCGTTCGCGGGAGATAAACGAGAACCGGAAGCCGGACCTCCGGCTTCCACCCCGTCACAATCGTTTTGCTGACAACTCCGCGGCCATTGGTCCGCCGGAGTGGGGATTGACGCGCCATGACTGCTGTTCTGACCAAGATCGCCAATCACATCGAAGCCACTCCGTTTGTCGTCCGCGCCGAGCGCCCTTCGGACGTCGCCACGCGCGAGGCGCTGCTTGACGCGAGCTTCGGCGAAAACCGCCATGCGCGCACTTGTCAGCGCCTGCGTGAGGGACGGAACCCGGCCGAAGGTCTCGCCTTTACGGCGACGCATCGAGGCAAACTGATCGGGACCGTACGATTGTGGCACGTCACCGCCGGCGATATTCCGGCGCTGATGCTCGGGCCGCTCGCGGTCGATGCATCCTGCCGCGGGCTTGGCGTCGGCGCCGCGTTGATGACGCGCGCGCTCAGTGTCGCGCGGACGCGCGGCCATGGCGCGGTGATTCTGCTCGGCGATGCGCCGTATTATTCGCGCTTCGGCTTCTCCGCGCTCGGGATCCGCAGCCTGTCCCTGCCGGGACCGTTCGAACGCAACCGGTTGCTGGGGCTTGAATTGCGCCCGGGCGCGCTGAAAGGCGCCTCGGGTCTGATTACAGCGACCGGCGTTATTGCGCCGGGAGCGCGGAAAGATCATGCGCGACGGCGGCCGCTACCGCGGGCGGCATGAACGGGGTCAGATAAAGCCCGCCGGCGCGCGATGCCTTGATCATCGCGACACGCGCCAAGATGTCGCGGCCCGCGCATTGACATCCCCGCGGAGCGCCCTACTTTTGAATGATGATGTCGAACGCTTGCAATAACCGTTGGTTGCTGCGCGCAGGTCACCTCCAAGCAGGACGGTGACCCGGACGGACGCGCGCGTCCGTGCCGTCCGGGATAGTTCGACTGCATCCCTAAACCGAACACTTCATCATCCCGGCACGTTGAGCGATGCGTCTTTCGTCGCGAGCCGTGCCAGCCGGGTCGCGTGATCGCACCGATCCCGACACGGCCAATTCGCGGTGAACACCATGCTGGACAATCTGCAGACCCGCCTTCCCGCCATCGCCATCAGCGCGCGCGATGTCGACCGCCTGCGCCTTCTTGCCGAAGCCGCGATGGAAAAATATCCGGCGACGGCGGAATTTCTTGCGCGCGAAATCGATCGCGCCGAAATCATTCCGGCCGATCGATCCGCGGGCAACGTCGTGACGATGCAGTCTGAAGTGACGTTCGTCGATGACATCAGCGGCCAGCAGCGAACGGTCACTCTGGTTTACCCGGAAGAGGCCGACGTGGATGCCGGCAAGATCTCGATCCTCACGCCTATCGGCGCGGCCCTCATCGGCCTGTCTGCGGGACAAAGCATCGAGTTCCAGACGCCGTCCGGCGGATGGCGTTCGCTGACGGTGAGTGCCGTCGGGTGATGCCAAGCGATCCGTAGCACTTGGGTGGCACTGTAACGTGCGTCGTCTCGCGCGGCGGATTCGTACGTTACGTTATAAAATATCACCGCGATGACAGCGCCTGCCGCCGTCGCCAGAACTCCCGGCCGATGCCAAAGCGTTTTCGAGCGAAGCATGTCCTCGGGCTTAACTTGAGGGTGGATACCGGTTCGCGTGAGAAAACGCGTCAAAACAAATCACAGAGCCTCGCTTCTGATACCATCAGAAGCGAAAAGGCTCTAGACTTGGCATATGCAGGGCAGCCATCGTCACGACACCCCCGACCACGATCATGCGCGCCATGGGCACGATCATGACGGGCATGATCACGGCGCGCATGGTCATTGCGGCCATGCCCACGCCACGGACTTCGGCCGCGCCTTCGTCATCGGGATCGGCCTGAATACCGCGTTCGTTCTCGTCGAGGCCGGCTACGGCTTCGCCGCGAATTCCACGGCGCTTCTTGCGGATGCGGGACACAATCTGTCCGACGTGCTCGGATTGGTCGTTGCGTGGATCGCGGCCGTGCTGTCGCGGCGCCCGCCGACGCCGCGCCTGACTTATGGCCTGCGCAAAACCTCGATCCTGGCCGCGCTCGTGAACGCGATCCTCCTGCTGGTTGCATGCGGCGCGATCCTGCTCGAAGCGATCCAGCGGCTGCTCCATCCCGAACCGATCGCAAGCCTGACGGTGATGGTGGTTGCCGCGATCGGGATTGTCATCAACGGCATCACCGCATGGCTGTTCGCATCGGGCCGCAACACCGACCTCAATATTCGCGGCGCCTACCTGCACATGATGGCGGATGCCGCCGTCTCGCTTGGCGTTGTTCTGGCCGCCGCGGCGATGCTGATGACGGGATGGTTGTGGCTCGATCCGGCGATGAGTCTTGTCATTGTCGCTGTCATCGTCTGGGGCACGTGGGGCCTTTTGCGCGAAAGCACCGCGATGACGCTGGCAGCGGTGCCTTCCGGCATCGATCCGACTGCCGTGCGCACCTTCCTCGGCGAGCATCCCGGCGTTGCGTCGATCCACGACCTCCATATCTGGCCGATGAGCACCACCGAAACCGCGCTGACCGCGCATCTGGTCATGCCGGCGGGAAATCCCGGCGATGCATTTCTGACCGAAACCTGCCGCGAACTGCAGCGCCGCTTCGGCATCGGCCACGCAACACTGCAAATCGAGACATCGGACGGCGTCGATTGCGCCCTCGCGCCCGATCACGTGGTGTGATCACGTAACATTCATGATTGAATATCCGCTGGCGACTCGCGCGACTGCGCGCGGGACTTGATTTCATCGGCGTTTTGTCGTTTTCAGGAGCGCCCGCGGCCGCCTTCTGCCGGCTCGCAATTTTCCGACAATCTGGAGAGTCATGATGTCGTCCAATGCTTCGTCCGTGCATGCGCGCATCACCGGCCCGATCGTCATGATCGGTTTCGGTTCGATCGGCAAAGGCACCCTGCCGCTGATCGAGAAGCATTTTGAATTCGACAAATCCCGCTTCGTCATCATCGATCCGCACGCGGACGACACGCTGGCGAAAAAACATGGCGTCAAATTCATCAGGCAGGCTATCACGCGCGACAACTATCACGACGTCCTTGTCCCGCTGCTGACACAAGGCGGCGGCCAGGGCTTCTGCGTCAATCTGTCCGTCGACACCGGGTCCGTCGATCTCATGACCATGTGCCGCGAGATCGGATCGCTTTACATCGACACGGTGGTCGAGCCGTGGCTCGGATTCTATTTCGACAAGAGCGCCGGTCCGGAAAAGCGCTCCAACTACGCGTTGCGCGAAACGCTGCTGGCCGCCAAGCGCAGGAGCGAGGGCGGCACCACCGCGGTCTCCACCTGCGGCGCCAACCCCGGCATGGTGTCGTGGTTCGTCAAGCAGGCGCTGCTCGATATCGCGCGCGATACCAAGACGGAGTACAACGAACCGAAGAGCCGCGAAGGCTGGGGCCAGCTCGCCCACAAGCTCGGCGTCAAGGGCATCCACATCGCCGAGCGCGACACCCAGCGCGCCAAGACGCCGAAGCCGATGAACGTGTTCGTCAACACCTGGTCGGTCGAAGGATTCGTCTCCGAGGGCTTGCAGCCGGCCGAACTCGGCTGGGGCACCCACGAGACATGGATGCCGGAAAACGGCCGCAAACACGACACGGGATGTCAGGCCGCGATCTATCTGCTGCAGCCGGGAGCCAACACCCGCGTGCGCTCATGGTGCCCGACACCGGGAGCGCAATACGGGTTTCTGGTCACGCACAACGAATCGATCTCGATCGCGGACTATTTCACCGTGCGCGACGGACAGAACGTGATCTATCGCCCGACCTGCCATTACGCCTATCATCCGGCGAACGACGCCGTGCTGTCGCTGCACGAGATGTTCGGCGCGGAAGGCAGAATGCAGCCGAAGTGGCATATTCTGGATGAGACCGAGATCGTCGACGGCATCGACGAGCTTGGCGTGCTGGTCTATGGCCACGGCAAGAACGCCTACTGGTACGGCTCGCAATTGTCGATCGAGGAAACCCGCCGCGTCGCGCCCTATCAGAACGCTACCGGCATGCAGGTCTCCTCCGCGGTGCTGGCGGGCATGGTATGGGCACTGGAGAATCCTGAAGCCGGTATTGTCGAAGCGGATGAAATCGACTTTCGTCGTTGTCTCGAAATCCAGCGGCCCTATCTCGGGCCGGTGAAAGGCTTCTACACCGACTGGACGCCGCTCACTGATCGTCCGGGTCTTTTTCCCGAAGACATCGACACCTCCGATCCCTGGCAATTCCGGAACGTGCTGGTGCGGTGATCCAATCATCGTCATTCCGCGATGCAGGCGCGTGCCCGCAGCTCTGGAAATTACGAGATGACGGATAGCCGGAATGCGAGTCCGATACTGCGTATCATCCCGGCATGACCAGTCGTGGATACCGAATCGCGCTTTTGCTTCGATGTCCGCGGGAACCAGCGAGAGTACCGCTGCCTACTTTTCCTTGATCGGCGGTGCAGTCTTCTCGGCTGGCGCAGGAGGAAGCGCCGGCTGAGCACCCGCCTTTTGCGCCTCGGCATCCGGCTGGGCGGGCTCCGGCGCGGGCGTGGTGGGACGCGTGCCGCCCGGCTTGGCTTCCGCAGGTCCGTTCTGTTTACCGGCAGGTACGACCGGAGCCGTTTGCGTAACCTGCGCCGATTCCGACTCTCCTTGCGCAAGTTGCATCAGGAAGGCGCCGGGCATCGCCATCCCGCCCGCGACAACGGCAACCGCAATCGCGAAATCTTTTCTCGCGTTGCGTTTCCTCGCCCTGGTGCTGCGTTCGCTGACGGACATCGACTCACCATAAATCCTTTCGCAGGACTAACGGTTCGACGCCGGCCAGGTTCCTTCCGGAACCTAACGCCCGCGAACCAGACCAACGAACGATGAGTCAGTTTGCGCGTTTCGTTTCTGATGAAATCAGAAGCGAGGCTCTCCCTGATTTTGTTTTGACGCGTTTTTGACGCGAACAATACCCATCCTCGAAGGCAAGCCCAAGGACATACTCCGCTTGAAACGCTGCAGAGACGGATTCGAAGACAGGATTCTTTGAAGGCTAGAGATCAACCAGTCCCGCGTCGCCGTTTTGAAGCGCAAAAGCCAGCATGGAGCCCTTCGCGTTCCAGGCCAGCGCTGCGACAGGTGCGTCGCCGTCGCGGCGAACGGCCACCTTGGCGCCGTTGGCAATCTTAACCATCAGGATAACGCCGTTCTCGTAGCCGGCGGCAAGGAAGTCCTGCGTGGGGTGGAATGCAACCGCGGTGACGCGCGCCTGCAATTGCGCCAACATCAGCGGCTCCTTGTCCATTGGGCCGTCTTTGCTGGCGAACGGCCACACCACCACCCGGTCGGCTCCGGATGTGGCCAGCGCTTTTCCACCCGGACTCCATGACAGCGATTTGACGCGGCTCGGGTAGCCGGTCATCTGCATGTGCTGCGCGTCCGCCAGCCGCCAGCCGTGCAGCGCCGGCTCGTGCATGGCGGTGACGATGAACCTGCTGTCGGGGCTGAACATCACGCCGAGGTGCGAGCCGGCCCATTCCAGCCGCTCCGGCTCCGCCGTCATGTTCGGAAACCACAAGGTCACGCCGTTGTAATGCGCGAGCGCGAGCCGCAGGCCTTTCGGTGCGAAGGCGAGTCCGCCGACGCTCGATGGCGCTTCGATCGACTTATCCTCGCCCTTGACCCCGCGCACGAACGCGGTCTTGCCGACCGACCACGCGATCGCGCCGTCCGGATGAACCGCGACGTTGTCGATCCAGCGGCGTTTTGCGTCGGTCACAAGGACCGAACTCTCGCCTTTCATGTCGAGCGCGACAACCTTGCCGTCATCGCCGCCGGTAATGATCCGTTTGCCATCCGAAACCGACGACAGGATCGCGCCGCCATGAACGGCCGCCGCGACCTTCTCGCCGTCGCTGGAAACCAGCGTGATCGTTTCCTCGTCCCCAATGAAGGCGGCGCGGTCGCCGATGAAATACACGGCGGCAACCGGCATGCCGATGGCAACGGGACGCACGCGTTCGCCGATCGTGGTGATGGAATTCTGCTGCGGAGCGCTGGAGACGGTCATCACGCGGCCATCACGCAGCGATGCAGTTTTGGAAGCCTTCGCGGATCAGCGCTTCGGGCAATTCGCGGCCGATGAACACGACGCGGCTTTCGCGTTTCTCGCCAGGCTTCCATTCGCGCTGGCGGCTGCCCTCCAACATCATGTGAACGCCCTGGAAGACATAGCGATCGTTATCGTCGGCGAAAGCGAGAATGCCCTTCGAGCGCAGGATCTTCTGTCCTTCCGCCGCCAGCAGTTCCTGTAGCCACGGCATGAACTTCTCCTGATCGAGCGGCTTGTCCGAGCGTAACGACATCGATTGCATCTCTTCGTCATGGTAGTGCTTCAGACCATGGTCGTGCTCGTGCTCGTGATCATGGTCATGATGATGGCCGTGGTCATGATCGTGATGATCATGATGATGATCGTGGTGATGATCGTGATCGTCCTTGGCGAGGAAATCCGGTTCGAGTTCGAGGATACGGTCAAGATCGAACGCGCCGCGCTCCAGAACATCCGACAGCGCCACCTGGCAGCGTTCGGTGCGATGCAGCTTGGCGTAAGGATTGATGCCGCGTATCCGCCCTTCAACCTCGGCCAGTTCGGACTTGGACACCAGATCGGTCTTGTTGAGCACGATGACGTCGGCGAAGGCGATCTGGTTCTTGGCCTCGGGCGCATCCTTCAGCCGCTCGCTCAACCACTTGGCGTCGGCGACCGTAACCACGGCATCAAGCCGTGCGTTATTCTGCACGTCCTCGTCGACAAAGAAGGTCTGCGCGACCGGCGCCGGATCGGCAACGCCCGTGGTCTCCACGATGATGGCGTCGAACTTGCCCTTGCGCTTCATCAAGCCTTCGAGAATGCGCACGAGGTCGCCGCGCACCGTGCAGCAGACGCAGCCGTTGTTCATTTCGAACACTTCCTCGTCCGCGCCGATGATCAGGTCGTTGTCGATGCCGACCTCCCCGAATTCGTTGACGATCACGGCGTACTTCTTTCCGTGGTTTTCGGAGAGAATACGGTTCAACAGCGTGGTCTTGCCTGCGCCGAGATAGCCGGTGAGCACGGTCACGGGAATCTTCGTCGAGGCGGGCGCGTTTACATCAGACATCAACTGAACTCGTGGCTGCTCCCCTCCCCTTGCAGGGAGAGGTTGGGGTCAATAGCGCGCGTGAACATTCAGCGATCGCCCCCGGCCGCTTCGCGACCGGCCCTCTCCTCCGGAGAAAAGGCAAAAAAGGCGTCGCCCGACTAGTCCGCCAGCGCGCTCGTCAGCGCCTTTATATTATGCCTGACCATGTCAATGTAAGTGGGGGCGTCGCCATTTTCGTCGCTTAAACTGTCGGAATACAGGGTCCCTCCGACCCGCGCCCCGGATTCGGCCGCAATCCGGCGGATCAGCCGTTCGTCGCTGAGATTCTCCAGAAAAATGGCCGGGATCTTTGCGTTTCTGATCTGGGTGACGGTCATGGCGATGTCGCGCGCGCTCGGCTCGCTGTCGGTCGAGACGCCCTGCGGGGCGATGAAAGCGATGCCATAGGCCGCCTCGAAATAGCCGAAGGCATTATGGGTCGAGATCACCTTGCGCCGCTCGGGCGGAATCCGCTCCACCGCATCGCGAACCTCGCGATCCAGCGTGTCGAGTTTGGACAGATAGGCCGCCGCATGAGCCCGATAAAGCCCCTCACCCGGCGGATCCGCCGCGATCAGACCATCGCGAATATTGGTGACATAGATTTTGGCATTGGCGACGGATTGCCATGCATGAGGATCGGCCGGGTCTTCGTCATGTCGGGCGCTGTGCCTTTCGCCCGCGTCCGCCCCGCGCAAGGCAACGCCGCGGGACGCAACCACGATCGTCGCGTGGCCACCAGAAGCCTGTACCAGCCGCGGCAGCCAGCCTTCGAGGCCGAGGCCATTGACGATCACCAGTTTCGCGGCCGCGACTTTCCTGACGTCTGCCGGCGTCGGGGTGAACACATGCACGTCGCCGTTGGTCCCGACCAGCGTCGTAACATCAACCCGCGTGCCTCCGACTTCTTTGACGAAATCACCGAGGATGGAGAAGCTTGCGACAACCGCGATGCGATGATCACTGCCGTCGCCGCCATGACTTTGGGCACGGGCGGGAGCCAGCGCCGCCAGCACGATCGCGATCGCCCAGAATACGAGACGGCAAGACCGCGCCATCATCACGCTTCGAGATGGGGCGCCGGGAAAAGCTGCCGAAGCATCCCGCCGACGCTGCCGAACAGCACCGACATCACATAAAGCACCGTGGCGACCAGAATGACCGCAGGCCCCGACGGCACCTTGCTGTGGAACGACAGCACCAGTCCCGCGTACCCCGACAGCATCGCGCTGACGACGGCGACCATCATCATGCCGGTGATGTCGCGCGCCCAAAACCGCGCAATGGCGGCCGGCAGCACCATCAGCCCGACCGCCAGCAGCGTGCCCAGCGCGTGGAAGCCGTTAACCAAATTGACGACGACGAGCGCCAGAAACGCCAGATGCGCCGGCACGCCCGCACGGCTCACGGTGCGCAGAAACAGCGGATCGACGCATTCGATCACCAGCGGGCGATAGATTACGGCGAGAACCACAAGCGTCACGGTGGCGTTGATCGCGATCACGATCAGCGTCTGGTTGTCCATCGCAAGGATATTGCCGAACAGCACATGCAGCAGATCGATGTTGGTGCCCTTGACCGACACGATGGTGACGCCGAGCGCCAGCGAGGCGAGATAGAAGGTCGCGAGCGACGCATCCTCCTTCAGTTCGGTGACGCGCGATACCACCCCCGCCAGAATCGCCACCGCGAAACCCGCGACCAACCCGCCAACCGTCATCGCGAACAGATTGAGGCCGGACAGCAGGAAGCCGACGGCCGCTCCCGGCAGGATCGCATGCGCCATCGCGTCGCCGACGAGGCTCATCCGCCGCAGCATCAGGAATACGCCGATCGGCGCGGCCCCGAGCGCGAGCGCAATCGATGCCGCCAGCGCGCGGCGCATGAACTCGAAATCGGCGAAAGGAGCGACCAGCCAGTCGTAGGCCATGATACCTCAGGCCGCGCGCGGCGGCAGCTGCGCCGCGCATGCGGCCGCGCCGTCGTCGAAGGCTTCGCACATCTGCCTGGCGCGCGAAAGGTTATCCGATGTCAGCACCTGCGCCGTCGGCCCCCATGCCACCTCGCCGCGCGCGAGCAGCAGCGTCTGCGGAAAATTCGCGCGCACCAGATCCATGTCGTGCAACGCCGCGAGCACGGTGCGCTTCTCCTCATGCCAGCGTCGCACCAAAGCGAGCAGATCGGCCGACGTCTTGGCGTCAATCGCGTTGAACGGCTCGTCCAGCACGATCACGGCCGCATCCTGCAACAGCACCCGCGCGAACAGCATTCGCTGCATCTGCCCGCCCGATAGCGTGCCGATGGGGCGGTTTTCGAATCCGTTGAGGCCCACCGCCGCCAACGCCTCCACGATCTTTCCGCGCTGGGAGCGGCCCAATGCGCCAAACGCGCCGGTGGCGCGCCACAGCCCGGAGCCGGTGAAATCGAACACCGAAATCGGAAAGCTGCGGTCGATCTCGGCGCTCTGCGGCAGATAGGCGATGTCGCGGAGATCGCGCTTGCCACGCGCGATCGAACCGGCCAGCGGCTTCAGGATGCCGACGATGCCGCGAAACAGCGTCGACTTGCCCGCGCCGTTCGGACCGACCACCGCCAGCAGCGCACCGGACGCGACTTCCCCGCTCAGGTGATGAACAGCCGGATGCCGGTCATAGCCGAGAGTGACGTCGCGGAACTGGAGTTGTGCCGCCATCTCACCTCATCGCCATCAGCACGGCGGCCCAAAGCCCGGCGCTGACCGCAAGCGCGGCACCGAGCCGCGCAACCAGCGCCATCCGCAGAATCGACCACGGGACCGTCTGGGCCGGATGCGGCGTGGACGGACCGTGGCCATGCCCATGCTCGTGAGCCTGACCATGGTCGCGATCGTGAAAATGGAGCACTTGATACGCTTTCCGATCCCGGAACGGGACAAGGAGTCAAACCGCCAATATCCTGATGTAATCGTTATATTATAACATCACAGGAGTCCAGCGGACAACGGCTTCAGGGCGCGCTGGGCTTCGGAACGCGAGGCGCACCCGGCGGTCCAGTTTCACGCCAGGTGGCGAACCAGCGCGAACAAGCCTGCGATCGCCAGCACGACCGAGCCGGTCATATAGAGGGCAGCAAGACCGATCTCGTTGCGCTCATACAGCAGCGCAAAATCGAGCAAGAATGTCGAGAAGGTGGTGTAGCCACCGAGAACCCCGGTCATCACAAATAGC
Organism: Nitrobacter sp.; assembly: GCF_051535215.1. NCBI lineage: Bacteria > Pseudomonadati > Pseudomonadota > Alphaproteobacteria > Hyphomicrobiales > Nitrobacteraceae > Nitrobacter > Nitrobacter sp. Next base: position 11,555 of record NZ_JBPPLY010000009.1, on the reverse strand, counting down.
CGCCACGGCTGCGCGGCACTCCCCTTGAATGCGAGATAGCCGGCGATCAGGCCCATCACGATGGAGCCTGAAACATTGATTAAAAATGTGCCGAATGGAAAATGCGTCCCGCGAAAATCCGCGCGCACAAAATATTGATCCCATGCCGAAAGGTCGCGCCGAGGCCGCCGCCGACAAAAACCAGAAGATAGTTCATCGTTTGTCCCTGTCATTGAAAGCCTTGCGTCCGTCAGTCGACTGTCATTGTCTTGCGCATGGGTGTTGCCGAAAAACCTTCAACGCGGCAAGGCGGTCGCCCCATCAGGTCCTTAAGGACCGATGAAAAAAGGCGGCACCATCGTGCCGCCTTTTGAATTCTCACAATCGCGACAGAGACGTCGTCAGGAGGCCTTGCCCAAAAGCTCGTCGACATATTCCCAGTTCACCAGGTGATCCAGGAACGCCTTCAGGTAATCGGGACGGCGATTGCGGTAGTCGATGTAATAGGAATGCTCCCAGACGTCGCAGCCGAGGATCGGGGTCGCGCCGTGAATCAGCGGATTTTCGCCGTTCGGGGTCTTGCTGACTTCGAGCTTGCCATTCTTCACCTGCAGCCAGGCCCAGCCGGACCCGAACTGCCCGGCGCCGGCCGCGGCGAAAGCGGCCTTGAATTTGTCCAGACCGCCCAGATCCTCGGCGATCTTCTTCTCCAGACGGCCCGGCAGCTTGTCGCCGCCGCCGTTCGGCTTCATCCACTGCCAGAAATGCAGGTGGTTGTAGTGCTGCCCGGCGTTGTTGAAGACGCCCACGAACGCGCTTTTGCCGTACGAACTCTTGACGATGTCTTCGAGCGATTTGCCTTCGAATTCGGTCCCCTTGATCGCGTTATTGCCGTTGGTCACGTAGGCCTGATGGTGCTTATCGTGATGATATTCCAAGGTTTCCTTGGACATATGGGGCGCGAGCGCGTCGTAGGAATATGGCAGGTTCGGAAGCGTGAAGGTCATGGGGTTATTGTCCGAATTGGTGGGAGAATCGGTGGGAACAAGAGTATCTGACGAGACCCCCTGTCGAAGGTTCCATCGCCATAAATACTACGACAGCCGTTACATACCATAACATAAGAGCGGTCAACGCTGAGTATTAGGTCTTGTAGGCTGCGCATTCACGGGACGCGCGGCTACCGCCGATGCCGGCGTTCGCGATCAGCAGGCGTCCCTCGGGGGCGGCTTGCATCCGATCCGTCCGGGCCGGATATAATTTTCGAAAAACGGCTTTGCTTCCGCTCGCCTCTGGCCGCTCGAAGAACGGCTTCGCTTCCGGCTCGCTTATAGGCCCGGCCTCGATCGTGAGACATCCTGTCGCGAACATGGCCTCTCCTTCCATATGACGTTGCACGACTCCTTTTTTTTGTTATGCACACCGGATTGCTCTGGAGGTTGTCATGCTCGTGCGATCCGGTTTCGCGATTGCAATCCTTGCCGCTATCTTGTCCATCGCCCATGCGCAGACAGCGCCCGATCCCACCGGCATCTGGCTGACGCAGGCCGGTGACGCCAAGGTCCGTATCAGCAAATGCCGCGGCGGAATTTGTGGCGTGGTGGTCTGGCTCCGCAGCCCCATCGATCCGGCGACAGGACGGCCGGCCGTCGACGACAAGAATCGCAATCCATCGCTGGCGAAACGACCGATGATCGGGCTGCCACTGTTCCAGGGCATGTCGCCGAGCGGCCCGAACAAATGGTCCGGCACGATCTACAACGCCGACGATGGCAACAGCTACGCCAGCAGCATTTCCGTCGCCAACGCCGGCTCGCTGCGCGTGGAAGGCTGTGTCGGCGCGTTGTGCGGCGGGGAGATGTGGACGCGTTCCCGCCGCTGAACAACCGACAACGGCGCTCAACCTCAAAGTCTCGCCTTCAAAGTTTTGCCGCGCGCAGCCGCAGCGCATTGCCGACGACGCTCACCGACGACAGCGCCATCGCCGCCGCCGCCACGATCGGGGACAACAGCAGGCCGAAGACGGGATAAAGAACGCCGGCCGCGATCGGGATGCCGGCGGCGTTGTAGACGAATGCGAAGATCAGGTTTTGCCGGATATTACGCATGGTCGCCTCGGAAAGACGACGCGCGCGGACGATCCCGCCGAGATCGCCCTTGAGCAGCGTCACGCCGGCGCTTTCCATGGCGATATCGGTCCCGGTGCCCATGGCGATGCCGACATCGGCGGAGGCGAGCGCCGGAGCGTCGTTGGTGCCGTCTCCGGCCATCGCCACGACATGCCCCTCATTCTGAAGCCGGGTGACGACGGCGCTCTTCTGCTCCGGCAGAACATCCGCCTCGACCTCGGCGATGCCGAGTTGTTTTGCGACCGCGTCGGCGGTGGTGCGATTATCGCCGGTCAGCATGATGACCTTGATGCCTTCACCAGCCAGCGCCTTCAGGGCAGCCGGCGTCGAGGGCTTCACAGGATCGGCGATCGCGAGCAGCCCGGCCAGCTTGCCGTCGACCGCAACGTTGATGACGGTCGCTCCCGCGGCGCGCAGCCGCTCGGCACGGGGCGTCATTCCGGCAACGGCAACATGAGCAGATTCGAGAAACGCGGCCGATCCGATCAGCACCATCCTGCCGTCGACCTTTCCGCTCACGCCCTTTCCGGCCGGCGCATCGAACTCCTGCACGTCGTTCAGCGCCAGATTGCGTTGCTTCGCCGCGGCCATGATGGCGTCCGCAAGAGGATGTTCGCTGGATCGTTCGACGCTCGCGGCGAAGCGCAGCAGATCGTCCTTGTGAAAACCTTCCGCGGCCTCGATGGTGACGAGCCGGGGTTTTCCTTCCGTCAATGTGCCGGTCTTGTCGACCACCAGCGTGTCGACCTTCTCCATGCGCTCCAGCGCCTCGGCGTTCCTGATCAGCACGCCGGCCTGCGCGCCGCGCCCGACGCCGACCATGATCGACATCGGCGTGGCGAGGCCGAGCGCGCAGGGGCACGCGATAATCAGCACGCTCACTCCGGCGACCAGACCGAAGGCGAGACGCGGCTCGGGTCCAACCAGAGCCCAGACCGCGAACGCTGCAACGGCTGCGGCGATGACGGCCGGCACGAACCACCCGGCCACCTGATCGGCCAGACGCTGGATCGGCGCGCGCGACCGTTGGGCCTGCGCGACCATCTGCACGATCCGGGACAGCAGCGTGTCACGTCCGATCTTCTCGGCCCGCATCACGAAACTTCCCGAGCGGTTGATGGTGCCGGCGATCACCTTGGCGCCGGCTTCCTTGCTGACCGGCATGGATTCTCCCGTCACCATGGATTCATCGAGCGACGAGCGGCCGTCCGCGATGACACCATCCACCGGCACCTTCTCGCCGGGACGTACGCGGAGGCGGTCACCAACAACAATGTCGTCGAGCGCCACGTCGTGGTCAGCGCCCGACTCGTCGACGCGGCGCGCGGTCTTCGGCGCGAGATCGAGCAGCGCCTTGATCGCACCCGATGTCGCCTCGCGCGCGCGCAACTCGAGCACCTGCCCGAGCAGCACCAGGATCGTGATGACGCTCGCCGCCTCGAAATAGACGGCGACCGCGCCGTCGTGCCCGCGAAACGCCGGCGGGAACAGTCCGGGTGCGACCGTCGCGGCAACGCTGTAGAGATAGGCGACGCCGGTGCCCATCGCGACCAGCGTGAACATGTTGAGGTTGCGCGTCAGCAGCGACTGCCAGCCGCGCACGAAGAACGGCCAGCCGGCCCAGATCACCACCGGCGTTGCCAGGGCGAACTGAATCCAGTTCGACAGCGTCGGCTCGACCCAGCCGTGCGCTCCGGCGATGTGTCCCCCCATGTCCAGCGCGATCACAGGCAAAGCCAGGATCAATCCGATCCAGAAGCGCCGCGACATATCCGCAAGTTCGGGATTAGGCGCGTCATCCAGCGAAACCAGTTCCGGCTCCAGCGCCATTCCGCAGATCGGACAGGCGCCGGGGCCGACCTGACGGACGTCCGGATGCATCGGACAGGTATAGATGGCGTCTTTCGGCAGGTTCGCGGGCGGCGGCGTCTCGGACTTGTCAAGATACGACCGCGGGGACGCGGCGAATTTGGTCCGACAGCCGGCGGAACAGAAATGATAGGTCGTGCCGTGATGATCGAAACGATGCTTGCTGGTCTGCGGGTCGACGCTCATGCCACAGACGGGATCGAGGACTTTTCCATCGTGCGTATCGACGACACCATGCTGATCGTGATGCGATGCGTGAGCGTCGTGATGCGCGTGCGCACTATGGCTGTGGGTTTCCGTGGCGTCTCCGCCACAGCAATTCGATCCATCGGATGCGCCGGCGGAAGATACAGCCTGCGCCTCGACCGCGCCACAGCAGCCATTTTTCGACGTCGCCTGCTCGGCTATGCCCATCCTGAATCTCCACGGTCGGCTCTTGCAGCATATACCCTATAGGGGTATATACTGCGCATGCGCGATAATCTCAAGGCATCCTGCCGCAAACGATTGAGCCGGATCGAAGGTCAGGTGCGCGGCCTGTCGCGAATGGTCGATGAAGACCGCTATTGCATCGACATCGTGACACAAATTTCGGCCGTGCGCGCCGCGCTACGGCGTGTCGAAGAGGAAGTGCTCAAGGATCATGTGGCGCATTGCGTCGAGCACGCGATCACAAGCGGCAACAAGGCCGATCAGCGCCGCAAGATCGCCGAGTTGATGGCCGTCATCGAGCGGGCGGACCGGTAAGTCGAATACCATAACCGCCAGATGAGTTGAGAGCGCGTCGCATGCGGCCTCCGCTCGAAAGGTCGCGCACAGGCAACATTCTCTCTTTTGCGAACGCATTTCCTTAAAGCGGTAAAAACGTAAAGGCCCTTCAAATTTATGTTCCATGGAATGGAACTTTGAGCCTTCCGGAAATTTAAAATCGGTCTAGACTTCGCTCTTGCGAAGACCATGGGGAGGTTCTGCATGTCCGCGAAGCCGCCAACAACCTGGTATGAACTCAAGCCGCAAGCTGGATTTCCCGACCGCCGATTCGTTTTGAAGGCCACACTGGGCGGAGCGGCACTCGTATCGACGCTCAGCGTCTCCGAGGCGCAAACCCCCGCGGTATTGCTGGACGGCTATACCCCCGTTTATTTCACTGCGGACGAATGGGCCTTCATCCGGGCCGCTTGTGCGCGATTGATTCCATCGGAAGGCGACGGTCCCGGCGCGATCGAGGCTCAGGTCCCCGTCTTCATCGACAGGCAGATGGCGGGCGACTTTGGCAACGCGGCGGACTGGTACATGATCGGGCCGCACGACCCGACCGCCGATCAACGGCTCGGTTTTCAATCGCCCCTGACACCGGCGCAGATCTATCGCGAGGGCATCGCAGCGGTCGATGCATGGTGCAAGACCGAAAAAGGCAAAATCTTCGTCGAACTCGACCCTCCTGCGCAGGACGACGTGCTCGATCAACTGCACTCCGGAAAACACAAGCTCAAACCTGAACTGCGAGACTTCTTCTCGCTCCTCCTGCAAAACACCAGAGAAGGTTTTTTCGCGGACCCGATGTACGGCGGAAACTACAAAATGGCGGGCTGGAAGCATGTCGGCTTCCCCGGCGCGCGAGGTTCTTTCCTCGAATGGGCGAACACCACGGATGTCGCCTACCCGCTCGGTCCGGTTTCCATCGCTGGCGACAGGGGCTGACCGATCATGGCAAGACAGGAAAAGAAGACCGACGCCGTCATCGTCGGGCTGGGTTGGACTGGCGCGATCCTGGGCATGGAGCTTGCCGAGGCGGGACTTGAAGTCCTCGCGCTGGAGCGCGGCGAGGACCGTGACACCGTACCGGATTTCGCCTATCCGAAGATGATCGACGAGTTGAAGTACGGCGTGCGGCTCGGTCTCATGCAACGACCGGCGGATTCCACGCTAAGCATCCGCCGGTCGTCGCAGGAAACGGCGCTCCCTTATCGCTCGCTCGGAAGCTTTCTTCCGGGCATCGGCGTCGGAGGCGCCGGCGTGCACTGGAACGGTCACACCTGGCGGGCCCTGCCGGAAGAGCTTCGGTTGCGATCCTATGTCGTGGAAACCTTCGGCGAGAAGGTCATTCCCGAGGACATGACGATCGAGGACTGGGGCGTGACCTATGAAGAACTCGAGCCCTATTTCGATCGCTTCGAATATGTCTGCGGCATTTCCGGCAAGGCTGGCAATCTCGCAGGGCAGACGCAGGATGGCGGCAATCCGTTCGAAGGACCGCGCAAGCGCGGCTATCCGCTGCCACCTCTGCCGACATTGTTGAACGGAAAAATGTTCCACGATGCGGCCAAGGCGATGGGCTATCACCCTTTCCCGATGCCGTCGGCGAACCTTTCTGATTCCTACACCAATGAATATGGCATGCAGCTCGGGCCATGTAATTTCTGCGGCTTCTGCGAGCGCTTCGGCTGCATCAACTATTCGAAATCCTCACCGCAAACCTGCATTCTCGGTGCGCTGAAACGCAAGCCGAACTTCCGCTACCGCACCCGCTCGGACGTGCTGCGCGTGGAGCTTTCAGCCGACAAGAAAACCGCGACGGGTGTCACCTACATCGACGAAAAGGGCGACGAAATCTTCCAGCCCGCCGATCTTGTGATCCTCGCCGCCTATCAATTCCACAATGTGCATCTGATGCTGCTGTCGGGCATCGGCCAGCCCTACTCGCCGGAAACGGGCGAAGGGGTGATCGGAAAGAACTACGCCTACCAGATGACTGGCGGCACCGGCCTTTTCTTCAAGGATCATCATTTCAACCCGTTCGTCGGCGCCGGATCGAGCGCGATGGTGATCGATGATTTCTCCATCGGCCAGATCGATTTTGCCAAGGAAGGTTTCATCGGCGGCAGCTACATCTCCAGCGGCCAGTTCAACGGTCAGCCGATCCGTTCGATGTCGGTTCCCGGCGGCACGCCGGCCTGGGGCGCCGGCTGGAAGGAAGCGATCAAGACATGGTACGGCCGCTCGATGAGCATCAGTTCGCACGGCTCGAACATGTCCTACCGCGACTGTTACCTCGATCTCGATCCGACTTACCGCAACAAATACGGTCAGCCGATGCTGCGTATGACGTTCGACTGGAAGCCGAACGACATTCGCATGACGCAGTTCATGCGCTCCAGGATTGAGCCCATCGCGAAATCGATGAATCCGGTCAGTTTCGTGTCGGGGTATAAAAACGACCAGTCGCATTACGACGTACGTCCCTACCAGACCACCCACAATGTCGGCGGCGCGATCATGGGTGTTGATCCGGCCAAGAGCGCGATCAACCGCTATCTGCAAAGCTGGGACGTGCATAATGTCTTCGTGATGGGCGCGGGCGCATTCCCGCAGAACCTCCAGTACAATCCGACCGGCACGGTCGGCGCGCTGGCTTACTGGTCGGCGCGCGCCATCCGGGAAGACTATCTGAAAAATCCCCGTCCCCTGATGTGATCCGAGGAGCGCGACATGAGAATGCTTCTTCGCCTCATCAGCCTGCTGATCCTGATCGGGATCGCCGTCGTGCTCGGCGCTATCTTTATTCCGGCGCATCGCACCGCGGCGCTCACCGATCTACCTGCCAATTATGAGACGCCGAAGGGAGCCGGCGAACAGGTCGCGATTGCCGCCGACTGCATGGCCTGCCACACCGCGCCGGGCGGCAAGCTCTTCGCGGGCGGACGTGCGATCGATTCCCCGCTCGGAAAAATTTATTCGACCAATATCACGCCCGACAAGAAGACCGGCATCGGACGCTACACGCTCGATGACTTCCGCGCCGTCCTCTATGACGGTATCAGAAGCGATGGAGCGCATCTCTATCCAGCGATGCCTTATCCAAGCTATCGCAAGATGACGGAAGAGGATGTTCGCGCGCTTTACGCTTACATGATGAACGATGTGGCTCCGGTCGAATCGACGCCTCCCGCGACTAAACTTGCGTTTCCGTTCGATCAGCGCTGGGGCTTGCGGCTCTGGAACCTGGTGTCGCTGCCGCTCGTGGGCTTCAAGCCGCATATGGGTGACGCCAGACTTGATCGCGGCGCTTATCTCGTCGAGGCGCTGACCCATTGTGGTTCGTGTCACACGCCGCGCAACAAGTTGACCTTTGCAGAGAAAGCGTATGATTCCCGCTCCGCCGAGTTCCTGACCGGAGCTACTCTCAACGGATGGCCGGCGCCCGACCTGCGCGCCCGCGACAGCGCAGCGCAAAGCTGGAGCGATGATCAGCTTGCCGCACTCCTGACGGGCGGGCGCAACGCCACGGACGGCGTATCGGGCGAAATGGCGCTCGCGGTTGAACATTCGCTGCAATATCTCTCCAAAAGCGACATCGAGGCGATCGTTGCTTATCTCAAAGCCATCAAGCAGGATCGCCCCGCTGCGGGCGTCAGCCCACCGCGCTCGTCGCCCGAACCAACCGCTGAGCTTCTCGCCAGCGCCTCGCCGCAGCTCGATCTGGGCGCACGGCTCTATCTCGACAACTGCAACGCCTGTCACTTTACCAATGGCCACGGCGCGAAAAGCGTCTTTCCGCGCCTCGACGCCAACTCGCTGGTGACGTCGGCCGAGCCGGGCGGCCTCATTTCGGTGATCCTGAATGGTGACGCCATGCCCTCCACGGAGCAGCGCCCGGCGCGTCTGGCCATGCCCGGTTTTGGCTGGCGGCTGAAAGACGACGAAGTGGCTGCGCTCGCGACGTTCGTGCGCAAGAGCTGGTCCAACAACGCGCCCGCCGTGACCGCCGCGGATGTCGCCAAACTGCGCAATGCCATGCGCGCGGAGCATTGAAGCAGTCGCCCCAGCGCGAGCTGGATGTCTCAGGCGTGTGGATCACGATGATTTTGGATCGACCGATCCAGAATCATGAACGTGACCGGTTTCGAAAAGTCGAGAGCGGACGGGCGAAACCCGCTTCCGCTCTTCTCGCGCCGGAGTCTTTCACCGTTCCACGGAAACGGTAAAAGACTTCGGCTTCTTGCTTTGACGCGTTTTCTTCACGCGAACCGGATTTCACTTCCGCTCGAAAAGCCCTTTACCGCATCTGTCTCGCCGCCTCGACCATATTTATGAGTGCCGGCTTGACTTCCTCCCACTTGCGGGTCTTCAGCCCGCAATCCGGATTGATCCAGAGCTGGGTATCGGAAAGACGCTGCCGCGCAAGCTTGAGCAGGCTCGTCATCTCATCGACAGCTGGCACGCGCGGGGAGTGAATGTCGTAGACGCCGGGGCCGATCTCGTTCGGATATTTGTAGTTCCTGAAGGCGTCGAGCAGTTCCATCTTGGAGCGCGACGTCTCGATCGAGATGACGTCGGCGTCCATCGCCGCGATCGCGTCGATGATGTCGTTGAATTCCGAATAGCACATATGGGTATGGATCTGGGTCGTGTCGGCGACGCCGCTCGCGCACAGACGGAAACATTCGACGGCCCAGTCGAGATACGCCTTCCATTCGGACCGGCGAAGCGGCAGTCCTTCGCGCAGCGCAGCCTCGTCGATCTGGATCATCGATGCACCGGCCGTTTCCAAATCAGCGACCTCGTCGCGGATCGCGAGCGCGATCTGCCGGCAGGCAAGGCTGCGCGGCACGTCGTCGCGCACGAAGGACCAGTTGAGAATGGTCACTGGCCCGGTGAGCATGCCCTTCATCGGCTTCGATGTCAGCGATTGTGCGTATTTCCACCAGCCGACGGTCATCGGCTTGGGCCGGGATACGTCGCCGAACAGGATCGGCGGACGGACGCAGCGCGAGCCGTAGCTCTGCACCCAGCCGTGCCTGGTGAAAGCGAAACCGGAAAGCTGCTCGCCGAAATACTGCACCATGTCGTTGCGCTCGAACTCGCCATGCACGAGCACGTCGAGGCCGATATCTTCCTGCCAGCGGATGGTGCGCGCCGTCTCCTCCTGCAAAAACTTCTCATAATCGCCATCGCTCAGTGCGCCCTTGGCATGGGCCGAACGCGCCTTGCGGACCTCGGCGGTCTGCGGGAACGAACCGATGGTGGTCGTGGGGAACGACGGAAGGCCGAAGCGGTCGCGCTGCAACTTCGCGCGACCCGCAAAGGCACTCTTCCGCCGGGCCATGCCGGGCGTGACCGCTCCGATCCGTGCCGCAACCGCGGCATCATGAACCTTCGGCGAAGCCTTGCGCGCCGCCGCAGCGTCTGCCGATGCCTTCAGCGCGTCGGCGACCGAGGTGCAGCCCTTGGCGAGAGCTTCGCCCAGCGTCGCGAGCTCACCCATCTTCTGCACTGAGAAGGCGAGCCAGCTTTTCAGCTCGGCATCGAGATCGGTTTCCAGTGAAACGTCGATCGGTACATGCAGAAGCGAGCAGGACGGCGCGATCTGCACGCGATCGACGCCACGTTCGGCGACCATTGGCTCTAGGCGATCGAGCAATGCGGGGAGATTGGCCCGCCAGATATTGCGACCGTCGATCACGCCGAGCGACAGCACCAGATCGCGCCGCGCTTTTGCCGTCACGGCGTCGAGTTGTTCGGGCGCGCGAACGAGATCGAGGTGGAGGCCGGCGACCGGCAGCGAGAGTGCGGTATCGAGGTTGTCGCCAAGGCCGCCGAAATAAGTGGTCAGCATGATCTTCAGATTTGGCAGCGCCTCTGCCAACTGTTGATATGTCGCGCGCAATGCCTTGCGGGTCGCATCGTCGAGATCGAGAACGAGACAGGGTTCGTCGAGTTGCACCCATTCCGCGCCCTCCGCGGCAAGGCGCTTCAGCAACTCGATGTAGACCGGCAACAGACCGGAAAGCAGCGACAGCGCATCGAGATCCGCGTCCTTGCTCTTGCCGAGTTTCAGATAGGTGACGGGCCCTAGCAGCACCGGCCGTGTCTGGTAGCCTAGCGCCCGAGCTTCGCGATATTCATCAACAGCCTTCAATGACGAGAGTTCGAATCGTTGACCCTTGCTGAATTCAGGGACCATGTAATGATAATTGGTATCGAACCACTTGGTCATCTCCTGCGCCGGCGCGCCGTGAGCGTGACCGTCGCCACCATGCGCGCAGCTTGAATCGTGATCTTCACCCTGCGCGCCACGCGCCATCGCGAAATAGGTGGCGAGCGGCACGGTCCCGCTTTTCCATCCGTAGATGTCCGGGATCGCGCCGACCATGACGCTGGTATCGAGCACATGATCATAGAGGGTGAAATCGTTCGACGGGATGACGGTGACCCCGAGCGACTTCTGGCGCGCCCAGTTCGCGGCGCGCAAGCCGGCTGCCGCTTCAAGCAGCGCGGATTCGCTGGACTTGCCCGACCAATAGCTTTCAAGCGCGATTTTCAACTCGCGACGCGGACCGATGCGCGGCGTGCCGAGCGTGGCGACAGGAAGAGAGGAAACTGACACGGCTTTACCCCATATGTTGGGGGCTGGGCCTTAGCGACGCGGCATGGGAATCCTGGCAAGGCTTGCCATGAAAACCGCAAGCGCACCACCGGGACACCCCGCCCGAGGACGACTATGTTGCCGGGGCAGGTCTCCTGGCTCGCGGGTCTCGGCTTCGGTCCGGCCTTCCCGGGATTGCTCCCAGTGACACT
>NZ_JBPPLY010000008.1:0-138241 GCF_051535215.1 Nitrobacter sp. | reverse complement strand
TTCGAAAGCTATCGGGCTCACTCTGTCAAACCCGAGGTAGCACGATGCTGAATTGTGTCGCGCCACGCCAACGCTAGCCGGCGAGATCCAAGCCCAGCGACATCAGGGAGAGTTTCTGCACAGCCTGCCCCGCAACGCCCCCATTAGAGTAAGAGTGCGGACCGGATTTCCGTGACGGGTTGAGGGTCGGGAGAGAGTCTTCCGGCGCCCGTCATGGAGTTTGATCCCATGAACATGCAGGTTCTCGATGCCCGGCGCGACGTGAGTGGCGGCTGGAAGGTGGACGTCAACCGCGGCGAGCGCATCGGCCGCGTTTCCTCGGAGTGGTTCTCGCGGCCCGACGACGAGCGCTATCTCTCGCTCACCGAACTGGGCCGGACCGTCCGCGAGCGGACTGAGCGCAGCCGGACGCGCGTCGTCGAATCCGCGCTCATCCATGTGGAAGCCAGCCGCACCGATCCCGAACGGCTCGCCCTGATCCTGCCGGGAGCCGACAAGCCCATCGCGCCAACGCACTGGAGCTTCGGCCAGCTCGCGAGCCATGTCGGCGCGCCGGCCGCCTATCTGCGGCAACTCCCCGCCGCGCTCGCCGGCATCAACCTGCAATATGGCCTGACCGCTCACCGCGCCGAACAGATCAAGACGCTCGAAACCGACGACGGCCGCGTCGAGCTACGCGCCGTCACCGGCCCGGACTATGGCAGGATCTATGACCACGAACTGGTCGAGGCCGTACAGCGCATCGCCGGGAACGGCACCGGCGATACCCGATGGAAAGTGCCCGGTGTCCTCGACTGGTCAACCGGCGTCTATAATCCACGCGTCGACATCACCAAGGACACCACGACGCTCTACGCCTCCGACCGCGACGTCTTCCTCTTCCTCGTTGACGATCTGAATCCGATAGAGGCCGGCAAGCTCGCGGACGGATCGCCCGATCTCTATTTCCGGGGCTTCTATGCCTGGAACAGCGAAGTAGGCGCGAAAACGCTAGGCATCGCGTCCTTCTATCTCAGGGCCGTGTGCCAGAATCGCAATTTGTGGGGCGTCGAGGATTTCGAGGAGATCACCATCCGCCACTCCAAATACGCCGCCTCGCGCTTCGCCCATGAGGCGGCGCCGGCGTTGCTCTCCTTCGCGGACTCCTCGCCGCAGCCTTTCATCAACGGCATCAAGGCGGCGCGCGAACGCATCGTCGCGCACAAGGACGAGGAGCGCACCGAATTCCTGCGCCGCCGCGGCTTCTCGAAAGCCGAGACCGGCAAGATCATCGACGCGGTGCTGGCCGAGGAAGGCCGCCCGCCGGAGAGCATCTTCGATTTCGTGCAGGGCATCACCGCGGTCGCCCGCGACAAGCCCCATCAGGACGCGCGGCTCGAACTCGAAGGCAAGGCCAAGAAGCTCCTCGATCGCGCCGCCTGATCCCTGCAAAGCCGGAGATGCGGCTCTCCGTATCTCCGGCTTTGCGCCTTTCCTCCAGCGTCCGCCGATCTCGATGCGCTGCCCTCCTAGAGTGAGAGGGCGGCGCTTCGCTTCGTGACGGGTTTAGGGTCGAGAGAGAGGCTCTCGGCGCCCGTCGCGGAGTAAGTCTCATGGCAACTGCCATTCAGAAGATCACCCTATCGTCGGCGCAGGACATCCCCTTCAACAAGCTGGTGTTGAGCCAGTCGAACGTCCGCCGCGTCAAGGCCGGCGTCTCGATCGACGAGCTGGCCGAGTCGATCGCCCGGCGCGGTCTCATCCAGTCTCTCCACGTCCGGCCCGTGCTCGATGCCGACGGCCAGGATACCGGCATATACGAGGTGCCGGCGGGCGGGCGCCGCTTCCGTGCCCTGCAGCTCCTGGTCAAGCAGAAGCGCCTCACCAAGGCCTCCAAGGTGCCCTGCGTGGTGTCGGACGCCAACGCCGATATTCTCGTCGACGAGGTGTCGCTGGCCGAGAACATCGAGCGCGCTCCGCTCCATCCCCTCGACCAGTTCCGCGCGTTCCAGGCGATGCGCGAGAAGGGCATGACCGAGGAGGCGATTGCGGCTGCATTCTTCGCGCCCGTCCAGGTCGTGAAGCAGCGGCTTCGTCTCGCGGCCGTCTCGCCGGCGTTGCTCGACATCTACGCCGAGGACGGCATCACGCTCGAACAGCTCATGGCGTTCACCGTCACCGACGATCACGCGCGCCAGGAGCAGGTCTGGGAGTCGGTCCGCAATAGCTGGCAGAAGGAACCCTACCAAATCCGGCGCATGCTGACCGAGAGCGCGGTGCGCGCGTCCGACAAGCGGGCCGTGTTCGTCGGCATCGACGCTTATGAGACGGCGGGCGGCTGCGTTCTGCGCGATCTCTTCCAGGATGACGACGGCGGCTGGCTGCAGGATCCGGCGCTCCTCGATCGCCTGGTTGCCGAGAAGCTGAAGGTGTCGGCGGAAGCGATCGCCGGCGAAGGCTGGAAATGGATCGCGGTGGGCATAAGCTTTCCCTACGGCGCCACCCACGGTCTGCGCGAGATCGTGGGCACGCCGCTCGACCTGACGGCTGACGAACAGGCGGCCATCGAGGCGCTCAACGCCGAGTACGCCAAGCTGGAGGCCGAATATGAGGATGCCGACGAGCTGCCGGACGAGATCGACCAGCGTCTCGGTGAAATCGAAACCGCCCTCGCGAGCTTCGACGAGCGGCCGGTCCACTATGAGCCCGCCGACATCGCGATCGCAGGTGTCTTCGTCAGCCTGGATGCCGACGGCACGCTGTCGATCGATCGCGGCTATGTCCGCCCCGAGGACGAGCCCGCCAACCAGGTGGACGGCGGCGAAGGGGATGAACAGGATGACGGCGAACATGACGCCGACCATCCGGCGATGTCTTCGGTCCAGCGCGCGGTCATCACCATCGGTGGCAAACCCGCCGAGTCCGAGGAGGAGGACGAGGACGACACGATCAAGCCGCTCCCCGATCGCCTGATCACGGAGCTGACCGCCGATCGGACCCTCGCGCTCCGCGACAAGCTCGCCAGCGATCCCTCGGTTGCCTTCGTCGCTGTCCTGCACAAGTTCTGCCAGGACGTGTTCTACGGCGGCAGCCAGTACGGCTTCGCGATGGAGGTCAGCGTGCGTGGCACGACCTTCCATTCGCAGCCCGAAGGGTTGCGTGACAGCGTCTATGCCAAGGCGATCGAAGCCCGGCACGATAGCTGGCGCAGGCGGCTTCCGGGCAAGGTGGCCGATCTCTGGGATGGGCTGGCCGCACTGACCGGCCCAGAACAGGCCGAACTCTTCGCCTATTGCGCTTCGTTTGGCGTCAATGCGCTCTATGAGCGGGCCGATCGCTACGGTGGCCGGGTCTCGGCGCATAGTGTCGAACAGCGCATCGCCGAGGCCGATCGCCTGTCGCTGACGGTCGGGCTCGACATGGCCGAAGCCGGATGGCGGCCGACCGTCGCCAACTATCTCGGCCGCGTCACTAAGCCGCGCATCCTCGAAGCTGTGCGCGAAGGCGCCGGCGAGCGCGCCGCCCATCTCATCGCGCACCTGAAGAAGGGCGATATGGCGACCGAAGCCGAACGTCTCCTCGCAGAGACGGGCTGGCTGCCCGAACCGCTGCGCAACTCCGCCGCCGATGTTGAAAGCACCGAGGTGGATGCTGGCGAGGGCGACGAGGCGTTGCCGGACTTCCTCGACGGCGATGACGAGGAGACCAACACCGATGATGAGGAGGAACGGCACCTCGCCGCCGTGGAGTGACGGCGGTCCTCATCTGACTTGACCAGCCCGGCGCCCCTTCGGGGGCGTCGGGCTTTTTTCATGCGCGGCGATCGAGAGGGAGAGTTTGGCCCGGGCGTGGCGAGCCGGACATGGAGGAGAGAGCGCCTGCCGGCTCGCCCTTTCCCTGCTCTCCGGGAGTGGCCGCATGGCCGACTATTTCACCCATTTCTCATGCCTGCTCGATGTCGGCACGCCCGAGAACGCAGCCCGCGCGCTCGATCTCTACAACCAGCTGTCCGAGGACGGAGCATCCGAGGAACCGCCGTCCGATGGCTTCCTCCTGTCCATCCAGCCCGAACATGGCGGCACCAAACTCTGGATGCGCGACGACGTCACTGGCGATCCCGAACGGCTGATCCAGTTCGTCATACGCTGCGCCGCCGAATTCCACCTCACCGGACGCTGGGGTTTCCAGTACGCCAACACCTGCTCCCGGCCTCGTCTCGACGGCTTCGGTGGCGGCGCGCATGTCCTCGATCTCGCGACCGGTGAAACCGTGGCCTGGACCTATACTGACGGCTGGCTCGCTGAGATGCTCGATGGCGGCGATGATGCCTGACATCATCGAGACCATTGTCTGTCGCCTGATGGCGCGGCCGGGCCGCGCCCTTTGAGAGCGAGAGGGAGGCCGGGACGGGTTGAGCCCGTCCGGTCCGAGAGAGAGCGCCGGCGGGCTTTCCCCCTCCGCTCTCCCGAGGACGTCCCCCATGAACGCTCACACCCTTGCGTCGGCGCTGCCGATCGGCGTCGATCAGCCGACCGATGTCGCCGCCATCCATTCCGCGGCACTTCTCCTCCTTCCTCATCTCGAGCGCGGTCAACGTATCGACGCTGCGATCCTGCGCACCGCCATGGAGACCGCCTTCGGCGCCTCCGACACCTCGGGCGCCTGGGACTGGAAGGCCGCTTATGAGGCTTGCGAAGCCGCTACCGTCCTCATGCTCCGCAAATACGGAAAGGCGCTTTTGCGCAAAGCCGGTTCTCCGGCTGCGGCCGCTGCGCGGTTCAGCAAGATCGCGAACTTGCTGCCCACCCACACGCGTCGCTCCGAAGAGGCTCAGGCTTTCCAGCAATTCTCGACGCCGATCCCGCTCGGCCTGGCCGCGATCACCGCGGCCGCCATCACTCCCGCCGATCGCGTGCTTGAGCCGTCGGCCGGCACCGGCCTTCTCGCCATCCTCGCCGAAATCACCGGCGGCACGCTCGTCCTCAACGAACTCGCCGAAACCCGGGCCGCGTTGATTTCATCCCTCTTTCCGGCCGTTCCCGTGACCCGCTTCGACGGGGCCCAGATCGACGATCATCTCGACCCGGCGACCGTCCCGACCGTGGTGGTGATGAATCCGCCATTCTCAGTGCTCGCCAATGTCGAGGGGCGGGTCGCCGACGCAGCCTATCGCCATCTCGCATCCGCGCTCGCGCGGCTCGCCGATGGCGGGCGCCTGGTCGCGATCACCGGCGCGAATTTCGGACCGGACATGCCGGCCTGGCGCGACGCCTTCGTTCGCCTGCAGGAGCGGGCCCGCGTCGTCTTCACCGCTGCCGTGAACGGCTCGGTCTATGCCAAGCACGGCACGACCGTCGAAACCCGGCTGACCGTGATCGACAAGATCCCGGCCGACGATTCGACCGCCTTTCCCGCATCACCCGGCACCGCGCCCGACATCGCCACGCTGATGACGTGGATCGCCGGGCATGTGCCGCCGCGCTCGCCTCTTGCGCCTGCTGTCTGGATCACGCCGGTCAGCGCCGCACCGCGCACCGTTCGCGGTTATCTCGCCCGCGCCGCGACCCCGTCGCCGAACCGCACCAGCATCGCCGATCCCGAGGGCGTGCCACTCGCCTATGAGACCGTCGACTGGACCCCGGCCGAGAGCGCTCGCCTCAGCGACGCGATCTACGAGCAATACGGATTGCAGACGATCCGTATTCCCGGCTCTCAGGCCCATCCCACCAAGCTCGTGCAATCGGCCGCCATGGCCTCGGTCGCTCCGCCAAAGCCGAGCTATCGGCCGACGCTGCCGGCGACCATCCTCGGCTCGCTGTCCGACGCCCAGCTCGAAACCCTGATTTTCGCGGGCGAAGCCCATTCCGATTTTCTCGCGGGCTCGTGGACCGTCGACGCCACCTTCGATGTCGTGGCGGCCGCCGCCGATGATGCGCGCGGCGCCATTCGCTTCCGGCACGGTTTCTTCGTCGGCGACGGCACCGGCGTCGGAAAAGGGCGCGAGTCCGCCAGCATCGTGCTCGACAACTGGATGCAGGGCCGGCGCAAGGCGGTCTGGATCAGCAAATCCGACAAGCTGATCGAGGACGCGCAGCGCGACTGGTCCGCGCTCGGCATGGAGCGCCTGCTGGTCACGCCGCTCTCGCGCTTCCCGCAGGGCAAGCCGATCGCGCTGCCGGAAGGCGTCCTATTTACAACCTATGCCACGCTGCGCTCCGACGACCGCGGCGAGAAGGTTTCGCGGGTCAAGCAGATCGTCGAATGGTTGGGCTCCGATTTCGACGGAGTGATCATTTTCGACGAGGCGCACGCGATGCAGAACGCCGGTGGCGGCAAGGGAGAACGGGGCGATGTCACGCCTTCGCAGCAAGGGCGCGCAGGACTTCGCCTGCAGCACGCCTTGCCCAATGCCCGTGTCGTCTATGTCTCCGCCACCGGTGCCACCACAGTCCAGAACCTTGCCTACGCGCAGCGCCTGGGACTGTGGGGTGGCGATGATTTTCCATTCTCCACCCGCGCCGAGTTCGTCGAGGCGATCGAGGCCGGTGGCGTCGCGGCGATGGAGGTGCTCGCGCGCGATCTGCGCGCACTCGGCCTCTACACCGCCCGCTCGCTGTCGTTCGACGGGGTGGAATATGAGCTGGTCGAGCATGAGCTGACCGCCGAGCAGCGGCGCATCTACGATGTCTATGCCGGCGCCTTCGCCATCATCCACAACCATCTCGACGCGGCCATGCAGGCCGCCAACATCACCGGCTCGACCGGGACGTTGAACCGCCAGGCCAAATCCGCTGCCCGCTCCGCCTTCGAAAGCGCCAAGCAGCGTTTCTTCGGTCATCTGCTGACTTCGATGAAGACGCCGACGTTGATCCGCTCGATCGCCGCGGACCTGGAGGCGGGGCATTCGGCGGTCATCCAGATCGTCTCGACCGGCGAGGCGCTGATGGAACGGCGCCTGGCCGAAGTCCCGACCGAGGAATGGAATGACATTCGCGTCGACATCACGCCGCGCGAATATGTCCTGGACTATCTCGCCCATTCCTTCCCGGTGCAGCTCTACGAGCCCTTCACCGACGGCGAGGGCAATATGTCCTCGCGCCCGGTCTATCGTGACGGCCAACCCGTCGAGAGCCGCGAGGCGGTTGCCCGCCGCACCGAGCTGATCGAGAAGCTCGCCAGCCTTCCGCCGGTCCCGGGCGCGCTCGACCAGATCGTTCAGCATTTTGGGAGCGACATGGTGGCCGAGGTCACTGGTCGCTCGCGCCGCATCGTGCGCAAGGGGCAGCGCCTTGTGGTCGAGACCCGCGCGGCATCCGCCAACCTCGCCGAGACGCAGGCCTTCATGGACGATTTGAAGCGCGTGCTCGTGTTCAGCGACGCCGGCGGCACGGGCCGCAGCTACCACGCGGAGCTGTCGGCGCGGAACACGCGGCTTCGCGTCCATTATCTGCTCGAACCGGGCTGGAAGGCCGACGCGGCGATCCAGGGCCTCGGCCGCACGCACCGCACCAACCAGGCGCAGCCGCCGCTCTTCCGCCCGATCGCGACCAATGTGAAGGCGGAGAAGCGCTTCCTCTCGACCATCGCGCGCCGGCTCGACACGCTGGGCGCGATCACGCGCGGCCAGCGCCAGACCGGCGGCCAGGGCCTCTTCCGGCCCGAGGACAATCTGGAGAGCCATTATGCGCGTGATGCGCTTCGTCAGCTCTACATCCTGATCGTCCGCGGCAAGGTCGAGGGGTGCTCGCTCCAGCGGTTCGAGGACACGACCGGCCTGAAGCTGATGGACGACAACGGCATCAAGGACGAGCTGCCGCCGATCACCACCTTCCTCAATCGCCTGCTCGCGCTGACCATCGACTTGCAGGACGTCCTGTTTGCCGCTTTCGAGCAGCTCCTGACCGCCAAGGTCGAGGGCGCGATCGCCGCCGGCATCTACGACATCGGACTGGAAACGCTGCGCGCGGAGAGCTTCGTCGTCACCGATCGCCAAACCATCTACACCCATCCGGGCACGGGCGCGGAAACCAGCCTGCTCACCATCCAGCAGCGCGAGCGCAACCGGCCGATGAGTGCCGACGAAGCCATGGCGTGGCTCGACGATCCGGCCGCCATGTTGCTGGTCAACGAGCGCTCGCACCGCGCCGCCGTTCAGCTTCCGGCGCCCTCGCTCATGCTCGACGATGGCGAGATTGAACGTCGCGTCCGGCTGATCCGGCCGATGGAGCAGCATCACGCCTCGCTGCGCATGATGGACGAGAGCCATTGGATCGCCGCCAGCCGGGCCGAGTTCACCGCCGCGTGGAACGCCGAGGTCGCGGACGTGCCGGCCTGGTCCGATTCCACCATCCACATCGTCGCCGGTCTCCTGCTACCGATCTGGAAGCGGCTGCCCAACGAGTCGAGCCGCGTCTATCGGCTCCAGACCGATGACGGGGAACGGATCATCGGCCGCCGCGTGTTACCGGCCTGGGTCGCCAACGCTACGACGGTCGGGACGACGAACCTGTCCGCCGACCATGCCTATGCCGCGCTGGTCGAGGGCAAGACGATCCTCGATCTCGCCGAGAGTCTCCAGCTTCGCCGCGTGCGCGTCATGGGCGGCGATCGCATCGAACTGTCGGGCTTCACCGACGCGATGCGCGAGCGCCTGCGCGCCGATGGTCTCTTCAGCGAGATCATCTCGTGGAAGCTTCGCTTCTTCGTGCCCATCGGCGCTGACGGCGCGGCCATTATCGGCAAGCTGATCGACAGATATCCGATCCAGCGCGTCGGCGAGCGGGAGGCGGCGTGATGGCCCGTCTCGACGCATCCGACCTCGCGCAGCGTCTCGGCCGGCAGGCCGAGGCGGTGTGCCGCCATTATCTCAGCAACGGCCACCGTCAGGGCAATTACTGGCAGGTAGGTGATGCCCGTAACACCAAGGGCCGCTCGATGTACGTCCGGCTGAAGGACTCGCCCAAAGGCCCTGCCGGGAAATGGACCGACGCCGCTACCGGCGAACATGGCGATCTTCTCGACGTGATCCGCGAGAGCTGCGGCCTCATCGACTTCAAGGATGTCGCTGACGAGGCTCGGACCTTCCTCAGCATGCCATCGTCAGCACCGGAACCGTCGGTCTTCCAGCCGCTGGCGCCCGCACCGCATGGATCGCCCGAAGCCGCACGGCGCCTCATCCGCATGTCGCAGCCGATCGCGGGCACAATCGTCGCGGCGTATCTGCGGCAACGCGGCATTACGGATCTCCGTGGAACCGGAAATCTGTATTTCCACCCGCGCTGCTATTATCGCCCTGACGAGCACGCAACGACCGAGACATGGCCGGCCATGATCGCCGCCGTCACCGATCTCGATGGCAGGATCACCGGGGCGCATCGCACCTGGCTCGACCCGCAACGCCGGGACAAGGCGCCACTCGACACCCCGAGACGAGCAATGGGCGACCTTCTCGGCAATGCGGTTCGCTTTGGCGTCGGCGGCGAGGTCATGGCGGCCGGCGAAGGCATCGAGACGGTCCTTTCGGTCCGACAGGTCGTGCCCAACATGCCGATGGTGGCGGCGCTCTCCGCAGCACATCTCGCCGCCATCCTGTTCCCGGACACGCTGCGTCGGCTCTACATCCTACGCGATGACGATCCGGCGGGCGATGGTGCGCGCGACAGCCTGGTCGAACGGGCGAACGCGGCCGGGATCGAGACGATCGTGATCTCGCCACAGCTCGGCGACTTCAACGAGGATCTCCGCACCCTCGGCCTCGCGACCCTGCGCAGTCAGACGCGGGTGCAGCTCGGGCCGCAGGACGTCGCACGCTTCATGGCGCTGGCGGCATAGCCGGTAAGGAAGGGGGTGACGGTGCGGCCGTCAAACCCTTCGCATGCAAGGCATCGGAGAGGACCGCGCCTCGGCCTTCGAGAGGGCGATCGGCCCACAGGCGGGCCGGCCCGGCAATGGCTGCGGCCGACTATTTTCCGGCGCGGCCTCAAGGGGCCGCTTTCCATCGCGAACCAAAATAGCCGGCCTTCGCCATCCTCCGCTGACGCTCCGGCCCTCCGCTTACGCTCCGGGTGCAGCGCCATCCCGCCGGTGGGCTTCGTCGCCATGAAGGCCGCGACGGTCGCGGTCCATCCGACGGAGCATCCGATGCGCGATCTCGACGACTACGAACCGCACCACGAATCCTCACCGACCGACCACGTCCTCAACGAATTGCAGCTCCACGGCTACCGGCCTTTCGCCGACGAACCCGATCAGCGGCTTCTGCCGGACGGCAACGCAGTCGCGGGCGCGATCGCCGACATCTTCGACGCCCTGATCGTGACCCTGGAGGACACGCGCCTCGAACCCGACCTCGACGATCTGCTCTGGTCGACCGTGAACGTCTTTCATCGCGCCGCCGAACGCATCAACCGCGAGCTCGACGACAACGAGCAGTCCCAGAAGCGCTCCCAGCGCGAACAGGACGGCAGCGAGGTGAAGTCGGTCGATCTCGAGCGCCTGATCGCCGAGGGCAAGACACTGGTCGAACGCCAGACCGCCTTCGAACTGATGCGCGACCAATCCGCCGAGCACTACGAACGCCAGGTCGGCAAAGCATGGCTCCCGCGGTCAGGATCGAAGGTCAATCATCGCAACCTCACCTCGGCGATGATCGACAGCCGCGACTTCATCATGGCGAAGAAGCGCGCCGAGCAGGAGGTGCTTCTGCCGCCCGGCCCGAAGATCGCCGTCACCGGCGGGCTCGATTTCGACAACCACCGCCTGATCTGGGCAAAGCTCGACCAGGTCCACGAAAAGCACCCCGACATGGTGCTGATCCACGGCAAGTCGCCGAAGGGCGCCGAGAAGATCGCTTCCCTCTGGGCCAGGAATCGCAATGTCCCGCAAATCGGCTTCGCACCCGACTGGACAAAGCACGGCCGCGCCGCACCCTTCAAGCGCAACGACGAGATGCTGCAGATCGTACCGAAAGGCGTGCTGCACTTCCCCGGCACGGGCATCAACGACAACCTCGCCGACAAGGCCAAGAAGCTCGGCATCCCGGTCTGGAAGTTTGGCGGCGCGTAAGCGCCGCCATCACCCAAACAGTAGTTCAGGCTGATTGGATAGCACGATCCACTCGACGATATTGCCGGCCTCAATCGTGAAACCACGATCTCGCAGAGCGTCAGCATCGGCGTCACTCAAACGGCATTTCGTGCCGTGACTCGCAGAACCGTCGAAATTGACGACACCGATTTCGTGGCCCTTACGCCCATAAACATGCGCGTGGGTCTGCCCGGCACCGTGGGTCAGCTGATCTATGCGAATGCTATTGTCGAAGCGCCCTTTTACTCATTTGCCTTCGTCCAGTCGCTCGAACCCGACATCGCCGTCGGAAACGAGAACGTCGCTCAAAGTGACGAGGCTCGCAAACTCACTAAATCTCAACCGCCATCTCCCACTTGGACGCGTATTGTCGACCGCCTGCCAAAATCTCGCTGATCATGGCGGATGCCGGTGCAGCACAGACTCCGGTGAAGACGGTACAGTCGCGGGATCGCACTCGCCAGCTCCACGGCGGATGCACCACCCCCGCTTCATGTCGCTGGTCCTTGGTTCAGCCGATGGCCTGACGCCATCAACCCGCAAGGGGTCGGACTACGCAAAGCGTGCCGCCGCGCTGGCTTCGCCCACGCGGTGATTGCGGCCATCGGCCGAACACATCGGGCGCCTGTCAGCGGGGGATGGTCTTCCGCTCGAAACAGGAGCCGGATCGATGTCCCTCAACGACGCTCACGCCTTTGCCTTCAGCCTCGCCGCCAGCCTGATGGCCGTCATCGTCATCTTCCGCGCCGGCGACGGCACCCTGTCAGTCTCGCCAGCCAACGAATACGACGGCGACGTCTCGGAGATCGTCCACGAGGTCGATCCCTTCGCGCCATGACGGCGCGCCACCCCTCCAGGCAATGCGGAGACCTGTGCGGTTTCCGCTCCCGCCGGAGCACAGCTTTTGCTATGCTCCCGAGCGCGCCGTGGTGGTGGTGGAAGGCGCGACCGTCAGATTTTGCTCTTTCGGAGACACCACCATGATTATCCTCGGTATCGTTCTGTCCTTCGCAGCGATCGGCGTCTTGTGCTGGTTGCTGTTCACGCTCGCCGTCCTCGCGCTGCCCTTCTTTGCCGGTGTGACCGCCGGCACTTGGGCCTATCAAACCGGCGCCGGCTGGCTCGGCGCGATCCTCGTCGGCATGGTCGGCGCGGGCCTAACGCTGGGCGCGGGACAAATCCTGCTTGGAATTGTCCGCCCGCTCTGGGCGCGCCTGCTGATCGCGCTCGCATTCGTCGCGCCAGCAGCGATCGCCGGCTACCACGCCACGCATAGCATCGTGAAGCACACCATGCCGTCGGAGACCTGGCAGCTCGTGTTCTCCGTCATCGGTGCCATCGCGGTCGGCGTCACAGCGTTCGCGCGCGTCGCGGGAATGGCGGCCACCGGCCCGTCCAGCCAGGGCATTGCACGAGCCTGACGCCGCCGCGGAACCGTCGCCGGTACGACCAGATCATGAGTTTCAGCCCCCCGGCGTTGTGCAGTTGGAGAGGGAGCCGCGTCATCGGAATCTGACTGAGGCCGCCATGCGGCCGACTCCTTTAAGAGCGCCCAGATTCTGCTCGGCACCTCTCTTCGCGAAACGGCGCAACACGAAGTCGAGGGCGTCATCTCCACTGACCTGTCTCGAAGCGAAAGCTCGATCCTCGCCTGTACGAGGAAAGGACGAGCTGCGGATGATCTTCAACCTGCACCTCCTGTCGGTTGTGACCGGGTCGCCAAGTCTTCCGTTCCTGATCGTCTCCAGACCGCCCCGTACGGCCTCTTCAATGGCCTGATCTGACCGAAGGACGGCTGTGCCTCGACCGCCTATGCCGCAACGCCGCGTCCCGACTTTCTTCCCCTGCCGGCCAAGGCCGTCATTCCTCGCGAAACAACAAAGTCGTTCCTGCGCCGTCCTCCGCGTTGCTGCGGTCGCAAGCGATGCGGCGTCGGTCGCCTCCGGCCTGTCGATCGCCATCGAGGCCGCAATGGAGCGGTCCCGAAAACGAAACGGAGACTTACAATGGCGACCATCGGCACGTTCAAGAAGACCGGCTCGAACGAGTTCACCGGCGAAATCGTCACTCTCAGCGTCCAGGCCAAGGGCGTGCGCATCGTCCCCGACCAGCGCGCCAGCGGCGAGAATGCCCCCAGCCATCGGGTTCTGGTCGGTCGCGCGGAGATCGGCGCCGCCTGGTCCAAGCGCTCCAACGAAGGCCGTGAATACTTGGGTCTCAAGCTCGACGATCCGAGCTTCAACGCTCCCATCTACGCCAACCTCTTCGACGACGAGGACGGCGACACCCACTCGCTGATCTGGTCCCGCCCGACCCGCCGCGGCGACTGAGCCTGAGAGCAAGGCCCCGGCCGAACAGGCCGGGGCCTTTCGCTTGCTCGCGCGAATCACCTCCGCGAGCCGACGAGAACCGGCACGCGCTGGCAAGCCGATTTCTCTCGCAGACAGCCCCAAGAACGACTATTATAGATGGAGTATTCGGCTGGCCGCGCGCGTCGTATCCGATGTGCGGAACGACTAGATAAGTCGTAGTTCACAAATCCATCTCGATATTGGCTAAGAGAAGTGTCGGTCCTCGGTTTGGAGGGATTCGGCATGTCTCACAGCCACTATATCGGACTCGATGTTTCTGCCCGCAGTGTCAATTTGTGCGTCGTCGATCATGATGGCCGCGTCGTCCACGAGCGGAAACTTTCCTCCGCTCCAGAGGAAATCGCTCAGCACATCCTATCTCTATCGTTTTGCATCATGCGGGTCGGTCCTTGAAGCGGGAATGTTGTCTCAGCACATCTACGGGCATCTTGCAGAAGCAAACATTCCCGTCATCTGTGTTGAAACTCGGCATATGAAAGCGGCGCTGTCCGCTCAACTCAATAAGACCGATCGACATGACGCACGCGGGATTGCCCAGATGATGCGCGTCGGCTTGTTCAAACCGGTTCACGTTAAGACGCCAACCAGCCAGCGCTTACGAACTATCCTTACGGCTCGACAACTCCTCCGAAATAAGCTTCAGGACGTCGAGAATGAAATCCGTGGGCTGATCCGTCATTTCGGATATCACCTCGGCAAGGTGACGGCACGAGACTTCGAACCACGTGTACGGGAATTGATTGCAGAAACCGACCTGCACATTGTTGCCGACGCTCTGTTGCTGGCAAGGCGGTCATTGAGAGAACAATTCGGACGTTTGGACGACACGCTAATCAAGCTGGCGCGCCAAGATGAGGTAACTCGCAGGTTCATGACAGTTCCGGGTGTCGGCCCTCTGGTAGCGCTGACGTTCCGCGCGACCGTCGATGTCCCCTCTCGCTTCACGCGATCCCGCACCGTCGGCGCGCATTTCGGGCTGACGCCGCGAAAACAGCAATCCGGCGAGGTAGATCATAGTGGCCGGATCTCACGGTGGGGCGATGAGATGATGAGAAGTTTGCTCTACGAAGCTGCACAGGTACTTTTGACGCGAGTGAAACGCTGGTCGGCTCTCAAAGCCTGGGCGACGCAGATATCGCGACGCCGAGGGCACAAGAAGGCAATCATTGCTCTCGCACGCCGGATCGCCGTGATCTTGCATCGTCTGTGGGTGGACGGAACGGAATTCGATTGGGGTAAGAAGCCGGAAGCAACGGTTCCAGCGACTTAGAGTTCGGCTGAGTGAAAGCTTGGCCGAGGTAGCTTCCCGCGAGGGAACGGGGAACGGTGAGTTCGCAAATACGACTTGACCGCTGAGGCGTGCCGAAGCGATGTCGCATTATAGATTGTTCCACCGGCTTCCTCTGATCCCATCCTGTGGCGGGCTTTGTCTCGACCACGAAGAGAAGCATGATCCTCGCGGGGATGCAGTTCAGCTTTGATCGTCGGGCTTAACCAGCTCGACGTGGCTAACGCCGAGGGACTGAGCCAGTTCATAAAGCGTGATCACGGTTGGATTTCGCCGGCCGCGTTCGAGACTGCTGAGATATTGTTGACTGAAACCGGAACGCGCTTCGACCTCTTCCTGGGTCAGGCCCTTCTCCCGACGCAGGCGGGCAAAGTTCCGGCCAACCAACTTGCGCATATCCATGCGCAGGAAGATCGCTATTTACACACTTTAAGATTATCAACTATAATATGTAAATGAGCTTCTGGAGCGCGTTCAAGTCCTTGCTATCCAATTGGCTCGAATAGAGAAGTCGTAGTTCTGGCGTGCGCATTCGCGTCGGTGGAGGTGATCATGCATGATCACCGCTCGACAGTCGCGGGCCGCACGCGCACTGCTTGGTTGGTGTTGTAGCCCCCAAAAGCCCGGACATTTCTCACGGTGCTGCTTGGGCCGCGATGAACTCGCGGGGTGAACGATATCCGAGCGCCCGATGCGGGTGAAGCTCGTTGTAGTGGTCGAACCATTCCGGCAGGGCGAGCATGACGGTTTTGGCATCCGGGATGGGATTCACCGCGACGTAATCGCGTTTGAAGGTGCGCACGAAGGCTTCGGCCATGCCGTTGCTCTGCGGGCTCTGGACCGGGGTGGTGAGCGGTTCCAGACCGATCTCGCGGGCAAAGCGCCGGGTCGGACCTGCGATGAAGCAGGAGCCGTTATCGGTCAGCCATTCGATGGTCTGCGGCAAGCGGTTGACCTTGCCGAAGCGGTGCTCGACGGCGGTGACCATGAGGTCGCACACATCCTCGCCTTTGATGCCCTCGGTGGTGGCGATATGGCCCATGGCTTCCCGGTCGCAGCAATCGAGCGCGAAGGCGACGCGAACCTTTTCGCCGTTGTCGCAGCCGATCTCGAAGCCGTCGGAGCACCAGCGCAAATTGGAGCGCGCGACAGCGATGCGGCCGTCGTGACGGCGCTCGATCCCGCCAGCATGGCGTTCGAGCAGAAGGCCATGGACCTTCATCACCCGATAGACGCGCTTGCGATTGGCGGGCGAGCGGCCCTCGGCCAGGGCTTTGCGACGCAACCTGGCCCAGATGCGAGCATAGCCGTAGCTCGGCATATCGTCGATGACCGCCTCGATTTCGGCCAGCAGTGCCTCTTCCGGCAGGGGCGGACGGCCTCTGCGCTGTGGGGAGCGCCCGGCCGTCCGCAGCGCCAGCCGCGCGGCGAGGTGCGAACGGGCCACGTCCAGCGTCGCGGCGACGGCGCTCATGGCAAACCGTCCTTGGGCAGCGACAGCGACCGCAATCTCCGTTTTTTTATATCCTCCGCCAGGTCGAGGGCGTCTTTCAGGATTTCCACCTCAAGGGTCTTCTTGCCCAGGAGCCGCTGTAATTCGCGGATTTGCTCCTGCTGCGCCCGGAAGGCCGACGCAGGCACCACCTCTTCTTCGGCCGCCGTCGCGGTCAGCGCCCCTTGCTCGGCAAGCCGCCGCCACGTGAAAAGCTGGTTCGGCGACACCCCGCACCGGCGGGCGACAAGGCTGACCGTGACGCCCGCCTCGCGCGTCTGCGCGACGATTTCCAACTTCTCCGCAACCGACCACCGGCGGCGGCGCTCAGGCCCGGTCAGGACCTCAACCTTCGGATAAGAACCAGTCATAGACACGACATTACTCCCAACCCTTATTTTAAGGGTGAGACCTGTCCGGGGAATTCGGGGGCCGTTTCAGTTGGACCCAGGAGACGCTTGCTGACAAGGCCCGTGTATCACTGACCGCGTTGAAACGCCTCGAATCCGAAAGCAGCCTCGAGGTTTACGAAACGACGCGCGATCAGGTGCGCAGGGCCTTTGAAGCGGCGGGGATCGTTCTGCTCTCCACCGACAAAGGGAAAGGGGTCCTGCTGCATCATGACACGCCCAACCATCAGCGTCGTCGATAGCCGTTTCGCCCCATCGAACTATTTGTTGCCTTCCCAAGATGCACGCATCGGGCGATGGTTGAAATATAGTAACCGTGAGAATGTCCTGCGATGACGGGACCGTCGATACCTGCATTCCTGGACGAACCGCCGCTAAGTCAGCGGCTGACCCCGTATGATCGCGAGCATATGGTTCTCTATCTGCGGCTGCTCGACGCGGCGCGTGATGGCGCCGACTGGCAGGAAGCCGTTCAAATCCTGTTTGGCCTCGACCCACAAAACAATCCGCAGCGCTGTCGCCGGATCCACGACACGCACCTTGCGCGTGCCCGATGGATGACCGAGCACGGGTATCGCGAGCTGGTGCGCGAAAGTCAGTGTCACTGATCCCGCGTGGTGCCGCCGCGGCATCGCCCCCGCCAAACTTCGCGGCTTCAGCATCACAATCGTTCCGGGAATGCTGGCTCCCCCGCAATTTGACGGAGGGAGGACTGACGATGATACCGGACGCTTCAGGATGGCGCTCCCCGGCGCTCTACCTCCACGTTGACGGGCTTGCTGCCTCTGACATCGCCTGGGAATGGCTCCGTCGCAATGAAGCGTATGATCATGATTTCGATGCGTACTCGCGCGACAAGGAGGATCCTCAATTGCTGACCGGCAGGATTCGGCAGCAGTGGGGGCTGCGATTTCCCGCTTGATCCGCTGCAGGCCCCTCCCAAGGCGCAGGTGTTCTGGCTCCCACATGCCGACACCAGCACAATTGTGCTGGCGG
Organism: Nitrobacter sp.; assembly: GCF_051535215.1. NCBI lineage: Bacteria > Pseudomonadati > Pseudomonadota > Alphaproteobacteria > Hyphomicrobiales > Nitrobacteraceae > Nitrobacter > Nitrobacter sp. The sequence goes on along the minus strand of NZ_JBPPLY010000008.1, from coordinate 120,619 downwards.
CGGCTCCCCCGATCTTCTCTCTGGATCGCGATGCACGAGCCGCATTCGATATCGCTCGATCGGTCGAACAGGGTGGCGAAATGCTTCTGCTCTACGAGGTGAGCAAGAATCAGCACCTCCAGCTCATCCTGTCAGCTGACTATTCGTCTGCGACTCCTTTGGTCGCCATGGTCCCGATCGGTCTGGAAGGATTTGATCGGATAGAGTCCATTTACCGCCTTCTTGCGTCGCTCTACGGCCGCGCGGTGCCGCCGGACACACGCCTCACGCGGCAGAAACGCAGACGGATGCGTCACATGCTGCAAGCGTTTGATGGTTTCCGGGATGGCGCTACCCAACAGGAGATCGCCCGGATCATCTTCCGTCTTCCGCGGATGAAGCGGGACGACTGGCAGATATCCTCGGCCCGCCACGCCGTCATGGCCTTGCTGCGCGATGCCCATGCGATGGTCGCTGGAGGTTATCGAACGTTGCTGCGCCACCGGCGGTCCCAGGGTTCGCGAACCAGGCGAACCGAAAACGACGAACAATGAACGCAGAACATCGCCGTTACATGATCGCAGGACACCTGCGGATGCGTTGCCCGCCTCTCGCGAACCGCTGACGTACAATGCCGATAGCATAGCGCTTCTCACAAAATTCCTTCCATCCGCCGCGAACACATCTTTGCTGTCGGCCCGCCCCAGGGGCTCGGCGGACGTGGTGTGGGATTTCAGGTCCCCTCAAAATCCCACTCCATCTGACCTGTTTCGCTTCGCCATCGTGGTCTTCGCCCGCCGCTGATTTCCAGCGGCTCACGCAAACACCACGAAAGGCCGATCCATGCGACCTGAACTCGCCGTTCTCCCGCCGCGCTTTCTGCGCACCAAGGAAGCCGCCGAATTCCTCGGCCTGTCTGCCCGGACCCTGGAAAAGCACCGGACCTACGGAACCGGCCCGGCCTACCGAAAGCTCGGCGGCCGCGTCGTCTATGCCATCGACGATCTCGAAGCCTGGGCCGATCGCGGCGCCGTCACCTCGACCTCCGATCCGCGCGGTTCGGTTCTTCCCGCCAAGCGCCAGTCGCCGACGTCGCCAGCGCGCGCAGGACGACACGCACGCTGACGGCGCACGATTTCCAGAATGGCGGCGCGGCAACAGTCCCCTTCGGAGCGCGGACAGCTCGATCTGTTCCGGGCGCTCCCCGGCGACTTCGCGCCACGAGACGCGCAGGATCTCATGGCCTATCCGTTCTTCTCCCTCGCCAAATCGAAACGCATCGCACCCATCGATTTCAAGGCCGGCGATGTGACCATCCGTGTCGAGGCTGTGCCCGATCACGGCATGGCGACCATCTGGGATGCCGATATCCTGATCTGGGCCGCGAGCCAGATCGTCGAGGCGCGCGACGCGGGCTTGCGTACCTCCCGGCTCATGGCGACGAGCGCTTACGAGATTCTGACCTTCGTCGGCCGCGGCGTGTCGATGCGCGATTACCAGCGCCTGAAGGCCGCGCTCGACCGGCTCCAATCCACCACCGTCGCGACCTCGATCCGTCAACCGGCGGCAGGTCGTCGGCATCGCTTCTCGTGGATCAACGAATGGCAGGAGCGAACCGATCGCGACGGCCGCCCTGTCGGCGTCGAGCTGATCCTGCCGGACTGGTTCTATCGCGCCGTTCTCGATGACGCGCTCGTACTGACTATCGACCGCGCCTATTTCGATCTGACCGGCGGGCTCGAACGCTGGCTCTACCGCGTCGTGCGCAAACACGGCGGCCGCCAGTCCTTCGGTTGGAGCTTCGACTTCGCCCACCTGCACCGGAAATCCGGCAGCCTCTCGCCGCTGAAGCATTTCGCCTACGACCTGCGCGACATCATCCGCCGCCAGCCCCTGCCAGGCTACCGGCTCTCCATCACGCAGCAGGTCGGTGGTGGTCCCGAACTGCTCACCTTCGTCGCAACCGATCCGACCTTTTTCACCCCGCCGCGCCCGCGACGGAAACCGTCAACGCGCTTTGGGGACAAGCTGTGAATTCACTCGTGCTATCGGGGACCGCCCCTATCGTGCCATCAGGGACCCGATCCTCGTGCTATCGGGGACCGGAATCCACGATTCATCGTCGCGTTTCAAGGGCTTGCGACGGCCGTAACTTCTCTAACCTAGATTCCTTCGGAATCTTTCTAACGTCCCCGCACTTTTGCACGCCTGCGGATAACCTCCGCAGCGATGACGCAAAGGTCGGAAACGGCTGGCACTCCGCCGCTGTTTTGCTCCTTAAATCGGAGACTCGTTTTCCTTTAGTCGTGAACTGGCTCGGCAGGTTCACGGTCGGAGGCGCGTCATGATCGTGGCGCTCCTCAATCAAAAAGGTGGTGTCGGCAAGACGACACTGGCGCTGCATCTCGCAGGCGAATGGGCCGGGAAGGGGAAGCGGGTCACGCTGATCGACGCGGACCCGCAGGGCTCGGCTCGCGACTGGTCGCAACAACGCGCCCGTGAACGCCTGCCGCGCCTGTTCGGTGTCGTTGGCCTTGCGCGCGACACCCTGCATCGAGAAGCGCCAGAACTGGCGCGCGACGTCGATCATGTCGTGATCGACGGCCCACCGCGTGTCGCCAGTCTCATGCGTTCGGCGCTGCTCGCAGTCGACTTGGTGCTGATTCCGGTGCAGCCGTCTCCGCTCGACGGTTGGGCCTCGGCGGAGATGCTGGCGCTTCTGAACGAAGCGCGCATCTATCGCCCCGGTCTTGCCGCGCGGTTTGTCCTCAACCGTTGCGGCGCGCGCACCGTCATCGCGCGCGAAACAGCCGAGACGCTGGCCGATCACGATCCGCCGGTGCTGCGCACGGCGATCGGGCAGCGCGTCATCTACGCCGACGCCGCGCAGTCGGGCCGGCTCGCTTTCGAGATCGATGACGACGGTCCCGCCGCGCGCGAGATCGCCGCGCTCGCCAGCGAGATTGAGCAACTTCGCATCGGGAGGATCGCATCATGACGATCCTCACCGGCGATTGCCGCCATCTCATGCCAGCGCACGGCCCGTTTGATCTGATCCTCGCCGATCCGCCCTATGGCGACACGTCGCTCGCCTGGGACCGTCGGGTCGACGGCTGGATCGCGCGCGCTCGCGATGCGCTCAGCCCGGCCGGCTCGTTGTGGGTGTTCGGCTCGCTGCGATGCTTCATGGCGACGGCCGACGGCTTCGCCGACGCTGGTTTGCGCATCGCGCAGGAAATCGCCTGGGAGAAACAGAACGGCTCAGGCTTCCACGCCGATCGCTTCAAGCGCGTACATGAACTGGCCGTCCAGTTCTATCCAACCGGGACGCCGTGGCGCGACATCTACAATGATGTGCAGACGACGCCCGATGCAACGGCACGCATCGCGCGGCGCAAGCAACGTCCGCCGCATACCGGCCGGATCGATGCCGGCCACTATGTCAGCCATGACGGCGGGCCAAGGCTCATGCGCTCCGTCATCTACGTGCGCAATTGTCATGGCCGTGCGATCCATCCGACCGAGAAGCCGTCAGCGCTGCTCGAAATCCTGATCCGCACCAGTTGTCCGCAAGGCGGTCTGGTCGGCGATTGGTTCACCGGTTCCGGCGCGGTCGGTGAAGCCTGCCGGCTCAGCGGCCGTCGTTATCTCGGCTGCGAGATCGACGCCGTCATGGCTGAGCGCGCCCGCACGCGCATCGCCGCCCTGCTGCCGTTCCACGGTGGAGGCGCGGCATGACGGAGCGCACCGACAAACGCCGGTTTGCGTCCCGGCCGGGCAATCCCGAAAGCTGGATCAGGGCCGCCGAAACGAAGCCGAACGGCATCGCCGCCGGCGATGCGTTCACCGCCCGCCTGACGATCGACGTCACGCCTGAGTTGCGCGGTCGCATCAAGGTCGCGGCCTTTCGGCGCGGCATCACCGTCACTGAGGCGCTGCGCGAGTTGCTCGCGCGCGAATTTCCACCCACCGCGGGAGATCAGCCATGACCGGCAGAGCGGTCCATCGCGCGCACAGCCGTCCGCAGCCGGACGGGCCTGCGCCGTTCACGACATTGGTCGAACTGACCTTCCAGAAACAGAAGGTCGAGCACTGGATCAGGTTCGGCCGCAAGAATTACGAGCAGATCCTCGATCGTCGCCGCAGCATCGTCGGGTTCGCGCCGAACAGCATCTTCGCCTTCGTCCGCTGGGCGGCGGGCGAGTACGGCACGATCATCTCGCGCATCGACATCGTGCGCGCGGTGCGCCGCGGCGAGCCGTTCCAGACGCTGCCTTTCGTTCGTCCTGGCGGTGACATCCTGCTCAAGATAGAGAGCTGGCGACAAGTCGAGCGCGTGCTGCAGGCGATCGACGCGATCGAGCGACTCGGCATCGATCCCGCAGCGGTCTCGCCCGACCACTGGCGGCATGTTCACAACCGAATGACCGCCGGCCAGGAACCCCACGCCTACACGCCAGACCAGCATCACGCCTTTCTGCTGCGCCGAAGGGTCGAGCCATGACCCGCTTTGGCCTGATATTCACGACGGCGCTCGCGGCCATGGGCGTCGGCTATCCCGGCCTCACGCCGATGCCGATCAAGCTGATCTGGAACGCATCGGCCAGCGCGCCGATCGGCTTCTACGCGATCGACTTCGACGGACCGTTCGAGGTCACCGATCTCGTCGCGGTCGACGCGCCCGAACCGCTCGCGACCTTCCTCGCCGAGCGCGGCTATCTGCCGAAGGGCGTGCCGCTGCTGAAGCGTATCCTCGCCGTGTCCGGGCAGACGGTTTGCCGCTCGAACCTCGCCATCACCGTCGATGGCGTCAATGTCGGCGTGGCGCTCGACCGCGATCGCGCCGGCCGCGATCTTCCGGTCTGGCAGGGCTGCCGCCGCATCGCGACCGGCGAAGTCTTTCTCATGAACTGGCAGGTCAACGACAGTCTTGACGGCCGCTATTTCGGCCTGACCTCCACCGACCAGATCATCGGCCGCGCGGTCCCGCTGTGGACCGACGAGGACGGCGAGGGCCGCTTTCAATGGCGCGCACCGACGCGCTGACCGCCTTTGCTTCGGCGGGAGCGGTGCTCGCCGATGGCTTTCCCAACACCACCGCATGGAGACCATCATGCCGCAAATCGGACAGTTCACGCGCGAGGAATCCCGCATTGTCGGGCGCATCGAGACATTCACGCTTTTCCACGACATCGTCATCGTTCCGGCCGATCCCTCGGATGCGGAGAATGCGCCGGACTACCGCGTTCATGACCACGACCCCGGTGTCCGGGACATCGGCCCGGAGATCGGCGCGGGCTGGAAGCGCACCGGCGAGAAAGCCGGTGAATACATCGCGTTGGTGATCGACGATCCGGGTTTGGCGCGGCCAATCCGCGCCAACCTGTTCCGTGACGACGATGCCGGAAACACCTGGTCGTTGCACTGGTCGCGTCAGCGCGATCGCGGCGAGAAGGATTGAGCGATGCCCGCTCGCCGTTCACTGAGACGCCATCTGAATGTGTCCGGGCTGCATCGTGCGGCCCGGCGCATGGCTCTTCTTCACCTTTCCGGCCTTGCCATCGCGAACGTCATGCCGGCGGTCACGACGGCGCAGAGCTTAGCCGTCGCATCGACCTCGGCCAGCGATCCCTATGCCGCCCATATCACTGAGGCCGCGACGCGCTTCCGCTTGCCGGCCATTTGGATTCGCGCCGTCATGCGCACGGAAAGCGCCGGCGATCCGAGCGCCATCTCCCCGAAGGGCGCGATGGGGCTGATGCAGATCATGCCGGCAACATGGGCGGAGCTGCGCGCTCGCCATCGTCTCGGCGCCGATCCCTATAACGTGCGTGACAATATCATCGCGGGTAGCGGCTATGTCCGCGAACTGCTCGACCGCTATGGATCGCCGGGCTGGATCGCGGCCTATAACGCGGGTCCCGGCCGCTACAACGAGGCGTTGAACGGCCGCCCTCTGCCCACTGAGACCCGCGCTTATGTCGCTGCTGTCGCGTCGGCCATCGGCTCCGGCGGGACAGTGATGGCGGCTGTCGATCCGCTCGCCTGGACCCGCGCACCGCTGTTCATCGCGCAGCCGGATCGCAGATCAGCCGTCGATCCTGTGCCGGCCGGGCGTTCATCGGCCGCCGCGCCGAATGCAGCCTTTGCGAGCGCTCTATCCGCTGTCGCTCCGCGTTCCGATGGCCTGTTCGTCACGCGTTCGGGCGACAGGACCACGCCATGAGCCTGCTCGGCATCTGTCGCATGATCTCGGGCTCCCGCGTGTCATGGCGTGCAGGGAGGGGGAAGGCAGGCAAAACGACCGGAAGAGGGCAAGGTAAAAGCCCATGCCCGGATCAACGCAAGCCATTGGCATGGCTTGTGTTTTCACGGGCATGGCGGTCGGTCGCGGGCATGCTGCCCGGATTTTACAAGCGTTTTCAACGCTTCCGTATGCACGGCGCGATTTGCGCGCCGATCGGAGCGCCGGCATGAGCGAGCGCGACAGCGACTTCCGCATCAAGCCGGGCCGCGTCCGTTCGACGCGCGCGCCGAGGACAAAGAGCTTCGTCAATCAGGTGCTCGCCGCTGCGCAGCGTGCCGGCCATACGTCTGGCGGAGCGCCGGCAGGCAAGGCTGGCCGGCGCCTTGGCCACTCAACCTTCGGGCGTGGCCGCAACGTCTTCGGCCGCTCGCGGATCTTCTCCCCGCAGCGTCGCGTCGTCATCAAGGCGCGCATCGCCCGCCATCAGGGCAAGGCGTATCGCTCGGCGCCCCTGACCAGCCATGTCAACTACCTCAAGCGCGAGGGTGTGAGCCGCGACGGAGAGAAAGGCGTCATGTTCGACGCCGGAACTGATCGCGCCGATGATCTCGCCTTCGCCGAGAGGTGCAAGGACGACCGGCATCATTTCCGGTTCATCGTCTCGCCCGAGGACGCGACCGAGATGACCGACCTCAAGGCGTTCACCCGCGACCTTGCTCGGCAGATGGAAGTCGATCTCGGCACGCGCCTCGACTGGATCGCCGTCGATCACTGGAACACCGACAATCCCCATGTCCATCTCCTGGTGCGTGGCGTCGACGAGACCGGCGCCGATCTCGTCATCTCGCGCGACTATATCAGCCGGGGCCTGCGCTCCCGCGCCATGGACCTGGTCGACATCGAACTCGGCCCGAAGCCCGAACACGAAATCCGCAACGCGCTGGAAAAGGAAATCACCACTGAACGCTGGACCCGCATCGATGGCGAGATTCAACGCGCCGCCAATGAGACCGGCTTCATCGATCTGCGCCCCGATCAGCGCGGTCCCTCCGATCCCGAACTGCGCCGCCTCATGGTCGGCCGCCTCCAGCATCTCGAGAAGATGGATCTCGCGTTCGAGGGTGAGCCCGGCCAGTGGACGGTCGGACTCGGGGCAGAGCGCACGCTGCGCGATCTCGCCATCCGCGGCGACATCATCACGACCATGCACCGCGCCTTCGCCGGGCGCGACCAGGATCGCGGCTTTTCCGATTTCGTGATCGACGGCGGCGCGTCCGAGGCGCCGATCATCGGCCGGCTCGTCGATCGCGGCCTGCACGACGAGCTGAGCGGTGAGGCCTATGCCGTCATCGATGGCGTCGATGGGCGTGCGCATCATGTCCGCTTTCGCGACATCGACGCCCTTGAACGCGCTCCAGCCAATGGCGGCATCGTCGAGGTTCGCCGCTTCGGTGGCCCCGCGGACGAACGTCCGACCCTCGTGCTCGCGATGCGCTCCGATCTCGATCTTCAGGCGCAGGTCACGGCGCCCGGCGCGACATGGCTCGACCATCGCCTTGTCGAGCGCGAGGCGATGCCGCTCGCACAATCAGGCTTCGGGCAGGAGGTGCGCGACGCCATCCATGCACGAGCCGATCATCTCGCCGATCAGGGACTGGCGCGCCGGGACGGCCAGCGCATCGTCATGCAGCGCGATCTTCTTAACACCCTGCGTCGGCGCGAACTCGATGCCGTCGGCGACAAACTCGCGGCCGAAACCGGCCTGTCGCATGTGAAGGCGCAGACCGGCGAGTACGTCGCCGGCACCGTGCGCCAACGCCTCATGCTCTCCTCTGGTCGATTCGCGATGATCGATGACGGGCTCGGCTTCCAGCTCGTCCCCTGGTCCCGCGACCTTGAACGCAAGCTCGGTCAGCACGTCGCCGGCGTCGCCAAGGAGGGCGGCGGCATCGAATGGGGGATCGGCCGCAAGCGCGATCTCGGCATCTGACATCAGCAGAAAGGATCTCGCCATGTCCGCGACCAAAATCCTCTGGGGGCAGATTCTCGTCGTCACCCTCATCGTGCTCGCCACCACCTGGGGCGCCACGCAATATGTCGCCTGGCAGCTTGGGTTTCAGGCGCAGCTCGGAACACCCTGGTTCAAGCTCGGCGGCATATCCGTCTACTATCCGCCAGCCTTTTTCTGGTGGTGGTATTTCTACGACGCTTATGCGCCGGGCATCTTCACGGAAGGCGCCTTCATCGCCGCGTCCGGCGGTTTCATCGCGATCGCCGTCGCCATCGGCATGTCGGTCTGGCGCGCCCGCGAGGCCAAGAATATCCAGACCTACGGTTCGGCGCGATGGGCCGAGAAGAAGGAGGTGGTCGCGGCGGGGCTGCTCGGCGCCGACGGCGTGGTGCTGGGGCGGCTGGAGCAGGATTATCTGCGCCATGACGGACCGGAGCATGTCCTGTGTTTCGCGCCAACGCGCTCCGGCAAAGGCGTCGGCCTGGTCGTGCCCTCGCTTCTGACCTGGCCGGGCTCGGCCATCGTCCATGACATCAAGGGCGAGAACTGGCAGCTCACCGCCGGCTTTCGCGCCCGGCATGGCCGCGTGCTGCTGTTCGATCCGACCAATCCGAAATCGTCTGCCTATAATCCTTTGCTCGAGGTCCGGCGCGGCGAGTGGGAAGTCCGCGACGTGCAGAACGTCGCCGATGTCCTGGTCGATCCCGAGGGCTCGCTCGACAAGCGCAATCATTGGGAAAAGACCAGCCACTCCCTTCTCGTCGGCGCGATCCTGCACGTCCTCTATGCCGAGGAGAACAAGACGCTCGCGGGCGTCGCAGCTTTTCTCTCCGATCCGAAACGGTCGATCGAGGCGACGCTCTCCGCGATGATGGCGACGAAGCATCTCGGTGAAGCCGGTCCGCATCCGGTCGTCGCCTCGACGGCGCGCGAACTCTTCAACAAATCCGACAACGAGCGCTCCGGCGTGCTCTCGACCGCCATGTCGTTCCTCGGCCTCTATCGCGATCCGGTCGTGGCGGAAGTCACCAGCCGGTGCGACTGGCGCATCGCCGATCTCACGACCGAGGAAAAGCCCGCCACGCTTTATATGGTCGTGCCGCCGTCCGACATCTCGCGCACCAAGCCGCTGATCCGCCTGGTCCTCAACCAGATCGGCCGCCGTCTCACCGAGGATCTGCACGCCAAGGAGCGCAAGCACCGCATCCTGATGATGCTCGACGAATTCCCGGCGCTCGGCCGCCTCGACTTCTTCGAGTCGGCACTCGCCTTCATGGCCGGCTACGGCATCAAGAGCTTCCTCATCGCCCAGTCGCTCAACCAGATCGAGAAAGCTTACGGGGCCAACAATTCGATCCTCGACAATTGCCATGTCCGCGTCAGCTTCGCGACCAATGACGAGCGGACCGCCAAGCGCGTCTCGGATGCGCTGGGGACCGCGACCGAGATGAAGGCGATGAAGAACTATGCCGGGCACAGGCTCTCGCCCTGGCTCGGCCATTTGATGGTGTCGCGTTCGGAAACCGCCCGGCCGCTGCTCACCCTAGGCGAGATCATGCAGCTCCCGCCGACCGACGAAATCGTCATGGTCGCCGGCACGCCGCCGGTGCGGGCGAAGAAGGCGCGCTATTACGAAGATGCACGGTTCCGCGAGCGCGTGCTGCCGCCGCCAGATTCGCAAAAATCGGGGCGCACCCGTCATAAGGATGGCTGGTCGACTCTCCAGCCGCAAAAGCCCGATCCCGCGCTGGTAGCCGCCCACAAGCCCGACAAGGCCAATGCGGGCCTGCGCCGCGAACCCGAGCTTCCCGACCATGTTGCGATCGTCAAGGAGACGACCGAGATGCGTCCCGCCGAGGAGTTCACGCGCATCCTCGACGACGAGCCGGAAGACGTCGCGCGCCAGCGCCAGGCGCTGCGTCGCCAAATGACCGGCATCGCCCGCCAGGTCGCACTCGATCCCGGCGACAACATGGAGCTGTGACACCATGCGCGACCGTCTCAATCTCACTTTGCCCGCCGAACTCATCGGTCGCATCAATGAGCTTGCCGATCGCAAGAAATTGCCTCGGTCCGCGATCGTCGAGGCGGCCGTCAGTTCGTTCCTGTCGCCCGACCACGCGGACGCGCGCGAAGCAGCCTTCGCCCGCAGGCTCGACCGGCTGTCCAGACAGGTCCAGCGGATGGAGCGCGATCTCGGCGTCACCGCCGAAACACTGGCGCTCTATGTGCGCTTCTGGCTGTCGATCACCCCGCCCGTGCCGCCGGACGCCCACGCTGCCGCGCAGGCCAAAGGCCGCGAGCGGTTTGACGGCTTCGTGGAGACGCTCGGCAAGCGATTGCAGAAGGGCCAGAGCTTCCTGCGCGAAATCCCGGACGATGTGCCGGGCGCCGCGCCGAGCGAAGTGTCGGAATAGCCTGCTGCCCTTGCGCCCGTCGACCATAGTGCCGCGTTGAAAATCTCGATCATTGCCCGACGAACGGACGCAGTCGGCAAAAACAAATGGCGCAGCACCAATGCCGAATCTGTCTATCGATCATCGAACCTTCCTTCCGACGACCTTCTTGTCGCTCACCTCGGATCTGTGATTCCGCCGATCTCCTGTATTTGCGCGCTACACTACTACGCCTCTGTTTTCTTGTTGAAGTGGCCTCAGATCTGGCTCTTTTAATCAGCCCCGCATGGGGGTGCGTCTGTCAGTCCCGGCTGGAAATCGGGGCGATATGGCGGCTATGCATCAATATTCGGAACGTCACGCGCGCGGCGCGCGCATGCTGCGCACGGCGCTCGGTCCAGCCATCGCGCGGTTTCTGGAAGATGCTGCCGTCGTCGAGGTAATGCTGAACCCGGACGGGCGCATCTGGATTGATCGTCTCTCGGAAGGGCTGGCTGATACGGGCGAGCGACTGTCGGCGACCGATGGCGAACGCATCGTGCGTCTGGTCGCGCATCACGTTGGCGCGGAGGTTCACGCGCGGAGCCCGCGTGTCTCCGCCGAGCTTCCCGAAACTGGTGAGCGCTTCGAAGGGTTATTGCCGCCGGTCGTCGCGGCGCCGGCCTTTGCCATCCGCAAGCCCGCTGTCGCTGTGTTCACGCTCGACGACTATGTCGCCGCCGGCATCATGTCCGCTGATCAAGCCGCGTCGCTACGTATCGCGGTCGTCTCCCGCGCCAATATTCTTGTCGCAGGCGGCACATCGACCGGCAAGACCACGCTGACCAACGCGCTGCTCGCCGAAGTGGCGAAGACCGCGGATCGCGTCGTCATCATTGAGGATACGCGCGAGCTGCAATGCCGCGCGGAAAACCTTGTCTCGCTGCGAACGAAAGACGGCGTGGCGACGCTCTCCGACCTCGTGCGCTCATCGCTGCGCCTGCGGCCCGATCGCATTCCCATCGGCGAGGTGCGCGGCGCCGAAGCGCTCGATCTCCTCAAAGCCTGGGGCACCGGCCATCCCGGCGGCATCGGCACGATCCATGCCGGAACCGGCATCGGTGCGCTGCGCCGGCTCGAACAGCTCATCCAGGAAGCCGTCGTCACGGTCCCCCGCGCGCTGATTGCCGAGACCATCGACCTCGTTGCCGTCCTCTCCGGCCGCGGGTCCGCGCGCCGGCTGGCCGAACTCGCCCGCGTCGAAGGGCTCGGTCCTGACGGCGACTACCACATCACCCCTGCCACTTCGAACTCCATGGAGCCCGCATGATCCGTACAGCAATCCGTATCCGCCGCACCTTCGCGACGGCGGTCGCCGTCGCCACCATCAATCTCATTCTGCTCCCGGCCGCCCATGCCTCCGGCTCTTCCATGCCGTGGGAGCAACCGCTTCAGAAAATCCTTCAGTCGATCGAAGGGCCGGTCGCCAAAATCGTCGCGGTGATCATCATCATCGCGACCGGCCTGGCGCTCGCTTTCGGCGACACCTCCGGCGGCTTTCGCCGTCTGATCCAGATCGTCTTCGGGCTTTCGATCGCCTTCGCCGCGTCGAGCTTTTTCCTGTCCTTCTTCTCCTTCGGCGGCGGGGCGCTGATCTGATGGCTGCCGCCTTCGAACAACTCGACGCCGTGCCGGGATATTCGGTCCCGGTCCACCGCGCACTGACCGAGCACATCCTGCTCGGCGGCGCGCCGCGGTCCATCGCAATTCTGAACGGGACGCTGGCCGGAGCCGTGGGCCTCGGCCTGCGCCTCTGGCTGGTCGGCTTGGCTATCTGGGCCGTCGGCCATTTCGCGGCGGTCTGGGCCGCCAAGCGCGATCCGCTCTTCGTCGAAGTCGGCCGCCGCCATCTGCGCATCCCCGGTCATCTGTCGGTCTGAGGAGCGCGTACATGATGAATCTCGCCGAATATCGCCGTTCCGCCAGCCGCCTTGCCGACTATCTGCCCTGGGTCGCACTCGTCACTGAGGGCGTCGTGCTCAACAAGGACGGCAGCTTCCAGCGCACCGCGCGCTTTCGCGGTCCCGATCTCGATTCCGCCGTCGCCGCCGAGCTGGTCGCGGTCGCCGGCCGCATCAACAACGCCTTCCGCCGTCTCGGATCGGGCTGGAGCATTTTTGTCGAAGCGCAGCGTCACGAGGCCGCGACCTATCCCAATAGCGTCTTTCCCGATCCGGCCTCCGGCCTCGTCGATGCCGAGCGCAAGGCGGACTTCGAAGAAGCGGGCAGCCATTTTGTATCGGGCTATTTTCTCACCTTCCTCTATCTGCCGCCGGCCGAGGAAGCCGCACGCACCGAAGCGTGGCTTTACGAAGGTCGTGAGCGCAGCAGCGTCGATCCGCATGAAATCCTGCGCGCCTTCACGGACCGCACCGATCGCGTTATCGCGCTGCTCGACGGCTTCATGCCGGAATGCGCCTGGCTCGATGATAGCGGGACGCTCACTTACCTCCATTCCTGCGTTTCGACGAAACGTCATCGCGTCCGTGTTCCCGAGACGCCAATCTATCTCGACGCGCTGCTGGCTGATCAGTCGCTGACCGGCGGGCTGGAGCCGCGCCTTGGCGATCAGCACGTCCGCATCCTCACCATCACCGGCTTTCCGACCACGACCACGCCCGGCCTGCTCGACGATCTCAACCGACTGGCGTTCCCGTATCGCTGGTCCACGCGGGCGATCCTGATCGACAAGACTGACGCGACAAAGTTGCTGACGAAGATCAGACGGCAGTGGTTTGCCAAGCGCAAGTCCATCGCCGCGATCCTCAAGGAGGTGATGACGAACGAGCAATCCGTGCTCGTTGATACCGATGCGTCGAACAAGGCGGCTGACGCCGACATGGCCTTGCAGGAACTCGGCGCGGATGTAGCCGGCATGGCCTATGTTACGGCGACGATCACGGTCTGGGATGCCGACCCGCGCATTGCCGACGAGAAACTGCGCCTCGTCGAGAAGGTCATTCAGGGCCGCGATTTCACGGCCATGACCGAGACGGTGAATGCGGTCGATGCCTGGCTCGGCAGTTTGCCCGGCCAAGCCTACGCCAATGTCCGCCAGCCTCCCATCAGCACTTTGAACCTCGCCCACATGATCCCGCTTTCGGCGGTGTGGGCGGGCGAGGCGTGGGACTCGCACTTCGGTGCGCCCCCACTGCTTTACGGCAGAACGGAAGGCTCAACCCCGTTCCGGTTATCTTTGCACGTCGGCGATGTTGGCCATACCCTCGTAGTCGGCCCGACCGGCGCGGGTAAATCCGTGCTGCTAGCGCTCATGGCGCTTCAATTCCGGCGCTACGAGAACAGCCAAGTCTTCGCATTCGACTTCGGCGGTTCGATCCGCGCCGCCGCGCTCGCCATGGGCGGCGACTGGCACGATCTCGGCGGCGGGCTCACGGAAGGCTCCGACGTCTCCGTGTCGCTCCAGCCGCTCGCCCGCATTCACGACACCTATGAGCGTGCCTGGGCAGCCGACTGGATCGTGGCGATCCTGATGCGCGAAGGCATCACGATCACGCCCGAAGTCAAGGAGCATATCTGGACGGCGCTGACCTCGCTCGCCTCCGCGCCGGTCGAGGAACGCACCATCACCGGCCTTTGTGTCCTGCTTCAGTCCAACGATCTGAAACAAGCGCTGCGTCCGTACTGCGTTGGCGGTCCCTATGGCCGACTGCTCGATGCCGAGGCCGAACAGCTTGGCCGCGCCGCCGTGCAGGCATTCGAGATCGAGGGCCTTGTCGGAACCGGCGCGGCCCCGGCCGTGCTCGCGTATCTGTTTCACCGCATCGGCGACCGGCTCGACGGCCGTCCGACGCTGCTCATCATCGACGAAGGCTGGCTCGCGCTCGACGACGAAGGCTTCGCCGGCCAGCTCCGCGAATGGCTGAAGACGCTACGCAAGAAGAATGCGTCGGTCATCTTCGCCACCCAGTCGCTATCGGACATCGACGGCAGCAATATCGCGCCCGCCATCATCGAGAGCTGCCCGACGCGGCTGCTCCTGCCGAACGAGCGCGCGATCGAGCCGCAGATCACGGCCATCTATCGCCGCTTCGGCTTGAATGACAGGCAGATCGAGATCCTGGCGCGGGCGACACCCAAGCGCGACTACTACTGCCAGTCGCGGCGCGGCAATCGTCTGTTTGAATTGGGCCTCGCCGAAGTCGGTCTCGCGCTCTGCGCCGCGTCCTCCAAATCCGACCAGACCCTGATCGCAAACCTCCTTGCCGAGCATGGCCGTGAAGGATTCCTCGCGGCCTGGCTCCAGACCCGCGACGCCGGTTGGGCGGTCGATCTCCTTCCGAACTTTTCCACGCAGATCACCCTGACAGAAGAGGAGCCTCAACGATGATGATCCGTCCTTCCCGTTCGCGCGCCGTGCTTACGGCCGTGACCATGCTCGCAGCACCCATTGCGCTCACGCCGATGCTCGCAACACCCGCGCACGCGATCATCGTGTTCGATCCATCGAATTATGCGCAGAATGTGCTCACCGCCGCACGCTCGCTCGAGCAGATCACCAATCAGATCACGTCGCTTCAGAATCAGGCGCAGATGCTCATCAACCAGGCGCGCAATCTGGCGAACCTGCCGTATTCCGCGCTCCAGCAGCTTCAGCAGAACGTCCAGCGCACCCAGCAGCTTCTCAGCCAGGCGCAGAACATCGCCTTCAACGTCCAGCAGATCGACCAGATGTTCAGCCAAAAATACGGGAGCGTCTCGATGTCGGCGACGGATCACCAGCTCATCGCCGATGCGCGCTCGCGCTGGCACAACACGGTCGGCGGTTTGCAGGACGCCATGCGCGTGCAGGCCGGTGTCGTCAGCAATATCGACAGCAACCGCACGCAGATGTCGGCTCTGGTCAGCCAGAGCCAGTCGGCGACCGGCGCGTTGCAGGCGACACAGGCCGGCAACCAGCTCCTCGCGCTTCTCGCCCAGCAGCTTGCCGATCTCACCGCTGTTGGAGCTGCCAACGGTCGCGCGCAGATGCTGACCGAAGCCGAGCGCACGGCTGCCGCCGAACAGGGCCGCGAGCAGCGTCGCCGCTTTCTGACGCCGGGCGCGGGCTACCAGCCCGGCAACGCGCAGATGTTCAACGGCAACTGACGGCGAGAAGGGAGCATCGTCATGGACGGCAAGATGCTGGCGCGCATCGGCGCAATCACGTTCGTCGCGGTCGCCTTGACAGTGACGGCGATCGAGCTGACCCGCAAGGACGGCGCGCCGGCATCTTCGCCGATGCCGCAGCTCCACCTTGCAATCGATCCGCTGCGCGACGCGCAGCGCCGCTGTCAGCAGCTCGGGCAGGCCGCAGCGAACGACGCCGAATGCCTGCGTGTCTGGGCCGAGACCCGCGACCGCTTCCTCGGAAAGACGCCCGCGCCCACCGCGCCTCTCACCCCGGAACGGCGGTGATGCATGGGGAGCGGCGTCATCGACAATTTCCTCGGCGTCTTCACCCGCTATATCGACAGCGGCTTCGGGCTGCTGTCCGGCGAGGTCAGCTTCATCGCCACCACGCTGATCGTCATCGACGTGACGCTGGCGGCGCTGTTCTGGAGCTGGGGCGCGGATGACGACATCATCGCGCGCCTCGTCAAGAAGACGCTGTTCGTCGGTGTCTTCGCCTATTTGATTTCCAACTGGAATAACCTGGCCAAAATCGTCTTCGACAGCTTTGCCGGGTTGGGGCTGAAGGCAAGCGGAACGGGGTTCGCCGCAGTGGACCTGATGCGCCCCGGCAAGGTCGCGCAGACCGGCCTCGACGCCGCTCGGCCGCTGCTCGAAGCGATCTCGCCCCTGATGGGCTGGATCTCGGTATTCGAGAACCTGATTCAGATCGCCTGCCTGCTCTTCGCCTGGGCGCTGGTGATCCTCGCCTTCTTCATTCTGGCGATCCAGCTCTTTGTCACCCTCATCGAGTTCAAGCTCTCGACGCTCGCGGGGTTCGTGCTGATCCCCTTCGGTCTGTTCGGCAAGACCGCTTTCATGGCCGAGCGGGTGCTCGGCAACGTCATCTCGTCAGGAATCAAAGTACTGGTGCTTGCCGTCATCATCGGCATCGGCTCGACGCTGTTCAGCCAGTTCACGCAGAGCGCCAGCGGGCAGACGCTGACCGTCGATCAGGCCATGGCCATCGTGCTGGCCGCACTGTCGTTGCTCGGTCTCGGCATCTTCGGTCCTGGCATCGCCAATGGTCTCGTCTCCGGAGGTCCACAGCTTGGCGCGGGCGCCGCCGTGGGAACCGGCCTTGCCGTCGGGGGCGCGGCAGTGGCTGCCGCCGGAGCGGCGGGCCTGGCCGCCAAGGGAGGAACGGCAGCCATCTCGGGCGGCGCGGCAGCCGTTCGTGGTGGCGCCACGGCCGCCGGTGCCGCTTCGTCAGCCTACGCCCTTGGTTCTCTCGGGCAGTCTGGCGCATCCGGCGTGGCCTCCGGCCTTGGTGGCGTCGCGCGCGCCGCTGGCTCTGCCGTCGCATCACCGCTACGCCGTGCCGCCGCCCGCGCCGGCGAGAGCGTCAAATCAAGCAACGCTGATGGCGCGAAAGCCGGCTTCAGCATGACAGGCGGCTCCTCGACCATGGGAACGGTCGGGCAAGCCTCTGCAGTCGATGCCTCATCCGCCGAAAGCCAGGCCACGGTACGCGGCGGCGCGCCCGATTGGGCGAGGCGCATGAAACGCCATCAGGCAGTGAGTCACGGCGTCAGCGCCGCAGCTCACGCCGTCCGTTCCGGCGACAGCCACGGCTCCGGCTCCTCCGTCAACCTCTCTGAAAGCGACCGCTCATGAACCCCTTCAGACGCCCCGCCGCGCATTACGGCAAGACACCGCAACCCGAGACTCCCTATCAGAAGGCCGCCCAAATCTGGGACGAGCGCATCGGCTCGGCCCGCGTGCAGGCGAAGAACTGGCGCTACATAGCCTTCGGATCGCTGATCCTGTCGGCCGGCTTCGCCGCCGCGCTCGTCTGGCAATCCGCGCGCGGGACCGTCGTGCCGTGGGTGGTGCAGGTCGACAATCTCGGCCAGGCACAAACCGTCGCGGCCGCTACGGCCGACTATCGCCCGACCGATCCGCAAGTGGCCTGGCATCTCGCCCGCTTCATCGAACAGGTCAGGAGCATTCCAGCCGATCCGATCATCGTCCGGCAGAACTGGCTGCGCGCCTATGAATGGACCACCGATCGCGGCGCGGCCGCGCTCAACGATTATGCCCGCGCCAACGACCCCTTCGCCAAGGTCGGCAAGCAGCAGGTCGCGGTGGAAGCCTCCAGTGTCATCCGCGCTTCGGTGGATTCCTTCCGCGTTGCCTGGACTGAGCGTCGCTACGAAGACGGAAAACTCTCCGCGACCGAGCGCTGGACCGCGATCCTGACCATCGTAGTTCAACCGCCGCGCGACGCCGAACGGCTCAAGGCCAATCCGCTCGGCATCTACATCAACGCAATCTCATGGTCGCGGGAGATGAGCCAATGACCGGGCCGACGATCCGCAAAGGCGGGACGCCGTCTTTCCGTAAATCCGCAATCGCGGCTTTGCTGCTTTCCGCAAGCGCGCTTGCGGGCTGCGCCAGCAAGCCGCCGGAGATCAGCTACGATTCAAGTGTGCCGCCTTTGCCCGCCGTTCCGGCCGCCGTCACCGATGACCGGCCGAAGCCGTTGCATGTCCCACCGGCCTGGACGCCTGCACGCGGAGGCGTCGCCGCAGGCACGCCGACAGCCCGCGTCGAGAACGCCAACACCGCCGCCCGCGTTCAGCCGCGCCGCGAAGGCTATTACAACGCCATCCAGATTTATCCGTGGTCGGATGGCGCGCTCTACCAGGTCTATGCCGCGCCTGGGCAGATCACCGACATCGCGCTCGAGCCTGGCGAAAGCCTGACCGGCGCAGGCCCGATCGCGGCGGGCGACACCGCGCGCTGGATCATCGGCGACACCGAGAGCGGTAGCGGCGTCACCCGGCGCGTCCATGTGCTGGTGAAACCCTCGCGGGCCGACATCACCACCAATCTCGTCGTCACCACCGACCGGCGCGCCTACATGCTCGAACTGCGCTCCGGCCAGAAGCCCTATATGCCCGCCGTCGCCTGGACTTATCCGCAAGTACCCGGCCAGCGGCAGGCCATGCCGGCGATGCCGGTCATTCCGGCCGCCGCCGCGCGCAACTATCGCTATGGCCTCACCGGCGACAATCCACCCTGGAAGCCGGTCGCGGTCTATGACGACGGCCGCCGCGTCTATGTCGAGTTCCCGCGTGGCATCGTGCAAGGCGAGATGCCGCCGATCTTCGTCATCGGCCCGGAGGGCGAGGCGCAGATCGCCAATACACGCATCCATCAGCACATCCTGATCGTCGATCGCCTGTTCGGCGCGGCCGAGCTGCGCCTTGGCAGTGGTGATCGCCAGCAGACCGTCCGCATTATCCGGACCGACGGGAGGCCGTCATCATGAGCGACAACTCAACCAATACCGCCGCCCCGATGCGTCTTCGTGCCGAGCCGCCGCGCGTCACCCGCCTGTCGCGCAAGGTGCTTGCCAGCGTCGCAGCGGTCGCGCTGGTCGGCATCGGCGGATCGCTGATCTACGCTCTCCAGACCCGCAATGCCGGCAAGGAGGGCGAGGAGCTGTATTCGACCGGCAACCGGCAGCCCGCCGACGGCCTCGCTGGCCTGCCACGCGACTATACCGGCCCCGTTCTCGGGCCTCCGCTGCCGGGCGACCTCGGACGGCCGATCCTGTCCGCACAGAATGCAGGCCAACCCGTCGTACCGCCTGTCGTTCCAGCGCCCGTAGTCGATGAAGCCGAGCAACGCCGCCGCGCCGAGGAGGAGGCCGCCCGCACCAGCACCGTGTTCTTCCAGTCGCGGGCGGGTTCGCCGGCCACGGCCGGAACACCAACGCCGGGCCTTGCCGGCTTCGACACGGCGGGCCTGTCAGGGCTGCCCGGTCAGCAGACGGCGCAGGACAAGCAGCTCGCATTCCTGAACGCGCCCGTCGATCGCCGCACGACCTCATCGGATCGCGTCATGGCGCCAGCCTCGCCCTTCGTGCTCCAGGCTGGTGCCGTCATTCCGGCCGCGCTCATTACTGGCATCCGTTCCGATCTACCAGGCCAGATCACCGCGCAGGTGACGGAGAACATTTACGACAGCCCCACGGGGCGCATCCTGCTCGTGCCGCAGGGGACGCGGATCATCGGCCAATATGACAACAACGTGCAATTCGGCCAGCGCCGAGTGCTGCTCGTCTGGAATCGCCTCATCATGCCGAACGGTCGCTCCATCGTGCTGGAACGCCAGCCCGGCGCCGACACGCAAGGCTATGCTGGGCTTGAAGACGGCGTCGATTACCACTGGTGGGACCTCGCCAAGGCCGCTGGCCTTTCCACCTTGCTCGCGGTCGGCTCCGAACTCGCCGTCAGCGACGAGAACCGATTGCTGCGTGCCATCCGTAGCGGCGGGCAGGACACCATCAATGATGCTGGTCAGCAGATCGTCCGCCGTCAGCTCAATGTCGCGCCGACGCTGACCATCCGGCCGGGATTCCCCGTCAGGATTGTCGTCACGCGAGATCTGGTACTCGAAGCATACAGGGGATAGTCATGACCAAGCTGAAACTCGGTCCCATCGCTGACGATAAGCCGGTGAAGATCGCGCTGGAGCTGCCGGCGACCTTGCATCGCGATCTCTTGGAATACGGGCGCATCCTGGCCGATGGCGGCGCGCCGGTCGAGCCGGCCAAGCTCATCGTGCCGATGCTGGAGCGTTTCATCGCCACGGATCGCGGATTCGCGAAGGCAAAACGCTCCGCAGGAGTTACCCAGCCCGAGAAATCTGCGCCATTGATCGCGCCAAGCTGACTAGGCTCCGACAGGCAGGATTGTCGTTTCGCGGCGACCATACCGCACAAAACGGCAGGGTTTCATTTTGCACTGGCCGATAAGATATACCCGGAATCTGAGTTACGATGGTCGCCTCGCTCGTGAGCGTCAAGGTTCGCCCGACAGCGACAAGTGAAATCAGATTGTCCCTTCCAACATACTGTACCTGAATCTCAGGGTGGCGCCCAAGGTCGGCAAGACGTTGTATAAGATAGTCGTGAATCTCTGGGCCTGGTGCGACGTTGCTGACCATGAACTGTTCGCCTGAAAGATCGTCCCAGTTTAGTTCTTGCTTGTCGCAAAGCTGATGATTACTCGGCAGAACAACAAAGACTCGCTCCGACCAAAGCTGATCGACCGTACAATCGGTCCACTGGGTTGTTCCCGTGATAAACGCCACGTCGAGGTGGAACTGCCGAACCGCCGATACATGGTCTGCTGGATCTCCGTCGATGAATTCAAGCCGTACTCGCGAATGCTCCTTTTCATAAACTCGCAAGAGATCAGACAGAAATCCGGACGCGAGTGAGGAGAAAATACCAATCTTAATGAAGCCATCTTCGGAACGGCCGATAGCGGCCACATCCTTCACCCCCAGGCTGAGTTGCCACAGAGCCTTCCGTGCATGGCGAACAAATTGCTGCCCAGCCAAAGTCAAAAAGACGCCGCCGCTATGACGCTGAAAGAGAGAGGTGCCGAGCGTCCCCTCGAGATCCCGAATACGGCGACTAACCGCCGATTCCTGAATTCCGAGAGCTGAAGCCGCCTTGCGGAAGCTTCCGTATTCAGTCGCTTTAATAACGTATTTTATCTGACGAAATTCAATCATCGCTTAATCCGATAGATCGCTGTTTATAAATCTTCTGAGTCCCACAACATGGGATTTGTCGGTAGTAAAAATTGGCATCCCAATTTCGGATACCAACCGCTCTATCAGCACTTACGTTTAACGGTAAGCATTGTGCCTGGCGGCCGCATCAAATCCATTGCTTGCAGTTGCCTGTGATTGCGCGTCGCGTCTCTGATGCGGGCTAAGTCAGCAATCGAAGAGGCAACTGTTGATTACAAATGAAGGATAGACGTCGAACGCAAACCGCGTGGTGCAGCGCCCATGGCACCATTACCTGTTCTTCAAGATTATACCGGCCACCACGTCATGGCCCTCAATATGAGGCGCGCGCCTATTTCGGCGCCTTCCAGCCCTTCTGTACGTCAGTTTGCCTGCCAATCTTGAAATATGTCGCTAGCGCTTCCAATTCGGTGACGCGGTCGCCATAGGCTTGCTCAAGGCAGAGCTCGATGCCGATTCGTCCTCGCGGCTGTGTTCCTTCTTGCAGGAAAAGGCCCATCAAGCCGCCCTTGTCCAAATTGGCTGGCGGCAGAGCCGAGGCCTGCTCTCTGGCCTTGTCCAAGCCGCTGCCTAGATCGCGATCTTGGCATGAATCACGATAGGCGTTCCAGCGCGCCTGCTCGGCACGGATGGTCGAAAACATCGCCTCGCCGGAAAGGGACTCGAGAGCTGCGATCATTCGCACATCAAGCCGGCCGAGCGCAATGCTGCTGCAGACGATATGGCTGACGGCTGCGATATCATACCGTACGCGTTGCGGACAGATCAGCGATTTGTATTGGCTCGGATCGATCGCCTGCGACGGCCGGGATGCCATGGTGATGATGTTCCAGTCGCGCAGCAGGCCATCGTCGAGCAGGGCGGCGCCCTTGGAGCCGAACGCCAATGCCTCGTGCGCCATATCATCACGGCCGATCTGTTCGCGCGTGTAGATCATCACCCAGGCAGAATAGAGTTGGTAGCTGTCACCGGCCCGGTCGCCTACCTCGTCCACAAGCTTGGCGGCGTGGATCGCGAACTTGCCGAGCACCGACCGCCCGACCCCGCCTATGAAGGCATAGGTACAAGCTGAGGCGCAGATCGCCTTTTCCTCGACAACAGTGTCGACGCGGGCGCTGCGGATCGCCGCTCCGAGCATGATGCCGCCTTGTAGATCTCCACCGGGCGAATCAAGCACAACAAGAGGACGAAGCCCCACTCTCGGTTTTCCACTTTCAGAGCTTTTCAAGAGCGTCGCGAAGCGCTGCGCTGCGCGTCCTGCGCCTCGACCGTTCCTCTTGCCTTGATGACCAGAGTTGCACCGTAATGGAACCACAGATCATGGCGATCTGTTACGAGCTTCCATTCCATCGCGGACGCCGAGCAAGACATGATTACTGCGAGTGCTGCTATCGTCACGAATTGCAGGAATTCTCGCAGGACTGGAATGAGTCTCGGCATTGCGATTCTCCCAGATTAAATCTCTTTTCTATTTGCGAGAAGGACCAGAGCGCCGGTTAACTGCATGTGTAGTTAGAAAACCAAACGTCATCCGCTCTTGGTCGCTAAGAATCGCCAAATCGCAAGTCCCGCAATGGCTGGAATGAACGCGACAGCGGTCGTCCAATCCGAAACGCCGTGCGCGTCCCGAATCCAAACTCCAAAGCGGAGGGTGAACAACACTGCCCCTAGCGTTGCCAAGCTGGCGAGAAGATGCAGTGCCCATCGCCTATGTCTGAACAAATAGGCAGGAATATAGAGCAGGAGCAGCAATCCCGTTGGAGCGGTCACGTCCATTCCTTCGGCCTTGATAATGCGCGGTATAATTTCGTGAGACAGGATTGCCAAACCGATCATGGTAACGATGAAGAGACCGACTAGGCGGAAGAACGGCTTGGACGAAAGGGCGTCTGGCTTCGCGGAGTGTGGGTCTTCGCTCATCTTGGGAATCCTCCAATGAAATTGTAGAAAACGCGGCCTGCTATTGGTTCAGCCGGGCCATGCAAAGTGAGAAGGTTTCGATCTTCCAGCAATAAGCAGGCTTGCGTGGGCTCTCCGAACGGATCTTGTCGAATGCGGCCTTGTCAGTCTGAGGTTTGTTGCCGAGAAATGTTGACAGGCGTTTGGCCAGATCAGGTCCAGGGAAATAGCCGGAATAACGCTTGTGTTCATCAAGGGTGCCATCTTTGTCCAAGGTCAAGATCGAGATGACCGGAAAAACATCGAGACCGATTTTCTGATGGAGGCCATAGGCGACATTCGGCGGATCGGCTTCGACTGCGGCTATCACCGCGCGGAATTGTCCGGCGTTGGCGTTGAGGTCCGCGTTGTTCACGAATTCTCTGGCTAGCGCGTCGCACCACGGACAGGACGCCGTCCGGAAGAAGACGAGAAGCCTTTTGCCGTCGGCCTGCGAGGCCTTCAGGGCTTTGATGATGTCGGTTTCCCAGCCGATCAGGACGCCGGGAATCTCGTCTGTCGGATCAGGCATGAGCTCAACGCGCTTGGGTCGAATGGCCGGCGCCGGCTGGGGGGACGACAACAAATCGACCAGTGCCCGGCTCACAAGCCCTGTGACGACGCTATCGCAGGGGACGAGGCGCTGGAAAGTTGCGGCATCATCGGCGCCGTCCAGAATGAAACGATTCAGGCGCAACTGTCCCTCTTGCTCGACGGTCAGGTCTGCCCCCTGAGTTGTCGTTGCAGCTGAGACGCTCGGCGCTGTCCAATCTCGTATCTGCTTAAGGCTTTTCTTGATCTCTGCCGTCGGTAACCGTCTAGCGAGTGGGCAGGTGCCGGCGAAACGTTCAGCGAATGCCATCACATAGGCGGCTCGGAAGATCAGCTTTGCCGCCACGTTCGAATGTTCCCGCTCCTCCTCTTCCTCGGGTGAGGCTGTGGCTTTCGCCGAATTGTCGCGCACCGCTCCAATCCAGCGTTCAGGGTCAGGCAAGGCCAGCTGGCCGGCGTCTCCTCGGCGGAGCGCCTCGATGAGCGCCGGCTGCTTGTAGCTGGCCTGCTGGGCGATCCCCGAAACGCAAAAGATGAGCGAAAGCGCGGTCGCGAGTACGAGCCTGAATGGCAGGCTTTGCAAGAGGTCCCTCCATATCTTTGGCCTCTACCTGGATATCCGAGCTTCAGTTACGCTCCCGCTCAGCTGAAGCCGATTGGGCTTCATTGCCAGTCATTGCACGGTCATTCAGATATCTTCAGATATCTAACGCGGTGTGCCCTCGCCCGGCGCTTTGGGCAGGATCGTGTCGAGTTCGTCCATCCGCTGCCGGCTCGCGGCCATCCGCATCAGGTTCAGGGTCTGCGTCAGCGCGTCGGTTTGCTTGTCATTGGCGTCGTCGCCGATCGCCAGCCGCGCCCAGGCGGCGGCCTCGACCGGATTGAGCTTGGTACCCATGCCAACGCTGGAGGCGAAGGCGAGAACGGCGAGCGCCTCGCCGCTTCCATGCCGAGCAGCCTCGAGCAGCAGGGCGTATCCATCATTCGGGTTTTTGACGAAGTTGTATTCTCCATAGAGGTAGGCACGTCCGAGGATATAAAGGCCGGTGCCCACCTCTTCCTGTGCGGCCCTTCGTAATTTTCGTCCCTTGTCACCGCCGGCAAAGGCGCGGAGCGCCCCGGCAAGATCGGATGGCTCCGCGGGAATCTTGAGGCCATAATCGGCGACAGCGGCCTTTGCCCGAAGATCGCCTTGCTCCGCGGCCAGCAGCAGCAGCGCCGAACCGATCTCGCTTCTGATCGCGTCGGGGGGGCCGCTCAGAATCTTTGCAGCCAGAGCCTTCGCCCAGAATTGTCCGTCCTCCGCAACCTTTTGGGCGTAACGATAGGCTTCGGGCTGATCGATGGCGAGGCCCGGCCGCCCTTCGGCGAGGAGGAGCGCCATTTGGAGGCCTGCGGCCGGCTGGCCGGCGTCTGCGAGCGCTTTCAAGGCCAGGAGGGTAGCCATGTCGCCGGACCTTATCGACGCAAGGGATCGACGAAGGAAGATAAGTTCGGCGAGGGTATCCGACAGACCAAGCCTGTCTGCGACAGATCGGATATCGGACGGCAGCGCGAGCCGGACTTGGGACGGGGCTGCGAGTTGCGGCGTCTCGTTGATAAAGCGCTGAATGGCGGTTCTATCGGCTACGAGCGCCACGGCGCCGACGGCTGCCGCGATAGCAGCTAAAAGTAGGCCGAGCTTCGCTGCCCTGGTCCACCATCGGACAGGTTTGGGGGGCGGAACAGGACCTATGATCTCAGGCCCGGGCCGCCCTGTCTGGGATTTTTCGGGAGCCTCGACGAGGGTGACAGCCGGCGGCACGCCCTGCACGAAGAGAGCAGGTCGCTGCATACCGTCTGTTGCCTCGATGACATCTCGTGAGACGTCGAACATCACCTCATGCAGCAACTTGTTCGGAGCGGCGAGCGCGGCGGCCAATGCGGTTGCATACGGACCGTTCGAATTGCCGGCATCCAGCGCCACTGAATCAGCGGCGGTCGAGAATACGATCAGGGTTCCGTCCGGCACATCGCGCATGGCGGCGAGCCCACTGCGAACATCGCGGGTGGCACGGACGGCATTTGGAATGGGGTTGTTTCGGCAAGCATCCAGGATGACGACCTTCGCGGCCGCTGGCGCCTTGGCAAGCTCGTCGATGAGGATTTGGGCGGATACCGCCGCACTCGTCAGAAACGCAGTATCGGGAATTTCCGCATCGATAGGCAGCAGGTAGTTCTGCCCTGCCTCCTGTACGCCGTGCCCCGCGAAATAAAAGATACCGACTGCCTTGCGGCCGGCGCGACGAAGGGCCAGCCCGAATTCCACGATAGCACGTTCGAGGATGGGTTTCGTCGAATCGCAAAGCAACGTCACGGAAAAATCTAGCCGTCTCAGGGTATCTGCGACGAGCGCCGCATCGGCACCGGCATTTTTGAGGCGCGCGCTGGTATAAGCATCGTTGCCAACAACCAGAGCAAAGCGGGTAACGGCCTTTGGCTCGCCGGTTGCTTTCTCTGAGGTCACATTGAAGAAGCGCGTGGTCATCGGCTCGTCGGCGTCCGCAATCAAGATGTCGCCAAGCCGCAAGGCGCACTGGCAGCCCTCCCAAAAGGACCGACCGAGGATAATACAATCCTGACTTCACAGAAATGGGCTTTCTAGCAATGACCTGAAGCGGCGCAAAAATGCTTGTCTTGTCAGCGAGCTAGCCACTGGCCACCTCGGCTGGAGGAGACCAGTGAACCCTTCATCGCCGGCACCGAAATCGCCTCTACCTATCGCAACAGAGACGAAGTCATCTTGGGCGAAACGAAGCTCTCTTCGACAAGCTGTCACTTTACTCGATCCGCGGCGCCGCGACGCCTGCGGATGCCGAGCACCTCCTTGATGGCCTTGCCGACATTCCTGGTCGTCAGATCGTCGACCATCCAACGTGCGACCAACGTCCTGTCCATCCCGCGCCGGCCAGGCGAGACGCGTTCAATCCACGCTGCCCTGCGGTTATGCTGGACCCACCCAGTTATCCCGTCGAAGCTGAATTCGTAGCCTTTGGCGCGGCTTCCCGGTGGCATGATGAGCGGCGCGAGGCTGAAGCCGGGGATCGCCGCGCTGAACTGGCGCAGATGTCGCTCGACGACTTGGTCGAACCTGTCGCTGAACGCATCCATGTCGCGCTCTTCAACGGACCGTCCCGCCAATAGCACTTCTTGCCGGGCTCGCTCTTCGGCTTCCATCCGCATCCTGAGTTCGGCCTTGCGAGTAGCGAGTTCCTGCTGGTTTCTCCGCTCGCGCTCGCGCTCCTCCGCGGATCGTGCCGTTAGTTGCCGTGCCCATTCTTCGGCTTCCGGTCCCGTTCTGATTTCGGCCGGGCGAGCAACGAGCACTTGCCGGTTCTTCCGTTTGCGCTCCAAGGTCGGCCCTTTCCCATCGCTCGTCGAAGGATGACGGGAGGCAAGATGGATCGTCTTGCGCATGCGAATAGGCGTCTTCTCTGTATCGTCGGCCATCCTAGTTGTCCTCCTGCGTGCACGTCTGGCCAGCCTGAAGGCGACGTCAGCGCTGGCCGCGCGCCTGCCGCATCAATTCGTTCCACTTTCCCGGATTTATGAACTCCTGGTCGCGGCAATCGCGTGATAGTGCGAAATCCTTCAAGGACGAGGTGCCCGTAATGACATCATTGTTCAAGGCGGTCGGCCAGAACAGCGAACGAGAGATCGAGACGTTGTCGTTGCGGCACGGCGAGGCGACAAGTCCGGCGCCGTAATGCGCTGCGCCTGCCAGCAAATAGAGTGCTACTGCTACAATCAATCCGTTTCCGCCGTTCGTGGACATCCTCGTATTCCCTCATCTCGATCGCGGTCGGGAAGACCGGTCATTGACGCGTACCAGAAAGGCACCGACGCTTGGATTGCCGGGGATTGCCTGTCGTTGTGGCGCTATCGCGCGCGGAGCCTTCGGCGGTATTGTTTACGATGAAATGCAGGCACCCGATAATGGCCAAGCATATGGTGCAAGCTGGGCAGAAACAACGCGGTATGTCGCCTATCGAGCTAGCAGCCCCGTTTCGGCGGACGGCTGGTTGGCTCGCAGACCTAATCGGAACCCTCCTAGTCTTTTTGCCCTTTTGATAACTCAAGGCTGTCGAGAAGCTTCAAGCCGGCGAGAAACTTTCCCAGCCTATCATGTCTGTCGCGGACCCTCTGGAATTCCCTGTCGGGCACGTTCTCGCCGCAGTCCTTGTCCTCAATCATCGTGTCCAATTCGTCCTGCAGCGATTGAAATTCCTCCTCCAGAACCGTTCGCATGATGGCCGCGTACTCGAGGTTTCTGACGCGCCGATATTCGACGTTCACGGGATCACGAAGGAAAGCGACCGCCTGCACGACGGATCCAATTCGCTTGTAGGCAGAAAATGCGTCGCTCTCCTCGCAATCGTCGCCGACGATATTTTTGATGCGTCGAACCACATCCACTAAACCTTCATTCGGTTGCTGCTCCGCCATGTGTTGTGTCGGCGGGCTCTTTTCGTCGTGATCTTCTGGGCAACCCATCTCCTGTCTCCGAATTAAACCTACGCGGTAACGAAGAAGGCAATTCCACGGATAACTGCTCTTGATCATCAGGCGGCATCAACAATCGAGCATTCGATTTCACTTCGGGCTTCCGGATCCAAGGCCAAGCTCATGCCCGCAGTTCTTCATCGCGTTACCGGGCTTTCAGGATTTCTTTGCTGAGCCAGTGGCTGGCGGCGGCGGCAACCGCGCCGATTGCACAAAAGCTCAGCATCATCTCGAGATCGGGTGTGGCGACCGCTATCAGGGCAGCCGCGATAACGAGCGGAACTACAACCGCTCCCGCGATTGTGCTCCATTGCAGCCTCTTCCAGATGGTCGAGATCGTCGCAACGACCACTGCCGGTAGACAGAGTGCGACCGCGAGACTGAGCAGGCCTGCAGCCGAACGCTGTGCGTTGGGATAGGCGGCTAGCGATTGCGAGCGGATGATCCCATACACGGCAAGTAGTGCGACCCCGATCATGATGAAAATGGCAGTTTGCATCAGAAAACGCTTCACGAAATCGTTCCGGGCCTCGTTTCATTGCACTTGTCATGAGGGCAGAAGCTAGGAGATCCCATTGGCGGGTATTTCCGCCGATTGCCGACAGGCGCGGCGAGCAAGATCGCGCAATCGCTGGCAATCTCCGCCTCGGGACCAGGATGCCACAATGCCTCAGATCGTTGGTTAGCCGATGCACCTTTGTGGTCTGCGACGGGTGATCGGGACGCGAAATCCGTCTTGGGCAGCAGCAAGAGCTTTCGATATGGCAAAGGCACGGATAGGATCGAAGGAATCCCGTTTCGGGCGGTCGGAGTCAGTCAAACGCATGCGCCTTCCCAACCTATACCTAAAATGGCACGGCTTTCGCGAGCTTACCAATTGTGTCGACACCGACAAGGATGTTGGCATCCACCTTTTCCGGCATGAAGACGGCGCGGAACCGTTCTCAAAGCTGTTGCGCGGTGACCTCAGTTGCGCCTCCGATATCGCCGATGCCTTGACGCGTTATATGAGCGAATGGATTTCCACGATCGCATCGCGGATGGGAGGACCGGCGGTAACCCGCGCGCTGATGCCGGCCGATCTTGAGCTTCCGACCCTAGCGTTTATGGCGCGGCTGGCTGAGGCGCTTCCAAACCTTCCCGAAGAGCGGCTAGATCGGGCGCACAAGGTGTTGGTCCGAGACTTGACTGTGACCGTTCCTGCTGGCCAGCCGTATCGGCTTGCCGTCGAGCGCTACGTGATCGAACGCTCTTTCGATGGTTTGCTGCCGTCTGGCGGGCAGGGGCCGGTCGTTTTCGTCGCGGGGCGCGACAAGGGACAGATTGCGGCTCTGGGCGTTCCGCGCGAGCCAATCGCGGCCTATACGCTCTTTACACGCGATCCGGCGCCGGCCGGGCAGCGGCTCTGGGAGATGGCCTGGGGCGAAACCGTTCTCTGGCTTCCCTCGCCGTCGCAGCCATCGCTTCAGCAAGGCAGGCTGCTTCTGATGCCACGCGCTGAAGCCGTGATGCCGACTCCCGGACAGTTCCATGTCACAACGGCGCTTGTCTGGAAAGACGAAGCGCTCAAGGCGCTTGAGCCGCGTCCCGCCGGTACTCCTGCGGGTTCGCTGGATGAGCGCGAGACGGCACTGTTCCTGACCCGTCTGCGCCGGATGGCGGACGACCGCCGCCGTCGCTGGGATGGCGCGGTGAGCATCCTGACCGCAAGCTATATCGTTGAAACAAGCGCGCAGTAGACTCCCTCTCTGCGGCTACGACATGGCGTGGCATCAATCCGTGCCAGCGTCGGCAATAGGATCGCCGCAAACGGGGCACGCTGAAAGACGACTGGCGTCAACAACGTGACCTTGCCGGCAACGGACCATATAAGGAGCTGCTTCCGTCGTTTGATTTGGTGTGGGTGCCGGCGCAGGTGGATACTCATGGGAATCCTCTGGGGGCGGGAGCCCTCCTGTGCACTTAACTGGCGAGGGCATTCCACCTTGCTCTCGGCGACGCAGAAACATCATTGAAACCAGGAGCCAAGCCCCAACGCCGATGAGGCCGCCGAGGCGCGGGATTGGACTGGCTCCGCCGACGAAGGGAAGTACAGCCAGTACAATGCCAAGCATTAGCCAGGCTATGACTTTCCAACGGGGTGGCGGTGCCTGCATGTCGTTACCTTACTGCGGCATGGCCCCGCGATGAAGAGGAACGGCAGTGCTATTCGCTTCGCCGGCAAACAAGGGAACAGGATCGACGGGTCTACCGTTCAACGAGAGGCCAATATGAACACGAGCTCCGTGGTTTGGTTCGCTCCGACGAGGCGTGCTCGCCAACCGCCAGCCGCGCAATACCGTATGGCCAACCGCGACAGCCGGATCGACGACATGTCGGTACTCACTCACCCATCCACCGCAATGCTGGATGGTGATCGTGAACGTGCCGCCACTTTCCACCTCCAGACCGACAACGCGCCCGTCGAACATGTTCGAAACCGCCGCGGACGGAGGTCCTTTCAAGTCGACGCCTGTGTGAAATGCCAATCGCCCCGAAAATGGGTTACGACGTGCCCCGAATGCAGACACGACCTTGAATTGTTCTAACGGGAGCGGCGGCTCCGGTGTTGGATGTCCCACGCAGTCATCCGCTCGGCAGACATCGAAAAACGGTAGTAGCGCAAGGCACATCGCTGTTGCACGAATGCTCATGCTTGATCCTTTCGATCGCGGGCTATTCGAAGAACCAGTCCGCAGCTTCGACAATTGGCGCATGAGGTTTGCGTCGGCAGTAGGCTATGACGGCTTGTGTGATGCCCTCCACGCCGTGAAAATCACGATGCCACGCGCCAGGATCCGCGGTGATGCGGCCGGAAAGATATCCAATGGTCCACTGGATGGCCTCAAGCCGTGTAGAGGTTATGGCGCGCTCGGCAAAGATTCTGCATGTGTAACCACCAGCGCCACTGATGCGAGTTTGTTCAGCGGCGCTTTCGTCAACCGAGTAAATGATTGCTGGGATCGAGATAACGATGGCGAGCGTTGCGCCAAAGATCTGACTTCGCCCCCGCATAGATAGACTTTTCATGGAGCTCATACCTTGTGGTAAACCTCGTGTTTGCCAATGGCGCCTAACAGCAAATGAGCCGGATATCGATTGCCTGTGATTGCCTGGGATCTCGGCTCGTTCATTTTCGTGCTGTGACCTGATGCAGCAAATGCGCATCGTCAGCGACAAGAGTCTTGTCGGTTTTGCGAGTGTCGTCGTTCCAATTCCGGTCTTGCTAGAAGGAACAGACTGTGCGGCTGACCTTGCACGCCGTACCCTTGCTTTCGCAGATACCGCGAGCACGGGCAGCGGCATCACGGGATGAACCCGCCCAAGCTGTTGCCCAGTTCGAGCCTGCCTGCGCCAGTGCTCCGCAGGCTCCCGAAAACCAGAGGACGATCGAACAGCCGCCCCGGCTGTCGACATGGCTGCGACATTCCCGCATGGCCGCGGCCTCGGCACCGTCCCACGTATCCCATTCGAAGGAATAACCGTATGATCCCGAGCCTCGGTCCAAGGCGATCGCGCCGAAGCTGCTCCGCGATTGCGGTTGCGAGTCTATACTGCAGGCCCGGCAGAAGGATTCAGAAAAAAACGACAGGCACGCCGCCGGACAGGCAGCTTGGGCTGGTGGGCCGGAGATCGCGGCGAAGGCCAGAACAGCTCCGCCGAGAATGGCGTTGAATGGATATTGCGGCATGAAGACCTCCTGTATTCGTGGGAGGGCTTTCATGGGCCGGTCCGCAGGGAAGGCCCATTGCCCGGCATTTCCTGCCGTGGCGGACGCCACGATTTCCATGCCGGTCGGCCGCGTGTTGCCCAGTACCCGCCGGAAGTGCTCATGGAGATTGTCGCAGTAGGTGGCCGTCGAGGCTCCCGGAGCAATGCCGGGAAATGGCAGGCAATAGGCATGGTACGGTACCTGCTTCACCTTCTCCGGGGAGGTCAGGCATACATGTGGGTGCCACGCGATATTTGTCTGGTGTTGCTTGCGGCCGGATTTGGCAGCTTGCTGGGGGCTTCCTTGGCGGGCGCGCAGGTCGATTGTGGCTGGTATGGCGGTATTGTCGCCCGCTTCGAGTGCTTTCAGAAAGCGAGGAAGCTTGATCCTGAAATGAAAGTCGTCCGGATGTCGTTTTGGACGAGCAATCCGGATCACATTCACGCAGCCGAGCGAGCCATCGCTACCTATACCATGGCGATGTTCAAGTTTGGTCTCCGAACCATTTCGGCGCGCGTTTCAGCCGTGGAGGCGTCAAATGGGCAGGTTCGAATAGAATTGGAACTTTAGATAGGGCTATCATCCGTTCAGAATGACGCCGAGGAAAGGGCAGGCATATGGCGCGGGCCGACGTCTGGCGGAGCGAGCTTTGTTTTCAACGGGCAACCGAGGCGATAGTGGATGCCCTACGCGTATTCGTGGGGCCGATGATCAATTGATCGGAGTTGATTTGAAATGGGCGGGGCGACCAAATCGAGAGGTCCATCTTACTATACCAAAGTGATGATCATCGCGCTCGTCATTGCGATAGTGGTTATCACCATACTCAGCTTCACTTTGCCCTACGGGTCGGCAGCGGCAGCTTTGCTGCTGGATCATCAGAAGTACAGCATCTTCCCCTATCCCTTTACGATCCAGAATGCGACCTACCTGATATTCGCGGCAGGCCTCGCCGATCTTTATGTGCGCTGGCGTGTCGCACAACACGAAGCCAAATTTCTCGATCTTCAGCTTTTGCCTGAAGACGACTCGTCGGTTCTTCAATTGAACGATCTGGGCCCGATCCGCAGCCGGGTGGTATCGCTTTATGATGCCGACAACGGTTTCCTGCCGTATCTGATCGACATTTCGATCACCCAGTTGCAGGCGAGCCGATCGGTCGACCAAGCCGTCGCCATTCTAACTTCGAGCCTGGATTTGATGGTCCATCGGGTCGATCTGCGTTACCAGAATGTGCGCTATATCTCCTGGTTGATCCCGACCATCGGATTTATCGGCACCGTGGTCGGAATCGCCGTCGCGCTGGAATACATCAATCCCAAGAATCCAGACATTGGCCTGGTCACGGGCGCGATGGCCGTTGCGTTCTATACGACGCTGGTGGCGCTGATTATCAGCGCCATCGTCGTCTTCGCACAGCACGCGGTTCAGAAGCAGGAGGAAAGCGCACTCAACGCCGCCGGGCAATATTGCCTAAAAAATCTCATCAACCGCATCTACATTCCCGCGAGCGCAAAATGAAACGGCCACGGCGGGAGGTTGGCGGCGGCGAAGTCGCCTTGATGGCGGTGATCACCAAGGCGATGGGCGCGTTTCTCGTGCTCGTCGTGATCATGCTGCCGCACTATATCTTGGTCGTGAACAACAGCCAGAGCGCTGACAAGGCGCAGGCGGCGATCAATCAGGCGTCATCGAGTGTCAACGAAATCGCCGAGAAGCTGAAGAAGGGCCGGTTGACCGATCAGGAGATCGACGACCTGTTGCGCAAGGTCGAATCGCTGCAAAGCGAACTCGCCGCGTTGAACGACCAGATCGCACTGCTGCGCAACGAACTCAACCAGACGCTCGCCGAAGTGCAACGGTTACGAAAGACGCGCGAGGAATTGGAAGCCGAGGTCGCACGGCTCAAGCAGGAGCTCGAAATACGCAAGACTTTCGAGCAGCCCGCAACGGTCGCCGCTATTTCATGGGCCAATTGCCCCGGCATGGTCTTCGAGCTTTACCTCTACAGCGACTACGTCGACGCCGCGACCGGCAGGAAGCAGCCGCCCCCGACCCGCCAGATCCAAGGACCATTCTGGACCGACGAACGATTTGGAGGCACGGTGGCTCCCGACCCAACACGAACGTCGGGGCATCTCTGGTGGAAGACGCCCGACAATAATGCCGCAGAAAACCTGCAACTGTGGGTCAAGCTTCGCAATCCGATCGGCCTTGCGAAGGCTGAAGCGCGCAAGTGTGATGTCGTGGCAACGCTGACAGTGAAATCTGGTCAGTATTACCAGACGAGCTTGGCCTTGTCGGATCGCGACCCTGTCAAGCTCATCTACCGGCCAAAGCGTGCGGATGGGAAGTTCGGTGATCTCGATCCCACGAAGGTGCCTTGGGATAAAATCATGTCTGACTTCATGGCATCTCCCTGCGAGACATTGCTTTGTTACACTGCGGGCCGCGGTGATGGTTTCGACGCGCCGCGCGATGGCATGAAGGAGGCGTTTATCGCCAGCATCAATACCACTATCGACGCTGGCGAGGCGCCGGCGGCGGTGTTCGACGAGATGGCGAACGGCACGGCAACCGTGAGTGATGCGTTCCGCTGGCTCTCGGTGTTTCCCGCAAAGGACCCGCCGCAATCCCCTGATGGTTCGTTGAGTTCCATCCCTCCGATCTACGAAATCGTGCAGCGGAAGGGGCCGCCCTACGCGGTTCGGAGTGAGATATTCCGACTGGTCGCGCAACGTCGCCTGACGTTTCAGGCGTTCGAGGAACGCTGGCGGGATTTAAAAGATCGCCCCACGCCAGCCGACGATCTGCCGCAGGCCGCAAAAGATCTTTTCCAGGAATTCCGCGATGTCGTTGATGCTGCCGTCAAACAGGGCGCGCTGTCATCCGATGAAGCGGGCATCTGGAAATCGTCGCTCAACGCGCCCGATGTCGCCTATATCCGCGCCGGGTTGACCGCAAGCGGCGATGCCATTCCCGACGATACCGCGATCGACCAGCAAATCCAGACATCTGCCACCGATGCGCCGAAGCAGTTCCTACGAACTCGCACAAGATCGGAACTACGAACGCCGCCCGAGCTGGTGAGCGTCATCAGGAAAATGATCCGTCAGCGTGTCTACGCCTTGGGATCCCTAAATTCCGCCTTTGTCCGTTACGAGGCTCGCTATGGCAAGTAATCGTGTCGTGTGCCCTTGGCGTTCGTGTTCCCGATCGACCCGGCCGGCTTCGCTGCGAGCATAGGAAGTGACGTCTATGTCGAACGGGGCGTCAGGACGGCTTCTTCGTTGCAGCCAAGGCCACTTCTTTGACGCTTCGAGCGCGGCCTGCCCGATTTGTGGCGAGGTTCCTGCTGCTCAGGCGGAAACGCCGTCGCCGGGCGATGGAGATTCAGCATCGCCGTCGCTCGGGCCGGGGACGCAGAAGCGCGCGCCGTCCCAACTTAACATAAAGGCCATCACCATGACGGCTGCGGCGCTGTTAGTGCTGGCAGCCGGCGCGATCCTGTTTCGGATGTCACCGTCAAACGTCGGTGATTGCGGCCGGCCGGGATGTGCGAACGAACGGCAAATGCAGGAGGCGATCAAGCGGGATGAAGCTAAGCCCGATGCCGGTAGGGATCGCATCGCGGGGCAATCTGACAAGAAGGCCGTCGTCCCTGACAACTTAACCTCGGAAAATGTCGCGCAACCGAAGCAAGGCGCCCCGGCGCAAACGGTTGTTCCTCCGGTCGCTAGGAAGCCCGTCGCGGATGCCAGCGGAAATACAAATCAGCCGGGCCAGCAGCAAGCCGCTCTGGAGCAAGCTCCGGGACGCCCGTCATCCGGTCAGCAGCCCGGATCCGCCATCGATTTTCGGGACCCGATCGCGCTGGCCTTCGAGGAGAAATACGCCCTGTCCCCGCTTGCGCGGGAATTGCTGGCAACGTCACGCGGTTATTACGCCTATGACCGTAAGGAATTCTGGCTGGCCAAGGCGTGGTTCACATCCGAGATCGCAAAAAGTAATCCGGCGGCGAACTATTGGTATGGCGTCATGCTCCAACAGGGCGATGGTGTTCAACAGGATGCTGCGGAGGGGCTTCGCCGGATGACCGTGGCGGCCGAGGCGGGCCTCTATACTGCCCAGTTGCGTCTCGCGAACATCTATCTCAAAGGCGACTATCCAGGCGTGTCGGCGGACCCCGAAAAGGGTAAGGCCTGGCTCATGCGCGCCGGCAAGGAGGAGCGTGGCGAGGCGCTGAAGCTCCTGGCGGAGCTTGGTATTCCGCATTCGGACTACGCGCCCACGGTGATAGATCTCGACCGCGCGCTCGGGCGCTCCTATGGCGATGCTTACCAGGTCGCGGTGAAATTGCTGGAGCAGAAGACCACCGCCGGTTTCCTGTGGGTCGGGAATTTCACATCGTTCGGGAGCGGCGTCCCAGCTGATCTTGCGCGCGGTCGCGAATTGATGATCGTCGCGGGGCGCCTTTATTCGCCGCCGGCCCTGGTCAATCTCGCGAACTGGTCGGCGGACGGGGTCAGGACATCGAAGAATCCCGTGGAGGCGGCGGCTCTCATCTATCTCGCCCGCGAGAACGCCATCTTCGCGGATGAGGTGCAGAGGATCGACAAGATCGTCGCTTCAATCGTTGGAGTTCTCTCGCCGGAACAATATCAGGACCTTGGCTTCCTCCTGAAGGGTATTCGAACTCTCCCAAAAAGGGCACAGACCCGGTAGTATTGGAAACGTCAGGGTGTCAGCCGGTCCATCGCCGGGCGACGTCAGAGCCGGAAGTGGGGATCGGATATGACCGTTCAAATGGCCCGATGCAGGCAGGGTCACATCTTCGACGCCGATGGTCTGTCGGCGTGCCCGATCTGCGGCGAGCCTATTGCCAAAGCGGCGAGCACGGCGAGTCAGGCCGACACTGGATTGCAATCCAACGTGGAGCCCGCGCCGAGGAGAAACGTCACGCTGCCCCTCATTGGCGCGCTGTGCTTCGGCGTCGTGCTGGCGGGAAGCATCGCATTCTGGCCGCGCGGCTCAGAGATAAAAACGGATCCCGTAGATCCGAAGAATCAAACCATAAGCGGAAGTGCCGACCAGCCTACCCAGATCAATGCCTCGCAGAAGAACGTGGAAGTCAATGCGACTGGACAGAGCGATCCGCAGCGTCAAGCCGACCAGAGAGGCACGAGTGCCAGTCAACGCGTTGAGGAGCCAGCAAAGCAGGAGATATCACCGCGTCAACCCCGGCCAATTGTGAAAGAGACCGAAATCGCACGCCTGAATCCTCAAGACGCGATCTCCAAATCAGGCGCTTCCGATGCGAGGCCGCTACCGCAGCCCAAGGATCCTTTCGCCGAACTCAGGAGCGCGCTGAATGTCAGCGAAGCGGCGCTCGATTCGACAGTCTTTGGCTTCTTGCGCGAACGCGTTCGTGAAAATCCTGACGGGGATATTGTGGCGCTGCTCGACGGCCTATCGAAGCGCGGATTAGCTCTGGCGTCGGCGGAACTGGCAAACCTGTATCTCAACGGCCGTGGCCGCGTTGCCGCCGATCATGGCATGGGCCTCGACTATCTGCGCAGGGCCGTGGACCAGGGCAATCCGAATGCGCGCATGGTCCTCGCCCGTATCTATAACGAAGGAAAACTTCTGCCAGCCAATGGCGCGGAAGCGGAGTCCTTGCTGGCCGCCGCGGGACGCGAGGCTGTCCCCGATGCACTGACCGTGCTGCGCAACGCGAAAATTGATCCGCGACAGTTAGGCCCGTCTGGTCCCGATTTGCTCGCGATGGCCGCACGGGGCGATGCAGGCGTGCAGCCAGCCGCCGAGAAATTCATCGCCGATGGATTGATGTCTGGCTATGCGGCACTGGCATGGTATGGAGCCAAGTACGCGACCGATCCAGAACTGAAAAACAAAGTTCCGTCCTTCGCGGAAAAGGCAGCGAAGGCGGGGCTGACCGCAGGCTTTCAGACGCTCGCCTATATTCATGCCGAGGGAAAGTTGGTGAAGCGCAATATACCCGAAGCCATTCTGTGGCGAAATATTTCAGTGAAGCAATGCCCGAACAAGGACGTTTGCGCCACGGAAACCGCTGAGCTGGCGGCTCTCAAGAAAATGCTGAGCAAAGATCAAATTGACCGCATCGAATCTATCAGGGACAAGGCACTAGAGAAGCAAGTGTTACACCCCGCGATGCAATAGTTAAATACACGGAGCAATCTGGGGAAAGGGGCACGGGCAACTGTGCGCCTCAACCCGAACGCTTCAGGCTAATCCGCTCCAGCAAATCGTGGGACTAAACATCTATATCCCGCCGCGGCCCAGCTTGGCTCCCCACATCGCCCCTCCATCTTCGGAACGCAGATCTGCGGCTGAAGTGAAGGCTGATGGGTCGTCAGCTTTATCTAGCTTGAAAGTATGGTGCGGACGCTCATGGCCGCTTCGAGCGGGAATCGGCGGCGCTTTCAAGTTCATAGTTCTGTAGTGAAATGGCGCACCCGACACGATTCGAACGTGTGACCCCCACCTTCGGAGGGTGGTGCTCTATCCAGCTGAGCTACGGGTGCATCGATATTCAGATAATGTGCGAGATCGAGCAGGGTCAATCCCGAAATGCAATCGAAGCGGCTGACTCAGAGCAGGCCAAAGCCTTGCCGCTTGTCGCCGTTCGTTCTCTACAACCTCCTTCCAGTTTGCTTCCGCGGTGCTTCCGTGACCTCGAAAGCGGTTTTTCTGCTTCCTTCGAGTTTCGCCAATCGCTTGGTTTCACTCACTTTTCTCGACACCCACATTCAGCAAAAAGAGCTTGCCTTTGCCTTCGGAGGGCAACGCTCTATCCAGCTGAGCTACGGGTGCCGGAGCATTCCGTTTAACCGATCGACCGGGCGTCGGCAATGTTTTGCTGCCCGCCCGTCCGGAAAATTGCCGTCGCCGGTCAATAGCCGAGCGCCACCGGCCGGAACGCCTGCAGCAGGTGCTGGTCGAGCTTGTCGCCCATTTCTTCCATCACTGCGAAGGACTTTGCGTGCGTAAACGGGAGGCGATAGGCCCGTTGTTCGACCAGCGCCGCATGGATGTCGACAATCGTGGTGAGGCGCACGATGTCGCTGATCTGATCACCGCGCAGTCCATCGGGATATCCCGAGCCGTCGAGAAATTCATGATGGTGCAGAACGACGTCAAGCACCTCCGGCGGGAAGCCTCCCTGATTCAGCAAGGCTTCGTAGCCCAGGTGCACATGGCGGCGGATTTCGGTCTTCTCCTCGTTGGTGAGTTTGCCGGGCTTGTCGAGGATCGCGACGGGAATGAACGCCTTGCCCACGTCGTGCAACAATGCGGCGCGCGCCAGCCGGCGCTGATCGTCCTCGCGAAGCCCGAGGTGGAGCGCGAAGGCCACGGCGAATCCCGTAACGAACAGACAATGACGATAAGTGTGGGTGTGATGACGGCCGACGGTGGCCAGCCATTGACGCAGCGACGTGGTCTTGATGGCTTTGAGAATCTGATCCTCAGCCTCCAGCACGTCGCTGAATGCAAGCGGAACTCCGGCCGGGAGCTGCGTGAAGATCTTCACCAGCAGGGCATGAGCCGCGGCGATGCCCTTATTCAGCGCCGTGCCGTTCGCCGTCGCATCATTGTCGTCCGGAAACGCGAGACGAATGCGTTGCAGAATGACTTGCGCGTCGAATGGCCGCGAAATCGTGTCTGTGGCGCCGAGCGCCCATGCCTGCATCGAGCCGTGGTGAAGCGCATCCGCGAGAACGAACAGCCGCGGCACCGATCGATAGGCCTCGATGCACAATTTGTCGCGCACCCGCAGCACGCTTTCGGCGGAGCGCAGATTGATGTCGACGACGATGCCGGCAAACCGGCCGGCCGGAGTGTCCGGAATCCCGGAGGTAGGACTGGTATCGACCTCGCCGACGCGCTGCAGGATCGCTCCGAGGTCGCCGCTTCGATCGCTCCGGTCGGATGCCAGGAGCAGGCGGCGCCTTGCGCGTGATCCGGTTGTGAGCGTCGTCATTGATCCTCATCGGCTGCAGTTCGCCGCTGCACGAACTTTAGCCGATAAGTAGATTCGCGAAGATTAAGTGGTATTATTAACGCCGCTATAGCGGTCCGCCGATAATTCAACGGAAAACATTCCCCTCGTTAACTTCCAGAAGGTCAGACATTCGACGGAGCCCGCAGGACAAGTTGCGACGGTGATTTGCGAAACGCCGCAAGCTTGAGCGGAATCCCGAGTGCGAATGTGTTAGGGATCGCTCATGGAAGCTGGCAGAATTCCGGATCGCGGTTTACGTGTCAGCAAGCACAAGGCGGCATCATGAAACAACGGACATTGACCTTGGCATGCGGCGTTGCGTTTCTGACGGCGTGGATCTCGCCGGGACATGCGCAGCAATCGGCAATGTTCGCTCATACGCCATCCTTTACGGCGACGCTGTCCAATAACAGGCCGCTGGCTTTCGGCATGGACGCGCCGAGCGCGGCGAATGCGCTCGGCGTGCCCCTGAACTACATCAGCGGACGTCCGGGCAACGAGGTTTTTCTGGCGTTGCGGCGTTACGGCGGCAGCGGCTTCTTCGATCGCAGGGACCGGCTTTATCTGCAATTCCGCAGGGGGCGTCTCACGGGTTGGAAGGGCGATTGGGGCCACAATTGGATGTGGCGATAACAACGAGCGCCGCGGGCGGGGAAAAATGCGCCATTCATCTTTCCGGTTTGAACGGCCGCCTCTCTCCCGGAATATTTCCATTCCCGTGCAGACCATCTAAAATCAACGAATGTGTCGTAGCCCAAGCTGGCCCCTGGCGAATGCAATGACGAGCCGATGGACCGCGAAAGCCGTGCGGGGACAGTGATGAGCGAGGACGGGGATAACACTCGATACCGCCGCAGGGGCCTGTTCGCCAAATACGTCGTGTCGCTCGTCGGACTGGTCGTGTTCGTTCTCGCGGTCAACGGCGCGCTGGAGGTCTGGATTACCTACGATCAGACCAGGACCGCGCTTGTTCGCGAGATGGCGGAGAAGGCGGATGCGACGGCGCATCGCA
Organism: Nitrobacter sp.; assembly: GCF_051535215.1. Classification (NCBI taxonomy): domain Bacteria; kingdom Pseudomonadati; phylum Pseudomonadota; class Alphaproteobacteria; order Hyphomicrobiales; family Nitrobacteraceae; genus Nitrobacter; species Nitrobacter sp. The sequence continues at coordinate 79,383 of NZ_JBPPLY010000008.1, read as the reverse complement.
TCGGACAGTCGATCGTGGATCTGGAACGCCAGGTGAGCTGGGTTACACGCGCCAGTGTCGTCACGGTCGAACAGCGGCGCGCGGACTACGCGGAATTGCTCAATCAGGTGCCGGCTGTCAGCCGGATCTTCCAGCTTGACGGGCAGGGGCATGAGCAGCTTCGCCTGTCGCGTCACTCGGTCTCGTTCGGCAGCGGCGCTGATTTTTCCCGCGACGTGAGATTCACGCAGGCCGTCGCCAAGGGTATCTCATACGGGCCGGTTTTCTTCCGCGAGCAACGGCCCTTCATGTCGATCGCCGTCGCTCACGCCGGCCGTGACGCCGGCGCGTCGGTCGCGGAAATCGATCTTCACTTTCTATCCGGATATATCGATGATGCGCAGACCGGAAAAATCGGTTCGGCCTATGTCGTGGACTCGAACGGCGTTCTGCTCGCCGGCTCCGACAAGGACATGCAATCCGGGAAGGATCTGTCCGCGCTGCCGCAACTCGCGGCGTTGCTGAAATCCGGCGCTGCGCCGTCCGTGTCGGGCACCAGCGGTGAAGGCAATGCCGTGCTGACCGCGTCGAGCCCGGTCCCAAAGCTCCGCTGGTTCGTGCTGTTCGAACAACCCGCAAGTCAGGCGCTTGCGCCGATCCATGATCTCTTGATTCGCATCGGCGTGCTGGTCGCCTTCGGTCTTGCGCTCGCGATCCTCGCTGGAATGCTGCTGGCGCGACGCATGCTGGTCCCGATCCAGGCGCTCAACACCGGTGCGCAGCGGCTCGGCGGCGGAGACTTCGAACACCGTATCGACGTCAGGACCGGCGACGAACTGGAGCAACTCGCCGGGCAGTTCAACAGCATGGCTGGCCAGCTTCGCGAGACCTATTCCGACCTCGAACTCAAGGTCAAGGACCGCACGCGCGAACTCGCGCAGTCGGTGAGCGAACTCAAGGCGCTCGAAGAGTTTGGCCGCGCCGTCGCCTCCTCGCTCGATGTCGACGCCGTTCTCCGCACGGTCGCCGGACGCGCGCTCGCGATCACCAAAGCAGATGCCGTACTGATCTACGGCTTCGATGCGGAAGCTCGCCGCTTTGATCTCATCGAGGCCAGCGGCATGGAGAAGCCGGCAGACGGCGATCACGGCATCATCAGCGCCGACGATGGCCTGCTGGGTCAGGCCGCCGCGACCGGCCAGCCGATCGCAATCGAAGACTTTGCAGCGTCGGACGCAAATCCGCTTAAAGATGCCGCCGCGGCCGGTTTCCGTTCCGCGCTGGCGGTGCCGCTGGTCGACCAACAAGGCGTTCTCGGCGCGCTGATCGTGCTGCGCCGGAGCACAGGCGCGTTTTCACCGAACCTGCTGGGGTTGATGCAGACATTTGCTCATCAGTCAGTGCTGGCGATGCGCAACGCGCGGCTTTTCCACGAAGTCGATCAGAAAGGCAAGGAACTCGCGACCGCGCACGGCATCGTGCAGCAGCAGGCCGATAAACTTCAGCAGCAGACCTACCAACTGCTCAACTGGAACAAGTCGCTCGAGGAGCAGGTCGGCAAGCAACTCGGGGAGATCGAGCGCATCCGGCGGCTCGAACGTTTTCTCGCACCGCAAGTCGCGCAACTCGTTGCTTCGTCCGATGGGCAGAACTCGCTGCTCGACAGTCATCGCGGCGAAGTCACGGTCGTGTTCTGCGATCTGCGCGGCTTCACGGCCTTCACTGAAAGCTCGGAGCCGGAAGAGGCGATGAACGTGCTGCGGGAATATCATGCGGCGCTGGGCGAACTGATCTTCAAGTACGAAGGCACGCTGGACCGTTACGCCGGCGACGGCGTGATGATTCTGTTCAACGCGCCGATTCCGGTCCCGGATCATACCCCGCGCGCAGTAAGAATGGCGGTGGAAATGCGGGACAGTATTGGAGTTCTGTCGCAGAAGTGGCGTAACCGCGGTCACAGCCTCGGCTTCAGCGTCGGGATCGCCGTCGGCTACGCGACGCTGGGCCAGGTCGGCTTCGAGCGCCGGCTGGAATATGCGGCAATCGGTAGTGTGACCAATCTCGCCTCAAGACTATGCGACGAAGCCAAGGCAGGCCAGATCGTGGTCAATCAGCGTGCCTACAGCATGGTGGAGCATCTCGTGGAGGCGACGGCGTTGGCACCGCTGATCCTGAAAGGCTTTCACCATCCGATCGCGGCCGTCGAGATTCACCGCTGGCAGGACCGCGCGGGCGGTGTCTCCGCACTGCGCTCGGCGGCAGGCGGCCCTGCATGAATTTTTCGATTGCGAGGCGTCCGAATGCGCCGGTTGTTGAACTGTCATCACGCCTTGAATAGGCTCACAATCCATTGATCCGCGCGATCGCAAAACCGTCGCTGCGATAGCGCTGCATTTTTCGGGAAGTATCTTTCGATGGCGATGAAATCCTTTACCCCGCATCACGTCGCGACGCGGGTGATCGCTCTCGTCGCCGTGCTCGGGACGGCGGTCGTCGCGTCTCAGGGGTTCGCGGCTGGCGACGAGACTTCGAACGGCGCAGCCGTCACCGTCCTGAAAGCCACGAGGTCCTGCTTCTCCGATACGGTCGAGGTCGCCGGAATCCTGATTCCGAAGAACGAGGCGGCCGTGCGTCCGGAGCGGCCGGGGTTGAAGGTTGCCGAGATATTGGCCGAGCCGGGACAGAGCGTTACCGCGGGGCAGGTGCTTGCCCGCCTCAACCGTCCCGAGGGAGGATCGACGCAGGTTCAGGCGCCGGTCGCGGGACTTGTCAGCGGTTCCACCGCCGAGATCGGCGCGATTGCTTCGGGCAAGGGCGAGGCATTGTTCAATATCGTCACCGGCAACGAGTTCGATCTGGTCGGCCAGGTGCCGACTGCCGATCTGGCGAAGCTGGCGGTCGGTCAGGCGGCCAAGGTCGTGGTGGTCGGCGCCGGCGACATGGATGGCAAGGTCCGGCTCGTCGCGCCGACTGTCGAACCGAACAGCCAGCTCGGGCAGGTCTTCATATCCGTCGATCCGAACAGGCACATGCTGGTCAATGCGTCTGGCCGCGCGATCGTCAAGACCGGCGAGAGTTGCGGCATCGCGGTGCCGCTGACGGCGATCCTGTATGGAAGCGCGGGCACGGTTGTTCAGGTGGTGCGGCGCCAGCGGGTCGAAACGCGGCGCGTCGAGGTAGGGTTGTTGGCGGGAGGACAGGTCGAGGTTCGCGAGGGATTGTCGGATGGCGACGTGGTGGTGGCGCGCGCCGGCGCCCTGCTGCGCGAAGGCGATCCGGTCAGGCCGGTCACGGCCGACGCGAGCACGAAGTAAGCCGCTTTAGCCGCCGGCCTTGCGTGCGGCCATTGTTGCTGCGGAGCCGAACGGCACGTCTTGAGCGAGCGAGGACGATACCGTCGGAACCTGCGCCCCGTCGCTTGCGCGTGAAACCGCGATCCGCGTCTTGCTGAACACGGCTTCGGCATCGGGATTCGGCGTATCGAGGCTCTTGAGCAACTCCGCCATCAGCAGGCTGTATTGTCCGCCCGATTCGTCGACCACCTGTCCCGGCGTCGCCGACGACAGGATCAGCGCATTATCCGGCACGTTGATGGGCGCAAGGCCGTGGGAGTAGGAGCGGAAGCGCCGCTCATAGGGGTTGCGCCGCGACGCGTCGATCACTGCAAGTTTGACCTTGGCGGAGCGTGCCTTCATCGCGCCGAGAACTGCTTCGACGGACAACCCTTCACGCCGAACGTCGGCCTCCTTCCAGATCCGCGCATCGACCGGGATCATATAGCTCTCGCGGCCGGACTGGATGCCGAAGCCGCTGAAGAACAGGAGGGCCGTCGTATCGGGACCGATCTTTGCTTCCAGGCGGCGAACCGCGCTGCGCATGTCGTCGGCGTTGGCGTCCTCGACCATGATGACGTCGAAGCCGTCTCTGCGCAGGATCGTCGTCAGCGCCCGGGCATCGTTGATGGACTGCTTCAGCGGCTCGTTCGCGTCCGGATAGTGTCCGTTGCCGATAACCAGCGCGACCCGCGACGGCTTGACCGCAATACTGCCGGTCGTGTCGGCGACAGTGAGAGCCTTCGCGACCTCCAGGCTGCGCTTGTTGAGCGCGGCATGGGCTCCGATCGCCAGCGACACCATCCCGACCAGGACGGCGGCCAGGGTGACCGACCGGTAGGAGAGGCGAAGCTGCCCGAATGTCATAACGATCAATTCCTGGTCATGCGAAGGCGCTCTCAAAGTCGCGCCCAACGCCGGATCGGTTTGAGGGGGATGCCTAACTGTAGCGAAGAAATACGTTCGTTCTTCGGCACTGCAACATGAAGGTCATACCCTGCACCTCCCTCATGAGCAACACGAAACCTTTATTTATTGGAAACACAATTGGTTAAGCACCTCGCGCAGGCCTCCCAACTCCGAAAATGGGCTCATCACGAGTGCCGGAGCAAGGCGGAACTTCGAGGCGATCAGCTTACTGCCGCATGGCTCTACGACGCCGTGAGAAGGGTCACGTTTGTATTTTTTGCCTATTCGTATAACTTTTCAAAGGCTTGGCTGAATCAGGCCGTCGCTGCCGCCGACGCTTGGGAGCGTAGAGGAGAATCATGACTGCTCGCCATGTCGCCGGCGCCGTCTACCGCGCGCTGACGAACCGCAAGGACGGCCCGTCACTATACGACCTCTGCGATCCACTTCTGTTGCGCCACAATGGCGGCGACGCCCACCTGGCCAAATTCTACAGAACCGCGCTGGCCAATCCCGCCCTGCGTCCGCTGTTGCGACGGGCGGGCCTGCCGGAACTGCGGGACGAGGGCCGGTTTGGGGAGCTTCAGGACGCGCTTCGGCACGCGCGGGACGATGAATGCCCGGACTGGGCGGCGATCGGCCGGCCGGTGGCCGCGTTGCTGGACACGGTCACTCTGCACCACCCCCGGCCCAAACGAACGGCCGCGGCAGGATCGCCACCGGACCTCGCCGAGATCGAACGCATCATCCGGACCTGCGGCGCGCACCTGCTACGGTCGTTTGAGAAGAACGGCTTCATCCCGACCTATGCCGCGTTCAACCTGATCGGCGATCCCGATCTGCGCGGCCGGGATTTTCTCGCGGCCCTGACCGGCCTCGATGCGCGCGGCTACAAGAACTCGACGCTGCTGTTCAATCTGGCGCGGGTCTTCATCGCGCGGTCGCCGGCGCGCGAGGTGATCAATCCGCCATGGCAAGGCATCGCCGAACCGATGTGGGAGCCGGTGCAGATCCGGCATCGCTCGGCCTATTACGACGCGTTCTTCATCGAGGCGCTGTCGAGTTTCGCCGAAACCGGTCTCGCCGCGCCCGCGGAAACCGAGGCGATCCGCCGCGCGAGCACGGAGATGGTCGATTTCTGCCTCAAGACCAGCCGCGAGGACGTGCTGTCGCGCGATGGCGAGCGCGTCAGCGTGATCACCGCGCTGGCGCCAAATCCCCATCCGCGCTTCAGCCGCTTCTTCGCGCAGATCAAGCAGGATCTCGGCTTCGGCATCTACGTTCCCGACTGCGACACCACGGCCTGCGCGTTCTCGGCCGCGACGCAAGCCGGCTCGACCGATCCGATCCTCGATCAGCCGCTGCTCGATTTCTACGCCGGCTATCAGGCAGGCGGTGGCGCCAACGAGCAGCTTGTGACCGTGCCGCTGAACGACAACGTCGATTACGACGGCGGCATCGTGACCTGGATCGACAACCTCGCGGGCGACCGCCCTTACGGCAACGATCTCGATCCCACCCTCAATCTCGATGTTCTCGAAGTCAGCTTCCGCAATTGTTCGCGGTGGCGCGTTCTCGAAACGCCGCGCCGCCTGCAGACGGTGCAGCGGATCATCGGCTTCCAGAGACGGCTGGTGGAAAGCGGCGCGTTCAGCGATCCCAGGTCCCATATCTACTATCTGCCCGAACTCTACTGCGCCTACTTCGGGCGCTGCCACGCGGCATTCGCGGCGCTGCCCCCCGCCGCCCGCCGGGCGATCGATCCCGATGAGAGCTTCGGATATATCCGAGGCCGGGTTCTGGCGTATGTGCAGGACACGTTGATGCCGGCCGAGATGAACGCCTTCGACGCCGCGCTGGCGCTGATCGCGCTGGGCCATCTCGGCGCCGACGCGGCCGCCTTCACGCCTGCGCTCAACTGCATCGTCGCCAATGCCGGCGAGGGCGGGCGACGCGGACCTTTCAAGGCCTACGAGTGGAACAAGATGAAAACGCCGACGCGCATTGTGGTGGGGGGGCCCGAAGTGACGTCGGCCTTCGTGCTGATGGGGCTCGCGCTGGCCCGCAAGGCGCTGCGACCGCCGGCAAAACGGTAGGTCTCGCAGTTCCATGGATGCGCATGTATAGGATGACCGGTGCGGTTGGGTCGTCAGCGGCGGGATCGTCCGTTTCAACGCAAGGAGAGCAGCATTGTGGTGACCGCCATCGAGACGATCGAGCAACTCGAGGCCATCTACGGCCAGCCCGGCGAGGCGGCAACCATCAAGGTGGCCTACAGAATCACGCCGTCCTATCGCGCGCTGATCGAAAGTTCGCCCTTTGCTATATTGGCGACCTGCGGCAAGGAGGGGCTTGACTGCTCGCCGCGCGGCGACCTGCCGGGCTTCGTTCGCGTGCAGGACGACCTCACCTTGATCATCCCTGACCGGCGCGGCAACAACCGTATCGATTCGCTGCGCAATCTCATACGCGATCCCAGGGCGGCGTTGCTGTTCCTGATCCCGGGATCGGGCACAACCTTGCGGGTCAACGGCCGTGCGCTGGTGTCGGCCGATCCCGGACTGCTGGCGTCGTTCGGGGTCGAAGGCAAGACGCCGCGCTCGGTCATCGTCATGACCGTCGAAGAGATCTACTTTCAGTGCGCGCGCGCCATCATCCGTTCGCACCTCTGGGATCCCGCCCGCCACGTCGACCTCAAGACCTTGCCGACGCCCGGTGAAATCCTCGCGGAGATGAGCAAGAGCCGCGTCGGCGGCGAGGAATACGACAAGGCATGGCTCGAGCGCGCGCGGCAGACCATGTGGTAGGCGCGTGCTTGAAGCCGTTCCGTGAAGCCTCCTGAAGATCAGAGTGCGGGCATGATGGCGACGCGCGGCGGCATTCAGTCAGATCAATTTCGCCGAAAAATGCTTTAACGGCCGAACAACTGCTTCATGATCTCATCGACGGGTGGCGGCTTGTCGTGGGACGATGGGTCTTGGGAAGATGGATCTTGGGAAGGCCGGCCGGCCGAGGACGGCTTGGCAGGGGCGGGGCCGGTCGCTGCGCCGAGACCCTGCCGGATCAGGCTATCCAGAGTCTCTCCGAAATCGGCACCTGATTTGTCCGGGCTTCCCGCTCCGCTTTGCCCGAACAGTCCCTGTCCCAATTCGCGGAGCTTCGCATAGGCGGCAGCGGGATCGTTCAGAATGCCGGCAACGTCCGGATAGATTAGCGGATCGTTCCACGCCCCCTGCACGACGACCGGAATGCCGAGGCCGACCGGATCGGCGTTGCCGCCTTGACCTTCAGTCGTCATGACGAGCTTCGGCTCGACCCGGAAAGCCAGCGTCTTCGAGCCGATATCGACGGTGCCGGCGCCGGTCATCCGCACCAATGGCCCGGCCAGGAACAGGTCGTTCGTGACGGCCTGTCCTTTCGCGATGGTCGCGGTCGCGCTGAGTTGCGACAGATCGGTGGTCTGATCCGGACGCTCCTGCCATCCGGACAACGTGCCCGACGTCAACGCGCGGATCATTTTCGCGATGTTGAGATTGCGGATCGCGCCGTCGCGGACGTCGATCGACGCTGTCCCGGTCAGGCTCGACACGATCGCGCGCGGACTGACGCCGGTGCCGCGCAGGTCGGCGGTGGCCCGCATCCTGCCGTCGACGTTGTCGAAACCGGCAAGGCCCGACAGCAGCGGCAGCGCGCGGACGCCGGTCACATCGGCCTTCAGCGCGTATGAGGGATTGCTCGCTTTCGCATCGATCGACAGGACGCCATTGGCTTGACCGTCATAGGCGCCGAGATTCGAAAATGTCGCCTTCAGGACTCCGCTGGCGATCGCGGCGTCGACTGCGGCCGGCGCAAAGCGTGCGTCGCCGATCTTTAGTTCGGCCGCTGAAATCGTCACTTGCGCGTCGACGTAATTGAGCCCGCTGACATCGATTGCCGTATCGCTCCAGGGCTGCGCGCCCGCTGGCGGAGCGAGAGGCTGAGGCGGCGGCGCGTCGAGGCCGAGCCGCTGAAAATCGAGATCGATCTTGACCAGGGGCTTGCCCACGAGATCGACCGATGCCCAGCCGTTGAACTTGCCGTCGTCGAGCGATCCCGACAGGCCATTGACGAGGAGCGTGTCGCCGTTGATCCGGACCTCGGCCTTCGCTGTCAGCCGGTGTGCCGGCGGGCCGGAAGCCTCGAGCGTCAACTCGGTCGGGATATTCCGACGCCCCAGCGGACCGGCGGGCGGCGTCGCAGCGATGGCGAATGTCAGCGGCCGGTCGCCGGGACGCGCATCGCCGGTGATGCTGATTTTCCGGTCGGCGCCAAGCGTCACGCTCGCGTTGACGTCGCCGACGGTCTCTTCCGAGCCGATTTGCGGATCAAAGAAAACGATCGTGCCATTGGACACCGTCATCCGCTCGATCGGAAACGCCGGCTCCCGGTCAGGCGTATTTTCAGAACGGGCCGGGCCGGCCGGAAGGCTGGTGCCGGCGCGTTCGCGCAGCATCGGCAGCCGCAGCGTCGGATGGTCTATCGCCAGCTCCGAAATTTTAGGAGCGCCCGACAGCAGGCTCGCAAATTCGAAGCCGGCGCGGACTTCTCCAACGGCAAGCCGTCCATCGCTCGCAGAACTCCCCGGCTTGTCGAGGGTGACGTTGTGCAGCGTAAGGCTCGGCGACGGCCACACCCCGATTTCGGTCCTGCCGTTGATCGTAATCCGGTAGCCGGTCTCGTGCTCGATCCGGTCCTGCACGAGCGCAGTGACGAAGCCGGAATGGGTTCCCGTCACGAACAGCACGATCAGGATCGCAATCAGGCAGATTGCAACCGCACCCGCGATTTTCAATGCTCTCATCTTGCCGTCCTGGAAAATGGGGCCTTGTTCGTGAGCCGTAAACTATATTCCGTCGTGACATCCGGATTCCAGCATTCGCAAGGAGGCTCGCTGAAACGGGACACGAATGCTAGAACCGGATGCCGGAATCTTCCGTGACTTATGACACATTCCATTGAGCGCGATCCGGCATATTGAAAGACATGACGATGTGGCACGCAGCGGCGGCATCATTCCAAGAATTTAGCTGACGACAACCTGCCGGCGTCCCGGCGGTCGGTCTCAAGGGTGAATTGCGATGAGCAAGCAGTCGGAATTCGCGGTCATTCTCAAGATGAACCCGCTGTTTTCGGATCTCGGCGCGGACGATCTGCAGCGCATGGCGGCGCTATGCCACACCGAGCAGCTCGACGTCGGCGAGGTCCTGTTTCAGAAGGGCGATGAGGGCGATGCGCTGTATGGCGTGCGCCGCGGCCAGATCCGCATCGAGACCGGCGCCTCGGACGGAGGCCGGCTGACCCTGAATTTCCAGGGGCCGGGAGACCTGTTCGGCGAAATCGCCGTGCTCGACGGGCAGTCCCGCACCGCGGACGCGGTGGCGGGCGAGCCGACCGAACTGTTCGTCCTGCGCCGCGGCGATCTGCTGGCTTTCCTGGAGCGGGAGCCGAAGATCGCGATCCGGCTGATCGAACTGTTGTGCCAGCGCATCCGCTGGATCAGCGAGCGCATGGAGGAATCGGTGCTGCAGCCGCTGCCGGTGCGGATGGCGCGCCGGCTGTGCGCACTGGCGGACGACTACGGGTCGGAGGTTCATATCTCGCAGGAGCAGCTTGGCGTCTACGTCGGCGCGGCCCGCGAGAGCATCAATCGCCAGCTTCAGCAATGGCGCAAGGACGGTATCCTCGATCTTCAGCGCGGCCGCATCCTGCTCAAGAACATGAGCCGTCTGACCGACGTCGCGCGGAATTCATAGCGCGTTGTCGAGCGAACGGCGTTCATCCTCGGATCGAGCTCCGAGGACATGCTTCGCTCGAAAACGCTACAGCCTGCCGACTATTCGCCTGGCAACCGCGCGATAGTCGGCGGCTCGTGCCTGCCGGCGGACGGCTCGGGCGCTTCGGCGCCCGATGTCAACAGCCGCTTGCCGTAGCGCCAGATGAAGGCGCCGACATCGTCCATCATCAGGAACATGGCGGGCACGAACACCAGCGACAGCAGCGTTGAAAACAGCAGACCTCCGATCACCGCGAGCGCCATCGGCGAGCGGAATTCGCCGCCTGCACCGAACGCCAGCGCGCTCGGCATCATGCCCGCGACCATCGCGATCGTGGTCATGACAATGGGGCGCGCGCGCTTCATGCCGGCGTCGATGATCGCCTCCTCGCGCGCGCGGCCTTCGCGGATCGATTCGACGGCGAATTCCACAAGCATGATGGCGTTCTTGGTCACGATGCCCATCAGCATCAGGATGCCGATCCAGACCGGCGTCGTAAGCTGCTTGCCGGTGACGAGCAAAGCCATGATCGCACCGCCGATCGACAGCGGCAGCGAGAACAGGATGGTGATCGGTTGCAGGAAGGTGCCGAACAGCAGCACCAGCACGGCGTAGACCATCATCAGGCCTGCGGTGATCGCGGTGGCGAATCCGTCCGACAGTTCGTTCAGGCTTTCAGCGTCGCCCGAAGGGTTGACCTTCACGCCCTTCGGCAGGGTTTTCATGACCGGCAGTTCGTGGATCATCCTGGTTGCGTCGCCGAGCGCGGCGGTGCCGACGAGGTCGGCAGCGACCGTGGCCTGCCGCTGCCGGTCGTAGCGGTTGATGCTGGTCGGACCCTGATCCAGCCGGATATCGGCGACCACGGAGAGCGGGACGTGGCCGCGGCCGCCCCCGATCGGCACCTGCATCTGTTCCAGCATCTTCAGATCGGCGCGTGCCTCGTCTTCTAGCTGCACGCGGATCGGAACCTGGCGGTCGCCGGCGTCGAACTTCGCCAGCGCCGGCCCGACGTCGCCGATGGTCGCGACACGGATGGTTTGCGACAGTTGCTCGGTCGAGACGCCGAGACGGGCGGCGAGGTCGGCGCGCGGCGCGATGCGCAGTTCGGGACGATCGAGCGAGGTCTCCGGCGTGATGTTGGCGAGCAGCGGAATGCGCTTCATCTGCGTGGCGAGTTCGTTGGCGACGTTGCCGACGATGCCGATGTCGGGGCCGGTCACCACCAGCGCCACCGCGCGCAGGCCGTTCTCGTCGAGGAACCAGTAGCGGATGTCGGGGATGCTTTCGAGTTCCTGCCCGATCGAGAGCTCAAGCTCGCGCTGGGTGATACCGCGATCGGACTTGGGCGTGTAGTTGATGATCAAAGACGCGCGGCGCACTTCCTGGAGGCCCGGCGGCACGCGACCGCCGTCGACGAACACGCTCCGGACCTCGGGGCGCTTGCGCAGCCGCGCCACGATATCCTCCGTCACCTTTTCGGTGTTGGCGAGTTGCGAACCCGGCGGCAGTTCCATCGCCAGCAGTGAGCGTGCGGTGTCCTGCGCGGGCAGGAAGCCCTGCGGCAGCAACTTGATGCTGAGAATCGAGGCGGCGAAGACCGCAAGCCCGATCAGGACCGTTATATAGTAGTGCCGCACCGACCAGGTGACGAGGCCGGCATAGGCGCGCAGCACGCGGCCGGGCGGCGAAGGCTCATGCGGATGATCCTTCATGAAGTAGGCGGCGAGCACCGGCGTCACGAAGCGCGCGGCCAGCAGCGAGAAGAACACCTGCACCGAGACGGTGATGCCGAACTGCTTGAAAAACTGCCCGGCGATGCCCGACATGAAGCTCGCCGGCGCGAAGATCGCGATGATGGTGAGGCTGATCGCGATCACCGCGAGACCAATTTCGTCGGCGGCTTCCAGCGCGGCGCGGTAGGGCGACTTCCCCATGCGCATGTGGCGCACGATGTTCTCGATCTCGACGATGGCGTCGTCGACGAGAATGCCGGTCGACAATGTAATGGCAAGGAAGCTGACCAGGTTCAGCGAAAAACCGAGAATGTCCATCGCCCAGAAGGCGGGGAAAATCGACAGCGGCAGCGAGATCGCGGCGATGATGGTGGCGCGGATATCGCGCAGGAACAGGAAGACGATGATGACGGCGAGGATCGCGCCTTCGAACAGGGTCGAGATCGCTGCCTCATAGTTACCGTGCGTGAAATCCACCGAAGTGTCGATCAGCTTCAGATCGACATCCGGGTATTGCTCCTTCAACGCGTCGATCCGCGTCTGCACGGCCTTCGCCACCACGACGTCGCTTGCACCCTTTGAACGCTTGATGCCGAGGGCGACCACGGGCTCGCCGTTGAAGCGGGCGAAGGTCCGGCGGTCGGCGATGGTGTCGGTCACCGTGCCGAGATCGTCGAGCCGCAGTTCGCCGCCGGCCGGTAGCGAGATCATCGTTCCCGCCAGCTCGCTGATGGTCTTGGCGCTTGCGAGGGTCCGGATGACCTGATCGCTTTGTCCGATCTCCGCCCGCCCTCCGGCGACGTCGACATTGGTGCCGCGCAGGCGCTGGTTGACGTCGACCGCCGTCAGACCCGCAGCCCGCAGCCGATCCGGATCGAGCGATACCAGGATTTCGCGCTCGACGCCGCCGATGCGCTCGACCTGCGCGACGCCGCGCACGCCCTGCAGCGCGCGCTTGACCACGTCGTCGACGAAATACGACAGTTGCTCGGGCGTCTTGCCCGGCGAGATCGCCGCGTAGGTGACGATCGGCAGTCCGATGACGTCGACGCGCTGGATCAGCGGCTCGTTGACGTTTTGCGGGAGATTGGCGCGGACGCGCGTCACCGCGTCCTTGACGTCGTTCAGCGCCCGGTCGGTATCGGTCTCCAGCGCGAACTGGATCGTGGTTACCGACAGGCCGTCGGTGATCGACGACGAAATATGCCGGACGCCTTCGACGCCCGAAACGCCGTCCTCGATGGTCTTGGTGACCTGCGCCTCGAGTTCGGCTGGCGCTGCGCCGAATTGCGAAACGGCGACGGAAATAACAGGAATATCCGCGCTGGGTAATCGCGTGATCGCGAGCCGGGTGAAGCTGACCCACCCCAGCAACAACAGGATGATCGAGAAGACGACGGAGGGAAGCGGGTGCCGGATCGACCAGGCGGAAACATTGAGGGTCATCAACGGGCTCGCGATCGATCGAGATCATCGGCGAACATGGCCTTGACCCTGTCGCCGTCATGCAGCGACGTGCCGGCATCGGCCACGACGATATCTCCGACTTTCAAACCCTCGAGGATTTCGACGGCGGTGTCGGACGTCAAGCCGGCGCGAACGCGCCGCGTCTCCACGATATCTCCGTTCACCACCTGAACCGTCAGATGATCGATCGCGGAGCGGGGAATGGCCACGCCGCAACTGCGTCTGGCGTCGATGCTGACGCGCGCGAACATTCCGATCCTGAAGGTCCGGTCGGCGTTCAGCGACAGCCGGACGTGACCCATCTGGGACTTGCGGTCGATCTCGGGTGACACCAAGCGGACACGTCCGACCAGGTCGGGCCCATCCTCCCGGCTGATGCGTGCGCTCGCGCCGGGATTGAGCTTGAGCACATGGATCGAGGGCACCTCGGCATCCAGTTCGATCTCGTTGTTGATCGCGATCCGAAACATCGGCGGAGCCTGTGGCGAGGCCGGCGCTCCGACGGCGGTGCGAACCTCGGTTACGAGACCGGCCGCCGGAGCACGCAGGACGACAGGTCCCGATTTGCCGGGAGGCGGCGTCAGCCGGGCCAATTCCTGATTCATCGCGACCATGTCGCCTTCGCGCACCAGAACGTCGGTCACGCGTGATGCTTCCTGGTCCGGAATGACTACCGCTTCCTGGCGCGGAACGGCGAAGCCGGTCACGCGGACCAGGTCGGAAAAGCAGGCATTGGCCGCGCGGGCCACGGTCACTGGAACGCCCCCCGAAAGGCTGCCGTCGTCCGCGGAGCGCGACGGACCGACGACACCGATCGTCGCCGCCAGCGCGCCGAGCAACAGACCGGTGAAGGCGACGTTTTGCGGTTGAACCAACAGCATCAGCGCACGCCGTAACCGGCGAATTCCTTCTCGATGTCGGGATCCATCGCCTTGGCATTGGCGATGTCCAGATTTCCCTCGGCAACGGCGCCGCTGCGCTGTCTGGCGAGGCCTCTTCCGTAAAGCGATGAGGTCAATCTCGGGTTGATCTTGAGCGCGGCATCGAAGTCGGCGATCGCGTTCTTATTCGCGCCGCTCTTGAGGTTGAGCAGGCCGCGGCTGTCCAGCGCGTCGACGAATCCCGGCCGTAGCCTCAGCGCCTCATCGCAGTCGCGCCGTGCGGGTTGCAATTCGCCGATCACGGTCCGGGTCCAGCAGCGATTGTTGTAGGCCTCGGCGTCCTTCGGATTGAGCCGGATCGCCGCATCGAAATCCTTGATCGCGGGAGCGTAGGCCCCTTTGCTGGCATAGACCTGTCCGCGCCGGTACAGCGCGTTGGCGTCTTTTGGATTGGCGGAGATTGTGGAGGTGAGCGATTTGATCGTCGGATCGTCGGCCAGCGCGAGCGTGGTCTTCGCATCAACCTGCGTCGGCGCCTGCGTCGCGGCTGCAGGTTCCGCGACATGAGCGGGTAGCGGTTCAGCGGGCGGCGGTGCGTCCGCCGGCGGTTTCGAAACAACGGCGGGTGGCGTTGGGGGAGCGGATGCGACGGGTGGTGGTGCGGGCGCAGGCGCGACCGGCGGCTGCGCTGTGATGGGCTCAGCTTTCGAACGAGGCGGCAACGGTGGCGCTGCGGCGACGTCGGGCGCGCTATGCTGGCCGGGAATGAAATAGAAATCTTCTGCCAGAGACGACGAAATCCACGGCACCTGCTCGGCGCGCGACGCCCGGGTCACGCCGACGCGGGTACGGTTTAGCGTTTCCTCAGCGGTCAGGTCGGGAACGCGAATCTCCTTCAGCAATTCGCCGACGAACAGGCTGTGATCGGTGCTGGTGTCGCCGACCACCGAACTCAACGCCGCCGAATACATCACCAGCGTGCCGCTCGGCGCGATGACCGGCGCCAGACCCGCCGAAAAGCTGCGGAAGCGGCGCTCGAACGGATTGCGGCGCGATGCGTCGATCAGCGCGATCTTGACGCCGGCGCCGCGGTTGTTGATCTCGCCCAGGATGGTCTCCAGGCTGAAGCCGTCGCGGCGAACGTCCGCTTCGGTCCAGATCTGCGCATTGACCGGTATGAGAAAGCTCTGGCGTCCGGACTGGATGCCATATCCGCTGAAGAAGATCAGCGCGACGCTGCCGGGCTTGATGCGGCCGTAAAGACGTTGAAGCGCGTGGCGCATGGCTTCGCCGGTCAAATTCTCGCCGGTCTCGACATCGAACCCGTCATGCTTGAGTTCGTCGGCAACGTCGCGGACATCATTGATCGGCTCCTTGAGCGGCGTTTCGCTATCGGGATAGCTGGCGTTGCCGATCACGAGCGCGATCCGCGCGCTGCCCTTTTCCGTCGCGGCCGATGCAGCCGCCGGCGCCATCGCCGGCAGCATCGTGAGTATCAACACCGCCACGCCAGCAGATCGAAGGTTCATGCGACGCCAGTCCACCCGTCAGATGCCGTTTCAGTCCGCGCCGTTACGACCTTATATGAGGCCATCGGCGTTTTCAAACCGGCGGCGTGAGGCTTGTTAACCTCCGGCGAATATCGCGCGTGCTGCGTCGATCGACCGCATTCGCGCCTCATGGCGTGGGCAGGCGCAAAGCATCCTGCGACGCGTCCTTACGGCGTCATTTTTTTTCGGCCTGGTCCTTCGCCGCCATGTTGACGACCTCGACGCGGCGATTTTCCGCAGCAAACGGGTCGGCGGGATTCTTGTATCCCTCCTTTCCATATCCTGCGGAAAGCAGGTTTGCCGCGGGGATGTGATACGTCTCGATGAGGAAACGCTTCACGGCTTCCGCACGGCGTTCCGAGAGATCGTGATTGTAGGCGTCGGATCCCTTGCCGTCGGTGTGGCCGCCGAGCATGATGACCGAACCTGCAAGTTCGTCGCTGGTCAGCGCCTTGCCGAGGCTGTGCAACTGCGGTTCGGTGCGCGGGGTCAGGGCCGCGGAATCGAAATCGAAATTGATGTCCAGATCGATCTTCGGGCGCTGGGCGGCGATCGCCGCCAGATGATCGCGGTCGTCCAGGGACAGCGAGCGGGTCTTGCCGCGCACGCTTTTGACGAAGTCCAGATCGCCCTGGGTTAGCGCGGGTTGTGCGGGCGCGCTCAGGCTTCGCGTCCGCGAGACCTTCAGCCCGTCGATGATCTGCTGCGCGGAGAGGTCCTCGGCCGAAACGCCCTGCGGTACTGCCATCGCAGTCAGGCCGGCCGCCAGCATGGCTGCTCTCAATCCTTTTCCGGATGTCATCCGACGAGACATGATCTTCTCCCTGTCCTTAATGGCCCCGCGACGAGGGCGGCTGCCGCACTCTGTGCCGGGGTGTCAGGCCATACTGTGATTTGCATCACGCCGGTCTAAAAGGATTGGTGGCCCCGGCGGCCTTGGTTTGACGTCATCGGGTCCGGATTCGTTCAAGACTATTCAATGCGTCCCGGCGCATCAATGCTAGCCCGCGGGCGATCCTTTCAGGTCAGCTGCCATGGAACCGGGACAGTGTTTCCGCGTTGCTATCCTCCAGCCAAGGACCGCACCCGAAGACAGCAACCGAGAAAGGATGATCGCCGGCAAGCTGCTCCATTCGAGCCGCTCTCAACCCGCGCTTCTGCTGCACGGGACGAGCTTAAGCGCCGGCCGGCGCGAGGTGAGTGCAATTTTGGCGACCATCCAGGCACAATCATCAACCAGATATGCGGACGGGATCGTCGAGACGGACATTCCCGCGCGGCTCGACGGCCTGCGCTGGAGCATGTTTCATATACGGGTCGTGACAGCCCTCGGAATTACCTGGATACTGGACGGGCTGGAGGTGACGCTCGTTGGGGCTTTGTCCGGCGCGCTCAAGGACAGCCCGACGCTGCAATTCACCAACTTCGATATCGGTCTCGCCGGCAGTACTTATCTCATCGGGGCCGTGCTCGGCGCGCTGGGTTTCGGCTGGCTGACGGACCGGATCGGGCGCAAGAAACTTTTTTTCGTCACGTTGGCTCTTTATCTGACCGCGACGGCGGCGACCGCGCTGTCATGGGATATCGGCAGCTTCGCGCTGTTCCGGTTTCTCACCGGCGCGGGTATCGGGGGCGAGTACACAGCGATCAATTCCACGATTCAGGAACTGGTGCCGGCGCGGTATCGCGGATGGACGGATCTGACCATTAACGGCAGCTTCTGGATCGGTGCCGCGCTCGGCGCGGTCGGCGCGATCGTCCTGCTCGATCCGCAGGTGATCGATCCGGAGCTGGGCTGGCGGCTTGCATTCCTGACCGGCGCGGTGCTTGGACTGGTGGTGTTTGTGATGCGACTATGGATTCCGGAAAGCCCGCGCTGGCTGATGATTCACGGACGGCCGGATCAGGCGATCCACATCGTCGCCGACATCGAACGGATGGCGGCTCGCCATCCGGATGCAGCCGCCGACGAAGCGTGGCCGACGATCAGGCTTCGGATGCGCGACCACACGCCGCTTCGCGAGGTGGCGCGGACGTTGTTCTCGGCATACCGGCAGCGGTCGCTGGTCGGCCTTGCCTTGATGATCGCGCAGGCGTTCTTCTACAATGCGATCTTCTTCACCTACGCGCTGGTGCTGTCGACTTTCTTCGACATTCCGGCGGAGCACATCGGCTGGTACGTCCTGCCGTTCGCGGCCGGCAACTTTCTCGGGCCGCTATTGTTGGGCCGGCTGTTCGATACGATCGGACGCCGCGCGATGATTGCTTTCACTTACGGGATATCCGGCGTTCTGCTCGCGGTGTCCGGCTATCTTTTCGCCGCCGGCGTTCTGACCGCGCAGACGCAGACGATCGCGTGGATGGTGATATTTTTCTTTGCCTCGCCGGCCGCGAGCGCGGCTTACCTCACTGTCAGCGAGACCTTTCCGCTTGAAGTGCGGGCGCTGGCGATCGCGATGTTCTACGCCGTCGGGACGGCGATCGGCGGCGTCGCCGGTCCTTCGCTGTTCGGGGCCTTGATCGACAGCGGTTCGCGTGACAGCGTATTCGCGGGGTATTGTCTGGGATCGGCATTGATGATCGCCGCCGCGCTGATCGGCTGGCGATACGGAATTGCCGCCGAGCGGCGCCCGCTCGAATCGGTGGCATCGCCGCTTGCCGTTGTGGAGTCGCGATGAGTCAGGAATTGATGGAAACCTTGCCAAAGAAAACCGCCTTCATGGCCGACGACCGACCTCTTATGCCGCCGCTGCGCACATCCGCGCTGTTGCTCGATATCGATGGCACGCTGCTCGACCTCGCGCCGTCACCGACCGAGGTCGAGGTGCCGCCGGGCCTCGCCAATTCATTGTCGCGGCTCTTGGAGCGGACGGATGGCGCGCTGGCGCTGGTCAGCGGGAGATCGCTCAGCGACATCGACCGCATATTCGCTCCGATGCTGTTGCCTGCGGTTGGCGGTCATGGCGCGGAGATGCGCATCTCCGCCCAGAGCGAAGCCGTGGCTGCGGGCGCGCCGCCG
This sequence comes from Nitrobacter sp., assembly GCF_051535215.1. Taxonomy (NCBI): domain Bacteria; kingdom Pseudomonadati; phylum Pseudomonadota; class Alphaproteobacteria; order Hyphomicrobiales; family Nitrobacteraceae; genus Nitrobacter; species Nitrobacter sp. Next base: position 60,697 of record NZ_JBPPLY010000008.1, on the reverse strand, counting down.
ATGAACCAGGACCTGATCCGGCGTTTCGCGGCCATCGCCGAATTGCACGCCGGCATTCTCGTGGAGAACAAGGGCTACTCGCTGGCGCTGCACTACAGAAAGGCTCCGGATGCCGAACGGTCGATCTACGATGCGGTTTCGGCGATACGCGCCGACCTGCCGAGCGCGCCGATCGAGGTGCTGCCGGGCAAGCTCGTATGCGAGATCAAGCATTCCGGTTTCACGAAGGCGACCGGCGTGACCGAATTGATGGTCCACGAGCCGTTCAAGGGACGGCGTCCGGTCTTTATCGGCGACGACGTGACCGATGAAACGGTGTTCGCGATCATGCCCGACCTGAAGGGTCTGTCGTTCTCGGTGGGCCGGCGCGCCAAGGGCGTCGACGGCCATTTTCAGACGCCGAGCGATGTCCGGGCCTGGCTGGGCGGGCTCCTCGACGACGAACGGGCCGTCCCGGAATGATCGATCACGGTCTCGACCTCGCCGTCATCGGCAACTGCCGAACGGCCGCGCTTGTCGATCCTACCGCGCGTCTGGTGTGGTGGTGTTTCCCGCGATTCGATTCCGATCCGGTGTTCTCGCGCCTGCTTGCGGGAAATGAAGAAAAAGGCTTCAGCGATGTCGTGCTGGACGGCATGGTCGATTTCCAGTCGGACTATGTCCGCAACACCGCGATCGTGTCCACGGTCCTGACAGACGGCCGCGGCAATGCGGTACGGGTCACGGACTTCGCGCCGCGATTCCGGCAGTACGGCCGCATCTTCCGTCCGCCGCAGTTGTTTCGCATCATCGAGCCTGTCGCGGGCCTGCCCCGGATCACGATTCGCATCCGGCCGACTCATGCTTACGGCAAGCCGCTCAAGCGGCATTCGATGGGCAGCAATCACATCCGCTACTTCGCGGATGACGACACGGCGATCCGCGTAACCACGGACGCGCCGCTTGCCCTGATCGAAAACGAAACGCCGTTCGTTCTGACGCGGCCGATGCATCTGGTGTTCGGCAACGACGAACCGTTTCCCGGCGATCTGGCGTCGACCGCCCAGCGCTTCGCTGAAGAGACCAGGACCTATTGGCAAAGCTGGGTGCGGCGTCTCTACATCTCCTACGAATGGCAGGAAGCGATCATCCGCGCCGCCGTTACGCTCAAGCTGTCCAACTTCGAGGAGACCGGCGGCATCATTGCCGCGCACACCACCTCGATTCCGGAAGCGCCCGGCTCCGGCCGCACCTGGGACTATCGCTATTGCTGGCTGCGCGATGCCTATTTCGTGGTGAAGGCGCTCAACCGCGTCGGCGCGACGCGGACCATGGAAGATTTCATCGGCTTCACGCTCTCGATCGCATCGAACACCGACGCTGACCTGAAGCCGGTCTACAGCGTGGTCCCGAACCTGCCGCTGGACGAGTGGACCGCCGCCGATCTTCAGGGCTATCGGGGCGACGGGCCCGTGCGGGTCGGCAATGCTGCGGTCGAACAGAAACAGCACGACACCTATGGCAGCGCCATCCTGGCGGCGTTGCCGCTGTTCTTCGACCGCCGGCTTCCGCGCCCCGGCGACGAAAGCCTGTTCTCCCTTCTCGAAACGCTCGGCCACAAGGCGGCGAGGGTTGCGATGACGGGTGACGCCGGCATCTGGGAATACCGCGGCCGCCAGCGCGTCCACACCCACTCCGCCGCAATGTGCTGGGCCGGAATCAATCGGCTTGCGGCCATCGCGGAACGGCTCGGTCTGCCGGAGCGCGCGGCGCATTGGAACGCGGTTGCCGACCCGTTGCACGCCGAACTGCTCGATCGCGCCTGGAACCCGAAGCGAGAGGCCTTCACTTCCGCGTTCGGATCCGACGATCTCGATGCGAGCGTGTTACTGCTGCCCGAACTCGGCGTCTGCGAGGTCAACGATCCACGATTCGTGAAAACCGTCGCCGCCATGGAGCGCGAGCTGCTGCGTGAGAAGCATGTGATGCGCTACGCTGCGGAAGACGACTTCGGTGTTCCGGTGACTGCGTTCCTGATCTGTCGATTCTGGCTGATCGATGCGTGGTGGGCGCTGGGACGTCGCGAGGAAGCGCGGGAGGCTTTCGTGGATGCGCTTGCGCATCGCAATCGTTTCGGACTCCTTTCGGAAGACGTGGATCCGAAAACCGGTGCGCTGTTCGGGAACTTTCCGCAGACTTATTCCATGGCAGGATTGATTCTCACGGGAATGAAATTGTCACGCAACTGGGAAGATCGATACTGGCGAAGTTGATCGAATGAAAAACACTTGTCGTAAAGATTGTTACGACAATGAATATTTTCTCTTCGGCGGGGAACTTTCAGTATCGTTCTATCTTGCCCGAATTTGGCGTCAATTTGGTTGGAAGGAGGCGAGGAACCATATTGATGAACGAGCGTTTATCGACGGGCAAAAAAATAGGGAGGGACCCTGTGAACCTCGTTGTCGTTTCAAACCGGGTGGCACGTGCGCGGGCCAATGAGCCCCTGACGGGTGGCCTTGCTGCGGCGCTGCTGCCTGTTGTTGAAAAATCGGGTGCAATCTGGGTGGGTTCCAGCGGCCGTGTGCGCGACGGGGTGCACAAGGATACATTTGCGGAGGTCGAAGCCCTTGGCGCGGGTGCGCTGGCATTGCTCGATCTGCCCGCGGCGCACTACGGCGGATATTATGAAGGCTTCGCCAACTCGGCGCTGTGGCCGGCGCTTCACTCCCGATCCGATCTCATTCGCGCTTCGCAGGACGATTACCAGTCGTACCGCGAGGTCAACGCCTTCATGGCGCGCGCCCTGCTGCGCTTCCGCAAACCGGATACCGCGTTCTGGATTCAGGATTATCACTTTCTGGCACTTGGCGCCGAGTTGCGCGATCTCGGTGTCCGGAATCCGATCGGGTTCTTCTTGCATACGCCGTGGCCGGCGCGCGCTATCGTCGGCGCCGTTCCACACCATCGCGAACTGGTCGAGGCGATGCTGGCCTACGATCTGATCGGATTCCAGACCGACGACGACTGCGAGAATTTCCTCAGCTATCTTCAGTCCGAGCTTGGTCTCAAGATCGATGACGGCGTGGTGACGTCGCGCTACGGCAAGTCGCGATGCGCGGTGTTTCCGATTGGAATCGACGTGGAGAAATTCGCGGTACAGGCCGCCAAGGCCGCCACTCATCCCGACGTGTCGCGGCTGCGGCGCAGCCTGAACGGCGAGCAACTGGCGATCGGCGTCGACCGTCTGGACTACTCGAAGGGGCTGGTGAACCGGATCAAGGCATTCGACCGCATGCTGACCTCGCAGCCCGAGCTGAAGCGCACCGTCTCACTGTTGCAGATCGCAACGCCCTCCCGCGGCACCATCGAAGCCTATGGAAACTTGCAGAGCGAATTGGCGAAGCTCGTCAGCGACGTCAATGGCCGCCACGGCGAGGCGGACTGGATGCCGATCCGTTACCTCAACCGCGGATTCAATCAGACCGTGCTCGCGGGTCTCTATCGCACCGCGCGCGTGGGCGTGGTGACGCCGCTGCATGACGGCATGAATCTCGTTGCCAAGGAATATGTCGCCGCGCAAAATCCTGCCGATCCCGGCGTGCTGGTCTTGTCCAAGTTCGCGGGCGCGGCCAATGAATTGCAGACGGCGCTGCTGGTCAACCCGCACGAAATCGACGGGATGTCGCGCGCCATCGCCACGGCATTTTCGATGCCGTTGACCGAACGCCGGATGCGCTGGGAAGCCATGATGCGAAAGCTGCGCGCCGGCACCATTCAGCAGTGGTTTACGGATTTCTCCGACGCGCTTCAGGATGCGCATGCCTCTAACAAGGAAGCGGCATGCGACCTGCCCGCGGTCGAGTCGCCGAAATCATGGCCGCTGCACGTCGTCGGCTGGCGGAGCGGCGCGCGCGTTCACTAAAGCATTTCTGCTTCTGATCGAATCAGAAGCCAAGCTCCAGATTCGCGTTTTGACGCGTTTTCTTTGCGCAAGCCGGCCGCTTGCAAACGCTATAGAGATCCGTGCAGTTGCAACGCCATGTTGCCGGACCGTGCCGGGGTTTGACCGAAGCGGGATTGGATCCTGGGTTCCCGGACGACGAATGCCAAGCCGGGCCATGCGAGCAAAGGCCATGCGGCCAAAAGGGTCGACGAACTCACCATCGGCGACATTCATGACGCGCACGTCGTGGCATGCTGCCGGCCTATGAAGACGTTCATTGAAAACGGGCGGTGAAGCCCGGTGCGGATTCACTGCAAGGGCATCGGTGGCCGCGGAGCGCTGTCGTCTCCCGGCTGCGGCGGGAGCTGGGCGGGGGCGGGCGGGATATAGGCTTCACGTTGCGTCGATTCTTGCGGATATACCCGTTTTTCCGTCGCCGGCGGCGGCGAAGCATGGGAAGCGGGAGGATTGTATGGAATTGCCGCCTGGGGCGAGGCACGTTGTCGCCGTGGCGGAGCAGGCTTCGCCGTATGTTGTACCGTTTTGGCGCGCGCTTCGCGTTCCGCGGCCATCTCCCGGCGCAACTGTTGTTCGCTGGTCCGCAACTCTTCGACTGTCTGTTTCAGCGTGGCGATGTCGCTCGCCATGGCTTCGAGCATTTGCGCGGTCTCGCCCGGAAGCGCGGCTGGGACGGATGGCGCTTGCGCAGGAGTCGTTGCGACATCCGTGGCCGACGTTGACGGCCGAAGATCGTCCGCGGTGGCTGTCTGCGCCGGCTGCGCGGGTTCTGCTTCGGAAGCGGGTTGAGGCTGGGGCGTGGCCGCCTGAACCGCGGTGTCCTGCTCCTGCGTTTCACCCCCGTTTGCGTTTGCTGTCGACGCGGGAGCTTCCATCAGAAACTGCGGCATGAGTTGAGAAATCCTGTTCTTCGCCTCTTCGCCATAGGAGTGCCAGGCCATTGCTCCGGCAACGCCGGCGCAGATGACCAGCAGCACCTTCAGGATGACGCGACGAGGCCGCGCGGGCGCGATCGTTTTGAGAAGCGCCTCGGCATTGTCGTTCGATGGCGCGGCCTCGAACAGTGATTCGGCGACCGGCTGGGATGCCGGTGTCGATAAAGACGGCTCCTGAGTTTCAGGCCAGTCTTGCTTGATTCGTGGCGCCAACTCGCGAAGCTGTGCGACGATGGCGTCGTGCGGGTCAGCCTGGGAAACGGCGGGTCGGGATCTGAACAACATCGGATTTCCGGGTTGGTTGTTGCGCCGGAGTCCGGCGTTTCGCGTTATCGAGAAGGAGGCTGTCTGCTTTGACCTCAACAAGGCGGCAAGGTGAAAAGTATAAGGCAGAGTGAACCGATTATGGCAACCGCACGCTTCCTCGTCGCCTCTGTGAATACGAGGGCGCAGGGGGATCGCGGGTTTGGCCGGGTGGCGTCTGTCAATAACCCGTCATTTCGAGATAGCCGACGCCGGAATGCGTGCCGGCGAAGCTGATCGGGCCCTCCCAATAGGAAAAGCGCGTTCCCATCCAGCTTGCCGGATTGAGCGGGACGGTTTCGATCGCCAGCCCTTCGATCGCCAGCCCGTGGTCGCGAACGCTGATGCGCCAGTGTGTCGGCAGCTTGCGACCGGCGACGTCGGTTGTCGCCGTCGGGGTCATGGCGAGAGAGTTTGCAGAGAGCACGATCGATTGCCCATTCGCTCCGATCCAGTTGCCCGTGAGATAAGGCTCGCTTCCGTTTTGCCGGAGACGATACAGCATCAGCTTTTCGCCGCTCTCAAGGTGCAGTGCGAACCAGTCCCAGCCGGTCTGGTCGGAGGCCAGCGGCTGGCTGCTCCATTCGCGGTCCATCCAGGCCTGGCCGCTGACGCTCTCGGACTTGCCATCGATCGTGAGGGTCCCCTTCGCCGTGAAAAACGGCTGGCTGTAGTAGTAGGACGCCTGTCCGCGCTCGGATTTCACGCTGTATCCCGCATCGCCTTCGAGTACGAGCGGCCGTGTCGCATCGAGCTTCAGCGCGTAGCTGAAATCCGCGCCCGATGCGTTGATCTGAAGCGGTGCGACTTCGTTTGCCGATATCGGATCGAGCCCGCGCATCTGCCAGGAATCGATCCATGCGCGAAATGGCTCCGCGTCGACGCCGGCCTGACCGACGCCGCCGCGCGCAAAGGTTTCGCTGTAGCGGTGGGTGTCGGCGCGGGTGACGGCGGCATGGCCCATCCAGATCTGCTGGTTCGCCCAGCCATCGCGCTGCGGCCCCGGCTGCATCGCCTGCCGGAACAAGGTCCACTGCGCGCCGTATGCGTTGCCTTTCGTATCGCTGAGATTGGCGGTGAGGTACCACCACTCGATGCGATAATCCGGGTGCGGACCATGGTCGGCCGGAAACACGAAGCGCCGGCCCGGCGTGACCACGGCGAACCCGGACGCATCGACCCCAAGCCCGGCAAATCCTTGCGCCAATGCCTTCTTTTCACCAAAGCCCAGAGCGGCCAGTCCTGCCGCAAATGCGCGTCGCGAAAGTGGTGCCCTAACGCTCATCGGCAAAGACCTTGATCAGCGCAGCCGGCGGCATGCGTATCAGCCTGACGACCGGCACCAGCATGGCCAGCAGCGACGCCAGCATCGCGACGCCAAGAAGTTCGGCCAGATGCAGCGGAAAGACATGGAGCGGCAGACGCCAGCCGAATGCCCTGACGTTGACGACTGCGATCAGGCACCACGCCACCAGCAGGCCGAGCGGCAGCGCCAGCAGCGCGGTGAAGAACGCAATGGACAGCGTCTTGAGAAGCTCGATGCCCGCCAACTGTCGCCGGGTCAGGCCGAGCGCCCATAGCGGCGCGAGATAGGGAAGACGGGAATTGCTCAGGGTCAGAAGACTGGTCAGCAGCGCAACGCCGGCGACGCCGAGGGTGAACGTGTTCAGCGCGGCCGTGACGGTGAAGGTCCGGTTGAAAATCTGCGTTGATTCCGCCTTCAGCGTGGATTGATCCGACAGCCGGCTCTCGTCGAGATGGAACGTCTTGCGGATGTCGTCGACCAGCGGCGCGATCTTGTCGGGTGTTATGCGCAAACCGAATCGGGTTCGCGGCAGGTTCGGAAACCGGCTTGTGAAGGCATCGATATTGACGGCGATCTGCCCTTTGGGGTTGCCGTAGTCAGCGTAGATCGCCGCAATGCTCAGAGGCCATGTGCCGGTGGAGGTGCTGACATCGAGCCGGCCGCCCAACCGCAGGTTCAATCTGCGCGCGAGTTGCTCGCTGACCAGCGCCGCTCGACCCGACTTGACGTCGTCCCAGGCATTGGACGCGGACTCCAGCAATGGCCAGCGGTCGCGATAGGTGGCGTGGTCGGCGAGACCGAGAACCTCCACAGGCCAGCCGCCGATTTCGGTTTCGGCCCGGCCGCTCGGCAGGATCGCGGTGACCTCCGGCCGCGCGCGCAGGCTTGCCTGAATGTCGCGCGCCTGCGCGTCGTCGCGCGCGTTGACGTACACGTCCGCGGCGAGCCGGCCGTCCAGCCATGTGGCGAAGGTCCTGCTGAAGCTTTCGACCATGGTCCCGACGCCGACATTGACGGCGAGCGCCAGCAGCAACGCCATCAGCGCCAGCGACAGCCCCGGCAATTGCTCGCGGCTGTCGGCCCAGAACCACATCGCCAGCGGCCCGCGCGAGGTTCGCTCGCCGATGCGCAGTATGAATCCGAGCAGCACGGGAAGCGCCAGCGCGGCGCCAAGGAGCATCGCCGCCAGAACCGCGAATCCCGAGACCAGCGAGTTGCCGACGATCAGCAGGGCGATCGCCGCAACCAGTATCGCGAGGGCCGCGATGCCTTGCCAGCCGAGCCACCGCTGCTGCGTTTGCAGGCGGGCATAAGGCTGCGCCATCGCGAGAACCGGAGCGCGGATCGCTTTCAAAAGGCTCGTCGCCGCAGCAGCCAGCGTCCCGACGGCGCTCATCGCAAGGCCTGCAGCCCACCATTGCGGTGTGAGTGTCAATTCGCCGGGAATCCGGGCGCCATACAACCCTCGCAGGCTGGAGGCGACATCGGGTAAAAGCGCCGTGGCGATCAGATAGCCGCAGACCAGCCCGATCAGGCCGGCCACGAGCGCCACCATCAGCAGCTCAACCAGCAGCATTCCGTTCAACATCCGGGACGACACGCCGCAGGCCCGCAGGGTCCGGAGCATCGGCATGCGCTGCTCGAAGGCGAGACCGATCGCGGAGTTGACGATGAAAAGCCCGACGAGAAATGACAGCAGGCCGAAGGCGCTCAGATTGAGATGGAAGCTGTCGGTAAGACGCTCCAGATCGGTTTCGGCGTCCGGCGCAACGTATCTCAGCTTGTCGCCGGTGACGGCCTCGAGCGGCGCGCGCGGGCCGCGCGCCTGACCGATCAGCAGGCGCGAAAGCTGATCCGGCAGGTGAAGAATGTTTTGCGCCATGCCGACATCGACGACCATCACGCCCGGTGCGAGCTGCGCCTGAACCTTGAGAGGCGGCAGCAATACGCCTCCGTCTGTTCGAAGGGCCGTGCCTTCAGCGGCGTCCAGATCTCTCAATGTTTCCGGCGCGACCAGCGCCTCGCCCGGCGGCGCGATGAATGTCTGCAGATCCGAGGTTCTGATCGAGGGAATCGATCCCGCCTCGGCCGGAAACGTGACCGGCTCGATTCCCAACAATCGCAATGACCGTCCTTCAACACGGACATGGCCTTCGAGCACCGGCGAGACCGGCCATCCCGCCCGGCGCAACTCCACGAAGAGTTTTTGGGAGAATGTGGAATCCTGTCCGACCAGCATCGCTGGCCTGGCGCCTCCAAAGACTGCCGCGGCTCGATCGTAGCTGGCGCGGGCCTGCTGGTTCAGCGCCTGGACGCCGCTCCACAACGCAGTCGCGGAGATCAGGCCGACCATCAGGGTCGCCAACTGCGTCGGATGCCGGCGCCAATGGCTGAGCAGAACGGCGAGGATCCAAAAACCCTGTTTCACGCGATCAATCCGGTGCTCAGCAGGACTTGCCGGTCCAGCGTCGCGGCGATCCGCGCGCTGTGGGTGACCATCAGGAAGCCGCACCCGGTTTGCCTGATGAGATCGCGTGCGAGATCCATGACCTCGTCGGCGGTTGCTTCATCGAGGTTGCCGGTTGGTTCGTCGGCGAGGAGCAGCGGCGGCCGGACCGCAAGCGCGCGGCCGATTGCAACACGCTGCTGCTGGCCGCCCGAGAGTTGTTCGGGATAGCGTTTCAGCAAATCGCCAAGACCCAGCCGGTCGACAAGTTCGCTTTGCCAGCGACTGTCGTGACGCCCGGCGATGCGCGCCTGAAAAGCCAGATTGTCGGCGACGGTGAGCGAAGGGATCAGGTTGAACTGCTGGAAGACCAGGCCGAGCCGGTTCCGGCGAAGCGCAGCGCGGCCCCGGTCCGCCAGTGCCGTCACCTCCGTGTCGTCGAGCCGGATGGAGCCGCCGTCCGCCCGATCGAGGCCCGCGATCAGGTGCAGCAAGGTGCTTTTGCCGCTTCCCGACTCGCCGGTGAGCGCGACGCTCTCGCCGGCGTCGACGCGCAGGCAGGCGCCGCGAAGAACAGCGATCCGCTCCTGTCCCGAACGGTAGGTTTTGCTCAGGTTCCGGACGTCCAGTAGGGGTGTCGAGGCTATCGGGACGCACATCTGGCTTACTGTCTCCGCCTCGATCCGGCAGGTCGCTATCGGCTGTTCATATCGCCATGCCGATGCTTACCGCGACAGCGATAACAAGTCTGCCGCGATCAAGTTCGGGTGTGGGGTCGCCGGTCCGTTCGCCGGCACCCGTCCAGCCAACTCAAAGCCCAAGATGGCTGCCTGGGGCAAGGGACGTGATCAAGGGGCGTGTGAGTGATGTCACAACCCTTGCGCGTGTGAGCCGTCCATTGTCCGGCGTCGCATCGGGCGACACCAGAAACGGAAGGATCACCATCATGGCCAATATCGACCATAAACAAGGAACCTATTCGATTCCCGCCAATTCGAGCCAGCAGTACACTTTCTGGTGGGGGCGGGATTCGAAAGCACCCAACGAGTTTTTCGACGTCTCGATCGCGCCTCACCTCGACAGAAATCATTCAACGATGGAACCCCTGCATGAAACAGACAGGGCCGTCTACTGGGATCACCGGGGAGGCGTCGGGGTCGTGTTGATCCTGACCTTGCAGAACCGCAACAATTTTCCGGTCACGTTCGAGGCCAATCACGTTCGCATCTACTGACATGGCGGGACATGGCCGGTCGCGTCGACCGCGGCCGGCTGTCGCTACCGTGATCGCTCTATGATTTTGCGCGTGATGGTGGTGATGACATCTGCCGCGGGCTTGCTAAACAGGCCGAATGCCGAGCCAAGCGATTCGCCGCTGCAACCGGATCATCATCTGCGCGCTATTGTTCGCGCCGCTGGCCGTCGTTCCCGCGAATGCGGCTCCTGCGGCGCTGCGTGGCGCGATGGCGCAGGCAGCGACTCCGGCGGCCGTTGCGGACTATCGCCGCAAGCTGAGGGCTTATCAGGAGGCGCGCGCCGCGTTCGAGGAAGAGGCCACCGCCTACTGGAATGCGATTGCCGAGAAGCGGCGCATTCGCAACGCCAGGCGGCGCGAGCGCCAGCCCGTCACGCTCGACGACTACGTGCTGACCCAGCCGCCGCTCTATGCCGGGCCGTCGCGCCCGGTCAATCCGGAGCCGGAAGAGGAGCATCCGCCGCGTCAACGCAAATACATTCCCGTTGTTGCCGATTTTCTGAAGGCAGCCGCAGAGCAGTTCCAGTTCGTGCCGCAACGTCCCCGCACCGAAGCGGAGTTCAAGCACGCTTATGCGCAGGTGGCGCGGGCCTCCGGCCTGACGAAAGAGCAGGCGGTCCGGGTCTATGCGTTCGAGACCGGCGGCAACGGCAATCACGACATGCAATCGGGCCTCAGTTCCTCGCGGCCGGGATCGCGTGCGATCTCGACCGCGGTCGGCTACAACCAGTTGCTCACCACCAACAGCGTCGAGCTGCTTGCCGAGCAGGGCCCCGACATCCTGCGCGCGCTCGATGAAAGGGCGGCGCGGCTGTCCGGAGCGCAGCGGGCTGCGTTGGAGCGCAAGATCGCGGCAGTCCGGAGGATGGTGGCCTATGCGCGCTCGGTGCCTGATACCTGGAGCGCGCATGCGAAGCTGGCCGATACGCCGAAGGGCTGGGCGATCCATGCGCTGGTGCTGGATATCGACGTCGGCCCGCTGTTGCAGACCCACAAGCTCCTGACCTCCGTCGTCTTCGCGCGCAACAAGGGCTACACGCGTCCGCTGACCGCCGCCGAACTGGAAATGATGAATCTCACGGGCGACGGCACCGGTTTCGACATGGTGACGATGCCGCAGGCGATGCGGGAACGGGTGCCGACCTCGAATTTTTTCCAGCGCCTGGGCTACGAGCGCAATCCCGTCGCGATCCGCAACAACACGGTGGCGAAACTGCTGGCAGTCACCGACGCCCGGATGGACAGCAATAGCGCCAAGCCGGGCGCACGGGAGCTCGCGGCAGCGTTCTGACCGGTCCGCGTGAAGAAACGCCTCGAATCACAAAGCTCCGCTTCTGATTTCATCGGAAGCGGAAAGGCTCTAGTCGATCGCCTCGGCGGCGAGGGTGTCGCCGAAAAATACCCATCGACCGTTCTTGAACTGCATCATCCGAAGCTGCTCGATCGGCGCGAAATCGGTGGCGCTGGTATTGATCTTGATGCCGGGCATCAGCGTGGACGGCGCGAAGTCGTTCAGGCGCGCCGCTTGTTTCATAACATTCGCGCGGGTCAGATCGTCGCCGCATTGCCTGAGCACCTGCTCCATGGTCTGCGACGCGGCGAAACCGTAGGCCAGGTGTGTGTCCGAAATGTTGGCGCCGGACATGTATTTGTCCGCGAAGGCCATGAATGCCTTCATGCCCTCGTCGTTGGCCCATTGCGGATCGCTCGCATCCTTCAGATAGCCGGCGGATAGCACGCCTTCGGACGCCTCGAAGCCGGCCGGCTTCATGACAGCGCCGATCGAAATCGAGACGTTGGTCAGAAGATGCATCGGCTTCCATCCGATTTCGGCGGCTTTTTTGATGGCCTGCGCGGCGAATTTCGGCGTGGAGATATTGACGAGGACATCGGCTCCCGAATCCTTCAGCTTGACGATATGGGAATCGATCGACGGTTCGCTGTTCTCGTAGCTCTCCTCGGCGGCCACGATCCTTGACCATCTGTCGCCGAAGATGTCCTTGAGGCCGCTCACGTAGTCCTTGCCGAAGTCGTCATTGGCATAAAACAAGGCGACCCTGGCGTCCGGTCTGGTCTTGAGAATGTATTTCGCGAAGATCCGCGCCTCGATGCGGTAGCTCGGTTGCCAGCCCATCGTCCACGGAAACTGCTTCGGGTCATTCCACTTGCTGGCACCACTCGCGACGAAGAGCTGAGGGACTTTCCGGCCATTCAGATATTTCTGCACGGCGGTCTGGGTCGCCGTTCCGAGTGCGTTGAAGAGGAGCAACACCTCGTCGCTTTCGACCAGCTTACGCGCCTGCTCGACCGTCTTCGGCGGGCTGTAGCCATCGTCATAGCTGATGAAGTTGATCTTGCGGCCATTGATGCCGCCCTTGTCGTTGATCATCCTGAAATAGGCGGCTTCGGTCTTCCCGATGACGCCGTATGCGGACGCTGGTCCGCTGTACGGCATGATGTTTCCGATCCTGATCTCGGTATCGGTGGCGCCGGTGTCGTACGCCTTCCGTGCGAGAGCGCTGCCGCTTGCGGCGGCAACGGCGACGGCCGCCGCCACGAGCACGGCGATCTTCAGTTGTTGCCTGACGGACATTGCTTTCTCCTCAACCTTTTTTAAGTCTTCCGATCGAATTCCGGCCCGCCTGCGCAATCTGTCTTGCACCGTCAGGCACAAGAAAAATGACGACCAGCAGCAGGACGCCGAACACGGCGCCTGACAGGCCCTTCGAGATCGATTCGGCGACGTTCGGAATGAATACGATGAAGGCGGCGCCAACCAGGGATCCCGGCAGCCAGCCGACGCCGCCGACCACCATGCCGAGGAACAGCGCGATCGCGAGCTGGATGGTGAAGCTGTCGGGCGCCACGTATTGCACGGCGATGGCGCCAAGGCCGCCCGCGATTCCGGTGATGCCGGCACTGACGCCGAACGCCAGCGTCTTGTAAAGCGCGACGTTGATGCCCATGGCGGAGGCCGCGATTTCGTTGTCGCGGATCGCCATCATGGCCCGGCCCGAGCGCGAGCTTAAAAGATTGACGGAAGCGATGTAGATCGCGATCGCGATCGCCAGCGTGAAATAATAGAGCCATGAGTCCTGCGAGATCGGCAGGCCGAACGGCGCATCGGGCTTTTCGACGACAAGCCCCTGAACGCCGCCGGTCCAGGGCTCGAGCGCGCCGAGTTTCAGAAGCTGCGGCGTCGCGATCGCGAGCGCGAACGTCGCCAGCGCCAGATAGACGCCGCTGAGGCGCAATGCCGGCAGGCCGAACAGGAAACCTGCCGCGAAGCAGATGATGCCGGAAGCCGGCAGCGTGAGCGCGTAGTTCACGCCGGCGTGCTCGATCAGGATCGCCGATGTATAGGCGCCGAGCGCATAGAAGGCGCTGTGCCCGAGCGAGAACTGACCGCTGCCGCCGGTCAGGATGTTGAGCGCCAGGACGGCGATGCCGTAGATCAGAACCGTCGTGAGCTGAAAGACGATGAAGTTTTTCACGAACAACGGCGCGATGAGCAACAGCAGCAGAATGACGAGCGACGTTCCGGTGCCGAGCGTCATGGTTCGTCCGGCGCTGGCGCCGGATGGAGAGGCATCGGAGATCGTTTTGCGGCCGGCGTCCACCATCATACCCGCTTGATCTCCTGACGCCCGAACAGGCCCGACGGTTTGACCACCAGAACGATGACGATCAGCGCCAGCGCGATCGGCAGCTTCAGCTCATTGCCGACGCCGGGAACGTAGGTTCCGACCAGGTTCTCGATGATGCCGACAAGGAAGCCACCGACGACGGCGCCGAGCGGGCTGGAGAGGCCGCCGAGCACGGCCGCGGCAAAGCCGTAGATCAGTACGCCGCCCATCATGTTCGGATCCAGGAACACCACCGGTGCGATCAGCATTCCGGCGACGGCGCCGATCGCAGCCGCCATTCCCCAGCCGAGCGCGATCATCCGGCTCGTATCGATGCCGACCAGCCGCGCGGATTCGGGCTGCACCGCTGCGGCCCGCATCGCAAGGCCTATTCGCGTGAAACGGAAGAACACGAGCAGGACCGCCAGTACCAGCAGGATCACGCCGATCATGCCGGCCTGATGCGTGGAGACAAGCCTGCTGCCAAGAAATGGCGACGACCCGAACGGGGATGGAAAGGGCTTGATGGTGAAGTCCCAGATCAATCCGGCGGCACTGTTGATAATCGCAAACAGCGCGAGGAAGCCTGCGAGATTGGTCAGGATGGGCGCTTTCGCCAGCGGCCTGAACAACAGTCGCTCGATCACGACTCCGCCCGCGAACGACAGCATCAGCGTCAGCACGAACGCCGCCCAATAGGGTGCTCCCCAATGGATCATCTGCCAGGCCATGAACGTCGAGAACATGGCCATTTCGCCCTGGGCGAAGTTCAGTTGGCCGATCGCCTGGTAGATCATCACCAGAGCCAGCGCCATGCAGGCATAGATCGCGCCGGTGGCGATGCCCGCCAGAATCTGATTGCCCAGCAGCTCCATAATGGTTTCTCAATATCCCAGATAGGATTTACGGACGTCTTCGTTGTTCGCGATGTCCGCGGCGCTGCCGGACATGACGATGCGTCCGGTTTCGATGACGTAGGCGGTATCGGCGAGTTGCAGTGCGAGCTGCGCATTCTGCTCGACCACGAGGATAGTGACCTTGTCCTCGCGGTTGATCTTGCCGAGAATCCCGAACACGTCGCGCACCACAAGCGGCGCGAGGCCGAATGACGGTTCGTCGAGCAGAAGCAGGCGCGGACGCAGCATCAGCGCGCGGGCGACCGCAAGCATTTGCTGCTCGCCGCCCGATAGCGTTCCCGCCTGCTGTCTGCGGCGTTCCCTGAGAACAGGGAAATGGCTGTACATCCGCTCGGTGTCGCTGATGATGCCGCGCCTGTCGGATCGCGAGATCGCGCCGAGCTGCAAATTTTCCTCGACCGTCATGGTGGTGAAGGTGCCGCGTCCCTGTGGCACATGCGCGATGCCGAGGCGGACGATGTTCGCAGTCGACAGGCCTTCGAGCGATCTGCCTTCGAACGCGATCGTTCCCGTCGTTCGCACCATGTTGCAGATCGCGCGCAGCACTGTGGTCTTGCCGGCGCCGTTGGCGCCGAGCAACGCCGTCACGCCGCCTTCACCGAGACGGAATTCGAGGCCGCGCAGCGCCTGCGCCTGACCGTACCAGGCTCGAAGATCGCTGACATCGAGCATCGCGGTCATCGGTCGCTGCGCCCGAGATAGGCCTCGATCACTTGCGGATCGGACTGAACCTGCGATGGCGTTCCCTCAGCGATCTTCCTGCCGAAATTGAGCGCGACCACATGGTCGGCGATCGACATCACGAGCCCCATGTGATGTTCGACCAGCAGCACGGTCATAGCGCGTTCGTCGCGGATGCGGCGGATCAACTCGCTGAGCCCGTGAACCTCGTCGTGATTGAGCCCGCCGGCGGGCTCATCGAGCAGCAGGATCTTCGGCTCCGCCGCCAGCGCGCGAGCCAGTTCGACCCGCTTCTGCGTAACGAACGGCAATTCCGCGGCTACGGCGTGCGCCACGTCGCTCAGACCCAGATATCCGAGAATCTCGTCGGCCTTGCGATCCAGCGCGGCCTCCCGGCGACGGACCCGGCCGAGCTTCAGCGAATCGCTGACGATGTTGCCATTGCTGCGCGAATGCGTTCCGACCCGGACGTTGTCGATCACCGACAGATTGGGAAACAGCGCAACATTCTGGAACGTGCGGCTGATGCCGATCTCCGCGATGCGGTGGGGAGGCCGGGTGAGAATGCTCACGCCCTCCATCAGAATGTCGCCGTTGCTCGGCCGATAGAGTCGGCTCAGGCAATTGAACAGCGTGGTCTTGCCTGCGCCGTTCGGGCCGATCAAGCCGAGAATATGCCCCTGCTGGATGTCGAAAGAAACGCCGCTCAGCGCGACGATACCGCCAAATGCGACACCGAGGTCGCGAACCGAGAGCAAAGGTTCATGGCTCCGTGCGAATCGATCCTCGGTCATGGGCAACCCGCATGGCGCGCAAGGCTCCGGAGGCGGACCGGCGCCTTTCGACGCGATCCGGATATTCTGCCTGATCCCCTCGGCCACACGCGAAACCGCCTCCTGCTATCAGTTCTCTGGTCTCGGTTTTTGAATGTGGCGCTGCGATCCAGCACGGCTTTGAATTCATTACCATTGGCGCGCGCCGAGGTTCAATATCGTGACGCAAACGATCGTTCGTAAGTGCTGGAAGCCGACGTCCTGCAAATGGTTAAGGGCTTCCTTCCGCTCGGTCCGGCGCCGCGTCGCCCGAGAAAGACTCGGCGTTTTCCGATTGCCAAGCGGGCCGTCATTGGGATGAAATGAAGCAGCGCGTCAAGGCCCGTGAGCGTAAGAACAAACGCATCCGCTCGCGAACTCATTCGGAATTCCCGGGGACACCGTCGTGAGCGAAGTGGTCGAACTTGAGCGTCGTGGCGAGATCGCCGTCGTTACGGTCGACAATCCTCCGGTCAACGCATTGAGTGCGGCGGTTCGCCGCGGAGTTTTGCAAGTTGTGCAGACAGCAGTCGCCGATTCCGCGGTGAAGGCGATCGTGCTGAGAAGCGCGGGGCGGACCTTCATTGCCGGCGCCGACATCACCGAGTTCGGCAAGCCGCATCAACCGCCGGCGCTCGCCGAGGTGATTGCGGCGCTTGAGAACTCTCCGAAGCCGACCGTTGCCGCGATCCATGGCACCGCGCTCGGCGGCGGGCTTGAGGTCGCGCTCGGATGCCACTTCCGCGTTGCCGTGAAGGAGGCGAAGCTCGGCCTGCCCGAGGTGAAACTCGGCCTGCTGCCCGGGGCCGGTGGCACCCAGCGGCTGCCTCGCGCCGTGGGTCCCGAGCTTGCAGTCAGGATGATCGTGGGCGGCGAGCCGATTTCGGCCGCCGAAGCGCTTGAGCAGGGGCTGATCGACGCGATGGTCGAAGAGCCCGCGGCTGGCGGCGAGGCATTCGCGCGTAAAGTGCTGGCGGAGAATCGTCCGCTGCGGCGGCTGCGCGACGAGGACAGCAAGCTCGAGGCGGCGAAGGCGGATCGTTCGATCTTCACCGACGTGGTGGCGAAGATGACCAGACGCTCGCGGGGCCTGGAGGCGCCGTTCGCGGCCGCCGATGCCGTCGGCCTTTCGCTCGATACGCCGTTCGACGAGGCGCTGAAGAAAGAGCGCGAGCTTTTTCTCAAGCTGATGAACGGCGACCAGTCGAAGGCGCAGCGCCATGCCTTTTTCGCCGAGCGCGAGGCTGCAAAGGTCGCCGGCGTTCCCGAAGGGACTAGACCGCGCAAGGTCGAGCGCGTCGCCGTCATCGGGGCCGGCACCATGGGCGGCGGCATCGCGATGTCCTTCGTCAGCGCCGGCATTCCGGTCACTTTGATCGAGACGGCCGACGAGCCGTTGCAGCGCGGTCTCGGCGTCATGCGAAAAAACTTCGAGGCGAGCGCGGCGCGCGGCGGCATCGCGGCGGACGAGCCCGCAAGGCGCATGGGTCTCGTCAGCGGCGCGGTCGGCCTCGAACATATCGGGGGCGCGGATCTCGTCATCGAGGCGGTGTTCGAGACCATGGCGGTGAAGAAGGAGGTGTTCGCCGCGCTCGACACGCATGCCAAACCGGGGGCTGTGCTGGCTTCCAACACCTCTTATCTCGACATCAACGAGATTGCGTCGGTCACCAAGCGGCCGCAGGACGTGCTCGGCATGCACTTCTTTTCGCCGGCCAACGTCATGCGGCTGTGCGAGATCGTCCGCGGTGCGAAGACCGCGCCGGACGTGCTGATGACGGCGGTTGCTGTCGCCAGGCGCATCGGCAAGGTGCCGGTGGTCGTCGGCGTCTGCGACGGCTTCGTGGGTAACCGCATGCTAGCCGCCCGCATTGCCGAGGCGGACAAGCTGCTGTTTGAGGGCGCGCTGCCGCAGCAGGTCGATGCCGTCGTTACCCGCTTCGGGATGCCGATGGGGCCGTTCGCGATGCTCGATCTCGCCGGGCTCGATATCGGCTGGCGCTCGCGCAAGGATCGCGGCATCACGTCGGAAATCGCCGACGCGCTGTGCGAAGCCGGTCGGTTCGGACAGAAGACCGGCAAAGGCTATTACAGGTATGAGAGCGGATCGCGCGCGCCGCTGCCGGATCCGGAGGTCGAAAGGTTGATCCTCGATACCTGCGCGCGGCTTGGCTTGAAGCGGCGCGCCATCGGCGATGACGAGATTCTGGAGCGCATGAATTTCCCGATGGTCAACGAGGGCGCGCGCATTCTCGAGGAGCGTATCGCGGCGCGTCCGGGCGACGTCGATGTGGTCTGGCTCTACGGTTACGGCTGGCCGGTCTATCGCGGCGGCCCGATGTATGATGCCGACCGGATCGGCCTGAAATACATCGCCGATCGTCTGGCGTTTTATGCCAGCGCCACCAATGATCCGTCGCTTGGGCCCGCGCCGCTGCTCAGGCGCCTCGCGGCCGAAGGCGGGACCTTCGCCTCGCTGGCCGACAGGAAGATGCCGTGATGATATCCGCAATAAGAGCCCACAAGGTTGACAGGAGATCGCCGTGACCGAAGCCGTGATTGTTTCCACCGCCCGCACGCCGATCGGCAAGGCCTATCGCGGCGCGCTTAATGCCACCGAGGGGGCGACTCTGCTCGGACATGCGATCGGCGAGGCCGTTGCCCGCGCCAGGCTCGATCCAAAAGAGATCGAGGACGTGGTGATGGGCGTGGCCCTGCAGCAAGGTGCGACCGGAGGCAATATTGCCCGCAAGGCGCTGCTTCGTGCCGGACTTCCCGTGACCGTCGCCGGCGCCACCATCGATCGCCAGTGCGCCTCCGGCCTTCAGGCGATCGCGCTGGCCGCGCGTTCGGTCCTGTTCGATGGCGTGGAGATCGCCGTCGGCGGCGGTGGCGAGTCGATCAGCCTGGTGCAGAACGAACACGCCAACACCTTTCATTTCGAGGATCCGGCGCTGCTCGAGATCAAGGGCGAGGTCTACATGCCGATGATCGACACCGCCGAAGTGGTGGCGAAGCGCTACGGTATTCCGCGCGAGGCGCAGGACGAATACGCGCTGGAAAGCCAGCGCCGCACGGCTTCGGCGCAGCAGGCCGGCAGGTTCAAGGATGAGCTGGCGCCGATCCCGACCAGGATGGCGGTCGTCGACAAGGAGACCAGGCAGGTTTCTTACAGGGATGTGACGCTGTCGCAGGATGAAGGTCCGCGTCCGGATACCACGGCGCAAGGTCTGGCCAACCTCAAGCCGGTGCGCGGCGAGGGTTTCACGATCACCGCTGGAAATGCCAGCCAACTGTCGGACGGCGCCAGCGCCGCCGTCGTCATGAGCGACAAGAAGGCGGCCAAGCGCAATCTGAAACCGCTCGGTATCTTCCGCGGTTTCGTCGCAGCCGGCTGCGAGCCCGATGAAATGGGCATCGGCCCGGTATTCGCGGTGCCGCGCCTGCTCAAGCGCCACGGCCTCACCGTCGATGACATCGACTTGTGGGAATTGAATGAGGCGTTCGCGGTGCAGGTGATCTATTGCCGTGACAGGCTCGGCATCGATCCGCAGAAACTGAACGTCGACGGCGGTGCGATTTCGGTCGGCCATCCCTACGGCATGTCGGGCGCGCGGCTTGCCGGCCACGCGTTGATCGAGGGACGCCGTCGCAAGGCGAAATATGCCGTCGTTACCATGTGCGTCGGCGGCGGCATGGGCGCGGCCGGGTTGTTCGAGGTGGTGTAGTAAATCGCGGAGGCGAGGACTCTGAATCCCGAAAGAATGAACGGCTTCCGGATCGCCGCAGGCGCGGCGTCCGGAATGACGGTTGATCTTTCGGTGGTTTCACTCCGCAGGGAGCATCACGCGGCGCGTCGAACCTTACTCAGTATCGATCTTTGTAATGGTTTTGGGGTCGCCGCTTTCGCTGACCGAGTACTTCACCTTGTCGCCGGCATGCACGGTCTCGGATAATTTGGCATCGATCTTGTACTGCTCGGTCGGGCCTTCGGCTTTCGCCTCCGGTTTCGTCGCCTCGGCTTTCGGTGCCTCTACCTTTTCTCCCTCTGCTTTTGCGCCATCCGGAGCTTTTGCGGCATCCGGAGTCTTCGCTGCATCTTTCACGGCATCCGGCTCCGCCCGAATCGCGATCGTGCCGTTGAGCCGGTCGACGACCGTCACCAGCCCTTTATGCGTCCCCGGCGGCGGTGGCGTTTCCTTGATCGCGGGTGTTTTCTGAGCGTGCGCCGTCGCACCGATGAAGGTCAGCGCGAAGCCAGCCAGTATGATCTTTACCAGTCTCATCGAAGGTCTTTCGGTTGTTGAACGGTGATTGGCAGCGGACGCGCGATGTGTTCCGTCGCCATGATTGGGTCGAATGTCCCGGCATCTTACCCTTTCGCGAGCGGAAGCGTGAATCAAAATGGCGGCACCCAGCTTGACCGCTGAGGCGCAATCCGCTTGCTTGGCCGGCGATTTCCGCATGTCACTTCCGGGGAAACCGTCATGGCCACCCATGTTCTCGCCATCGATCAGGGCACCACGTCCTCGCGCGCGATCGTGTTTCGCGGCGATATCTCCATCGCCGCGATAGCCCAGCAGGAATTTCCGCAACACTTCCCCGCCTCGGGCTGGGTCGAGCACGAGCCGGAGGATATCTGGACCTCGACAGTTGCAACCTGCCGCGAGGCGATGAAAAAGGCCGGCGTCACGCCGAAAGACATCGCCGCCATCGGCATCACCAACCAGCGCGAGACCACCGTGGTCTGGGACCGCGCCACCGGACGGGCGGTGCATCGCGCCATTGTCTGGCAGGATCGTCGCACCGCCGACGTCTGCGCGCGGCTGAAGGCCGAGGGCCACGAGCCTGCGATCGCGGCGAAAACGGGGTTGATCATCGACCCCTATTTCTCCGGCACCAAAGTCGCCTGGATTCTCGATCACGTGCCGGGCGCGCGCGAGCGGGCGATGCGCGGAGAACTGATGTTCGGTACCGTGGACTGCTACCTCCTGTGGCGGCTGACCGGCGGCAAGGTGCACGCGACCGACGCCACCAACGCCTCGCGCACGCTGCTGTTCAACATTCATATAGGGCAGTGGGATCACGAGCTTCTGGACATCCTGCGGGTGCCGCGCGCGATGCTGCCGGAGGTGAAAGACTCATCCGCGCAGTTCGGCGACACCGTCGCTGAGTTGTTCGGCGCACCGATCTCGATTCGAGGCATCGCCGGCGACCAGCAGGCCGCCGTGGTGGGGCAGGCATGCTTTGCGCCGGGCATGATCAAGTCGACTTACGGCACCGGTTGTTTTGCGCTGCTCAATACCGGCGCGACGCCGGTCGCCTCGAAGAACAAGCTGCTGACGACGATCGCCTATCAGTTGAACGGCCAGCGCACCTACGCGCTGGAAGGCTCGATCTTCGTCGCGGGCAGCGCGGTGCAGTGGCTGCGCGACGGGCTCGGTCTGATCAGGCAGGCATCCGAGACGGGACCCCTGGCCGACAGGTCCGACGCCACGCAATCGGTTTATCTCGTGCCGGCCTTCGTCGGCATGGGCGCGCCTTACTGGAATCCGAACGTGCGCGGCGCGCTGTTCGGGTTGACGCGCAACACCGGGCCGGCCGAACTCGCTCACGCCACGCTGGAAAGCGTCTGCTACCAAACCTACGACCTGTGGGCGGCGATGCGTGCCGACTGGCCGGACGCCGATGCCGCGCATACCGTTCTGCGCGTCGACGGGGGCATGACCGCGTCGGACTGGACCATGCAGCGCCTCGCCGATCTGCTCGATGCGCCGGTCGACCGCCCCGTCATTCAGGAGACCACGGCGCTCGGCGCGGCTTATCTCGCGGGGCTCTCGGCCGGGGTTTTCCCGGAGCCTTCGAAATTCGCCGATAACTGGCGGCTCGAGCGCCGCTTCAAGCCGGCCATGAGCGCGGCGACGCGCACGCGAAAACTCAAGGGATGGGCGGCGGCGGTGCGGGGCGTGCTGGCGAGCGATGTAAGCGAGTAAATCTCACGGCTCGCATTGCGCCGATTTCCAAACTGCCGCGTTCTTGGGGTCGGCGACGGGGAATCGGCGCAGCTTGAACGACCCTTTGGACGCATCATTAAGCAAGCTGCGATACCATCAGGTCTTGTGGCGCGCCATATCGAGTGCGTCGTGCCGATGAAGGTGCCGGTCCTGAAAGGAGATTTCCAATGCTGAACCGCCGTATGTTCTGTCAGTGTGCTTCGCTTGCCCTGTTTACCGGCGCCTCAGTGGGAAGCGCGCGCGCCGATCCTGCGGAATGCGCGGTGTTCACGCCGGACCGGCAGCAGCACATCAGTCCCGACGAGGCGATCGCGCGACTCAAGGCCGGCAACAATCGTTTCGTCACCGGCGCGACGGTCAACTGCGATCTGATCGCTCAGGTTCGCGAAACCGCGAAGAAGCAGGCACCATTTGCGGCCATCGTCGGCTGCATCGATTCGCGGGTGCCGCCCGAACTGGTGTTCGACCAGCGCATCGGCGACGTGTTCTGCGCCCGCATCGCAGGCAACTTCATCAACGATGACATCATAGGCAGTCTGGAGTTCGCCACCCAGGTCTCCGGGGCGCGCGCCATCGTGGTGCTCGGACATTCCAGTTGCGGTGCGATCAAGGGCGCGATCGACGGCGTCAAGCTCGGTCATCTGACAGGGGTGCTCGCCCATATCCGGCCTGCGGTCTCGGCCAGCAAGGCCGACGGCAAGCCTTCGTCGAAAAACGACGCCTTTGTCCAGGCGGTGGCCGAGACCAATGCGCGCATGGCCGTGGCGGCGCTCACAAAGCGGAGCCCGATCCTGAAGGCGCTGGCGGCGAAAGGCGAGTTGCGCGTCGCGGCGGCCATGCATGATGTCGCCACCGGACAAGTGAGCTGGTTGAGTTGATGGACGTGGATGTTACCGCGCGTCAGACGCGGCGCACTTGCGGCGCAGTTCGCGGATCTCCTCGAAGCGGGCGGTGACATCGCGCAGCGTCGACACCAGCCCGGTGATGCGGCCGGCGGCATCTTTCACCGGCACGATGGTGAATTCGAGCGAGATGCGTCGGCCGTCCTTGTGAAGCGCGGGAACGGCAAGCACGTCGCCGCCGCTGTAGCGGCTTTGCCCCGTCCGCATCACGTCGCGGTATCCGGCCCAGTGCCGGGCGCGCAGGCTTTCCGGAATGATGAGGTCGAGCGAACTGCCGACCGCCTCATCGGCGCCATGGCCGAAGATCCTGACCGCGCCGGGATTCCAGAACGTGATCGTACCATCGCGATCGGTGGCGATCACCGCGTCCGCGGCCGAATGCAGCAGTGCCGCGGCGATCGCGGAAGTGTCCATCGGCTATCTCGCGGTTATCCCGCCCGCGCCGCGGTCTTGCGAAGCTGCAAATGGACCGCGCACTGGCAACCCGGCGGATGATCGGCGACGTCGGCCGAGGCGTCGTTGGCGGGCGCCGGCGCCGGTGTCGCGGCTTTTCCAGACTGGCCGGGAATGTAGTTCAAAATTGATGCCAGCCAGCGTTCGATCTCGGCCACCTCCATTCCCTTGCGCGCGGCGTAGTCCTCGACCTGATCGCGCTCGATCTTGCCGACGCCGAAATATTGGCTTTCGGGATGGCTGTAATAGAGACCGGAGACCGAGGATCCGGGCCACATTGCAAAGCTCTCGGTCAACTCGACGCCGGTTGCGCGAGTCGCATCCAGCAGGTGGAACAGCGTGGCCTTCTCCGTGTGGTCGGGCTGCGCCGGATAGCCGGGCGCGGGGCGGATGCCTTTATATTCTTCCCTGATGAGCTGATCGTTGGTCAGCGTCTCATCCGGCGCATAGCCCCAGAATTCCGTGCGCACCCGCTGATGCATCCGTTCGGCGAAGGCTTCCGCGAGGCGGTCTGCCAGCGCTTTCACGAGAATGGACGAGTAGTCGTCATTGGCGTTCTTGAAGCGCGCCGCGATTTCGTCCTCGCCGAGCCCGGCGGTGACGGCGAAGCCGCCGATATAATCGGGGATGCCGGTCTCCTTCGGCGCGATGAAGTCCGCCAGCGCCGCGTTATGGCGGCCTTCACGCTTCTCGAGCTGCTGGCGCAGCGTGTGATAGGTCGCGATCTGCGTGGTGCGGGTCTCGTCGCTGTAGACGGCGATATCGTCGCCGATGCGGTTGGCGGGCCAGAAGCCGATCACGCCGGAAGCCTTGAACCACTTTTCCTTGACGATTCGATCCAGCATCTTGCGGGCGTCGTCGTAGAGAGCGCGCGCGGTTTCACCCACCATCTTGTCGTCGAGAATCGCCGGGTAGCGTCCGGCCAGCTCCCAGACCTGGAAGAACGGCGTCCAGTCGATCACCTCGACCAGGTCTTCCAGCGGATAGTCGGTAAAGGCCTTGGTTCCGAGGAAGGTCGGCCTGGCCGGGCGATAGGTGCTCCAGTCGATCGGCACCGCGTTGGCGCGTGCGGCCGCGAGCGGCAGCCGCTTCTTGTCCTGCTGGGCGCGGAAATGGGCTGCGGAAATCTTTTCGTATTCTGCGCGCACCCCGGCGGCGTAAACCTCACGCCGTTCGGGCGACATCAGCGAGGCGACCACGCCGACGGCGCGGCTGGCGTCGTTGACATGGATCACCGGGCCGCTCCGATAGTTCGGGTCGATCTTTACAGCGGTGTGGACGCGGCTGGTGGTCGCGCCGCCGATCAGGAGCGGCAGGTCGAGGCCCTGTCGCTCCAGCTCGGCCGCGAAATAGCCCATCTCGTCCAGCGATGGCGTGATCAGGCCGGAGAGGCCGACGATGTCGGCCTTCTCGGCCTTCGCGGTCTCGATGATCTTGGCGGCCGGCACCATCACGCCGAGGTCGATAACCTCGTAGTTGTTGCACTGGAGCACGATGCCGACGATGTTCTTGCCGATGTCGTGGACGTCGCCCTTCACGGTGGCGAGCACGATCTTGCCGGCGGACGTGCTGCCTTCGGCCGCGATGCCTGCGGCCTGGTTGCGCGCTTTCTCTTCTTCCATGAACGGCATCAGATAGGCGACCGCCTGCTTCATGACGCGCGCCGACTTCACGACTTGCGGCAGGAACATCTTGCCGTCGCCGAACAGGTCGCCGACCACGTTCATGCCCGCCATCAACGGGCCTTCGATCACCGACAGCGGTCGGTCGGCCGACTTCCGCGCTTCCTCGGTGTCCTGCTCGATGTATTCGGTGATGCCGTTGACCAGTGCGTGAGACAGCCGCTTTTCCACCGGCCATTCGCGCCAGGTGAGGTCTGCTTCCTTGGCTTGCTTGCTCTGGCCACGGAATTTTTCCGCGAGATTGAGCAGTCGTTCCGATGCGCCCGAATCGCGATTGAGGATGACGTCTTCGCACACCTGCCGCAGTTCGGGGTCGATGTCGTCATAGATGATCATCTGCCCGGCGTTGACGATGCCCATGTCCATGCCGGCCTTGATGGCGTGATACAGGAACACCGAGTGCATCGCTTCGCGCACCGGCTCGTTGCCGCGGAACGAGAACGACAGGTTGGAGACGCCGCCGGAGATATGCGCGTGCGGCAGGTTCTGGCGGATCCAGCGCGTCGCCTCGATGAAATCGACGCCGTAGTTGTTGTGCTCCTCCAGACCCGTCGCGATGGCGAAGATGTTCGGATCGAAGATGATGTCTTCCGGCGGAAAGCCGACCTGGCCGACGAGAATGTCGTAAGCGCGTTTGCAGATTTCCTTTTTGCGTTGACAGGTGTCGGCCTGTCCGGTTTCGTCGAACGCCATCACCACAACGGCCGCGCCGTGGCGACGCGCGATCCGCGCCTCGTGGAGGAACTTGTCCTCGCCTTCCTTGAGCGAGATCGAGTTCACCACCGGCTTGCCTTGCAGGCATTTCAGCCCGGCCTCGATCACGGAGAATTTCGACGAGTCGACCATGACTGGCACGCGGGCGATGTCAGGTTCGGCTGCGATGAGGTTGAGGAAGGTGACCATCGCCGCTTCCGAGTCCAAAAGGCCCTCGTCCATGTTGACGTCGATGATCTGTGCGCCGTTTTCGACCTGGCTGCGCGCGACGTCGAGGGCTGCCGTGTAGTCGCCTGCCTTGATCAGGTTGCGGAATTTAGCCGAGCCGGTGACGTTGGTTCGCTCGCCGACATTGACGAAGGGAATGTCCGCCGTCAGCGAGAACGGCTCGAGCCCCGACAGCCGCAGCCGCGGCTCGATCACCGGCACGATGCGCGGCTTGTGCGGCGCGACGGCGGCGGCGATCGCGGCGATATGGTCCGGCGTGGTGCCGCAGCAGCCGCCGACGATGTTGACGAGACCGGCCTGCGCGAACTCGCCGACCAGCCGCGCCATGTAATCGGGGCTTTCGTCGTACTCGCCGAATTCGTTCGGCAGGCCCGCATTCGGATAGGCACAGACCAAGGTGTCGGCGACGCGGCCGATCTCGGCGACATGCGCACGCATGTCCTCCGCGCCGAGCGCGCAGTTGAAGCCGATGGTGATCGGTTTGGCGTGTCGCACCGAATGCCAGAACGCTTCCGGCAACTGGCCCGAGAGCAGGCGGCCGGACTTGTCGGTGATGGTTCCGGAGACCATTACCGGAATCTCCACGCCTCGCTCCTCGCTGATCTCGGCGATGGCATAGAGCGCCGCCTTGGCGTTCAGCGTGTCGAAGATGGTTTCGACCAGCAGCAGATCGGCACCGCCGTCGAGCAGGCCGTTGATCTGTTCGCCATAGCCCGTGCGCAGGTCGTCGAAGGTGACGGCGCGGTAGCCGGGATTGGCGACGTCCGGTGAGATCGAAGCGGTGCGGTTGGTCGGGCCGATGGCGCCGGCGACGAAGCGCGGCCTGCCGTCCTCGGCGCTGACGCGAGTCGCGGCGGCGCGCGCGAGCCTCGCACCCTCGCGGTTGAGCTCGTAGGCGAGGTCCGACATCTCGTAGTCGGCCTGCGCGATCGAGGTGGATGAGAATGTATTGGTGGCGACGATGTCGGCGCCGGCGCGCAGGTATTGTGCGTGGATGTCCTCGATCGCCTTCGGCTGGGTGAGGATGAGGAGGTCGTTGTTGCCGCGCACGTCGCGGTGAAAATCCTTGAAGCGCTGGCCACGAAACGCGGCTTCGTCGAACCGCAATGCCTGGATCATGGTGCCCATGGCGCCGTCGAGCACCAGAATGCGCTCGCGCGCGAGCTCGCGGAGTTTGTCGGCGGTCAAGGACCGTTGAGGGGTCATGATCAATTCACCTAATTTCAATGTCATTCCGGGGCGTCGCCAACGGGTTCGCGCGAAGCGCGGCCCGATAACAGGCTCCGCGACCAACCCGGAATCGAGTAATCATTACCTCGCCTGCTGAATTCCGGATCTGCACCTGCGGCGCATCCCGGAAATGACGAGCGGGAGGGACATGAGTTTCGTTTCACGCGGCCTTCCGCGTGGCGTCGGGGCGGATGCCGAGCAGATGGCAGATCGCAAAGACGAGATCGGCGCGGTTCATGGTGTAGAAGTGGAACGTATCGACGCCGCGCTTGGCGAGTTTTTGCACCTGGCCGGCCGCCACGGTCGCCGCGACCAGCTTGCGCGTTTCGGCGTCGTCGTCGAGGCCCTCGAATTTTTCCGCAAGCCACGACGGCACGGTGGTGCCGGCTTTTGTCACGAAGTTTCTCGCCTGCCGGAAGTTATGCATGGGCATGATGCCGGGCACGATCGGAATGTCGATACCGCGGGCGCGGACGCGATCCAGGTAGCGAAAATAGAGATCGTTATCGAAAAACACCTGCGTGATGGCGCGGGTTGCGCCGGCGTCCACCTTGGCCTTGAGGACATCGATGTCGGCATCGATGTCGGGGCTTTCCGGATGCTTCTCGGGATAGGCCGAGACGGAGACTTCGATGTCGCCGTGTCGTCGCTTGATGCCGGCGACGAGATCGGCCGAACTGCGGTAGCCCTCGGGATGGGTGCTGTAGGCCGTGCCGATGCCGCCCGGCGGGTCTCCCCGCAGCGCGACGATATGGCGGACGCCGATATCGCGATAGCGGCTGACGATCTCGTCGATTTCCCCGCGCGCTGCGCCGACGCAAGTCAGATGCGCCGCCGGCCGCAGTTCGGTTTCGGAGAGGATGCGCGCGATCGTCGAATGGGTGCGTTCACGGGTCGATCCACCGGCGCCGTAGGTGACGGAGACGAAGCTCGGGCCCAGCGGCGCGAGGCGGGTGATGGTATCCCACAGATTGCGCTCCATCTCCTCGGTCTTGGGTGGAAAAAATTCGAACGAGATGGCGGGGGGTTTTTGCGCGGCAATGCCGCCATGCACAGGGGCAGAAGGATCGTTCATAACTGGTCAAACTCCACCGCTTCGGCCTCAAGCTTTTCCGCCGTGCGGACGGTTTCGGAAAAACACCCTCCCGCATCGACGGCCGGCGGTTCGTTAAAGGCATTCCAGACAGGGTAGCCCAGGAATGCGGACCGATGTGATGGGAAGTAGCCCAATAAATCCTGTTATATAGGAAATGATAGACCGCTACATCAGTGATATGGGCAGCATAATATCAGGGAGTAAATTGTTTTATCATAATAATTTTGAAACGTGGCATTGGGAAAATGAGATTAATTTAAAATGTAATAATTACTCTGCCCAATATCGTCGAATGCAAGCGCGGATCAATCCGCCTGTTCGCGGAAGGTCGCGCGGAACGGATGAGCCGGATAGACCCCGACGATACGAAGCTCCTTGGAGAAAAACTTCAGTTCCTCAAGCGCGAAAGTCAGCCCGCGGTCGTCGGGGTGGCCATCGACGTCGGCATAGAATTGTGTCGCGAAAAAATTGCCGTCGACCATGTAGCTTTCGAGTTTTGTCATATTGACGCTGTTGGTGGCGAAGCCTCCCATCGCCTTGTAAAGCGCTGCCGGCAGGTTGCGCACCCGGAAGACGAAAGTGGTGACGAGCGGTCCGGATCCCTGTTCGGCCCAGCGGGCCTCACGCGCCAGCAACACGAAACGCGTGGTGTTATGGGCTTCGTCCTCGACATCCTCGGCGAGAATATCGAGATCGTGGATTTGCGCGGCGAGGCGCGATGCGATCGCGGCGCAGCTCGGATCGCCGCGTTCAGCGACGATGCGGGCGGCGCCCGCGGTATCGCCCGACACGATCGGCCGGATGCCGAGCTTGCGAATGATGCGTCGGCATTGCCCCAGCGCGTGCACGTGACTTTCGACGGTCTTGATGTCGGAAAGCGTCGCGCCGCGCGGCGCCATCAATTGATGGCGGACCGGCAGGAAGTATTCGCCGACGATGAACAGCCGCGACTGCGGCAGCAGATGATGGATGTCGGCGACGCGGCCGGCCACCGAATTCTCGATCGGGATCATGCCGAGGGCGGCTTCGCCCGATTCGATCGCAGCGAATGCGTCTTCGAAGGTGGCGCATGGCAACGGTTCGGCATCGGGATAGGCATCGGCGATGGCGATATGCGAATTCGCGCCAGGCTCGCCCTGGAATGCGATTTTCATGGTCTTGGTCATCAGGTCTTCTATCAGCCGCTCTGGTTTTGGCGATAGCGTTTTTAGCGGGCGGCTTGGTGGGAAGCGGCGAGCAGCCGGCGAGCGGTTTCGAGGTCGACGGGAGTGTCGACGCCACGCGGCACGTCGTCCACGATCATGATGTCGATCCGCATTCCGGCTTCCAGCGCCCGCAATTGCTCGAGTCGTTCCTGTTGCTCCAGAGGCGAGGGCGGCAGTTCGACGAAGCGTTGCAGGGCCCGGCGGCGATAGGCGTAAAGCCCGATGTGATGGTAACGCGGACCTTCGCCGTGAGGCGCGGTCGCGCGGGTGAAATAGAGCGCGCGCAGCCGCCGCGGCGTGACCTGCGATCCCACGGCCTTGACGACGTTCGGATTGACGGCTTCCTCGTCGGTGTGGATTTCGGCGGCCAGTGTCGCGATATCGACCGCGGGATCGGCCAGAGGCTGGAGCACGTCACGGATAATGTCGGGGCGGATGGTCGGGAAATCGCCCTGCAGGTTGACGATCGTCTCGATGCGGCCTTCGGGGTCAAGCCGGCCGAGCGCCTCGAACACGCGGTCGGACCCGGACGGGTGGTCGGCGCGCGTCATGATCGCTTCGCCGCCATGGGCCATCACGGCGGCTGCAATCTCGGGAGTGTCGGTGGCGACCGCGACGCGGCCGATCCCGGCGGTTTCGGCCCGCCGCAGGACATGGACGACCATCGGCAGGCCGCCAATGTCTAGCAACGGTTTTCCGGGCAGCCGGGTCGCGGCCATACGGGCTGGAATCAGCACCAGGGTGGGGGTCTCTGTCATCGGTCGGGAGTTCCACGGCCCGAAGTCGGGAATCGGCAGGACTTTCAAAGGCCGCGGCGTTTATACGGGTTGTCAGGACACCGGCAAACCGTTATCTCGTCCCGTCGGCTCCCGCGATCCGGCCCAGCGGTTCCGGCGGCATTCCGCGGTCGTTCGGCGGGCCTGACAGCCGACTTCCAAAGACTCGGAGCCTGACCACGGACCCGGAGTGGCCAAAATGGACTCCTTCGATATCAATAAGTTTCTCGGTGTATTGCTGGGCACCTGCATCTTCGTGCTGGTGATGAATTTCGTCGCCCAGGCTATTTTCGCGCCGGTCGTGCCGGCGAAGCCGGGTTTCAAGGTTGACGTCAAGGAAGAGCCGGCTGCGGCTGCCAACGGCGCCAAGGAAGCCAAGGCCGACAACGCGGCCAAGCCGGCTGCCGAGCCGTCGATCGCGAAGCTGCTGCAGACGGCGTCGGTGGAGAACGGCGCCGCTGCGGCCAAGAAGTGCGCCGCCTGCCATACTTTCGAGAAGGGCGGACCGAATCGCGTGGGTCCCAATCTCTACGGCATCGTCGGGGAGCCGCGCGGCCAGGGCCGCGGGTTCAATTTCTCGGAGGCCATGAAAGCCAAGGGCGGCACCTGGACCTTCGAGGAGTTGAACAAGTTCCTCGCCAATCCGAAGGGATACATCCCGGGCACCGCCATGGGATTCGCCGGCGTGCCGAAGGACAGCGAGCGTGCCGACATCATCGCCTATCTGAACAAGAACTCCGACAAGCCGGAGCCGCTGCCGGCTGCCTCGAAGTAGCATCGGACGATAGCCCCTCGAGCGGCGAAGGCATTCGGGCTTGCGCGTGGAGGGCGAGAACACGCGCGTCGAACCAAAATATTGGCGTGGCGGTCCAGATGCCATCGGAAGCGGAAGACTCCGGTTTTGAAACGAATCTGAGCCGCGAGAATTCTGTTATATCGCGGGCCACTCTTCAATTATCCGTACGTTTCGCCGCACAAGTGTGGGAGGTGGGTGGCATCATCCCGAAAAACCGACATAATCGGCCGAAACAGTGCGTCGCGTCGAAGCGTTGGCGCGTCCGATAACCCGCAGGAATTTTGCATTTGGCTTTCACCCGACGACGTCTTCTTCATGGCGGAGCCCTGATCGCAGCCGCGCCCGCGATCCAAGTCCTGACCGGCGCTTCGGCGTTTGAGACAGCCCGCGCGCAGACCGGACCGACTGACCTCAAATGGCGGCATGGGCTTTCGCTGTTCGGCGACGTGAAATATCCCGAAGCCTTCAAGCATTTCGACTATGTCAATCCGGACGCTCCCGCGGGCGGCACGGTGCGGCAGATCGCGCTTGGCACCTTTGACAACTTCAACCCGGTCGTGTCGGGCGTGAAGGGCTCGATCGCCGGAGCGGTCGGGCTGATCTATGAATCGCTGACGATTCCCTCGCTGGACGAGGTCGCGACGGAGTACGGCGCATTGGCCGAGTCAGTCGCTTATCCCGACGACTATTCCTTCGTCATCTACCGGCTGCGCAAGGAAGCGCGGTGGCACGATGGCAAGCCGGTGACGCCGGACGACGTGGTTTTCTCGCTTCAGTCATTCAAGACGCACCATCCGTTTTATGCGGCCTATTACCGCCACGTCGCCAAAGTGGAGAAGACCGGCGAACGCGACGTTACCTTCACCTTCGACGCGCCGGGAAACCGCGAGCTGCCGCAGATCGTCGGGCAACTGATGGTGCTTCCGAAGCACTGGTGGGAAGGCGTCGACGCCGCCGGCAAGAAGCGCGACATTTCCGCGACCACGCTGGAGCCGCCGCTCGGCGGCGCGGCTTACAGGATCAAGGGTTTCGAAGCGGCGCGATCGGTCACGCTGGAGCGGGTCAAGGATTACTGGGGCTTGAATTCCAACTTCAATGTCGGCCGAAACAATTTCGACGAACTGCGTTACGAGTATTTCCGCGACGGTACCGTCGCGCTCGAAGCCTTCAAGGGCGATCAGGTCGACTGGCGCACCGAGAACAGCGCCAAGAACTGGGCCACGGCCTATGATTTTCCGGCGGTGAAGGAAGGGCGCGTCATCCTGGAGGAGTTTCCCAATCGCAGTTCAGGCGTGATGCAGGCGTTCGCCCCCAATATTCGCCGCGACAAGTTCAAGGATCCTCGCGTGCGGCGGGCGCTGAATTTCGCCTTCGATTTCGAGGAAATGAACAAGCAACTGTTCTATGGGCAGTACAAGCGCATCGCGAGCTATTTCGAGGGCACCGAACTGGCCTCACACGGCCTGCCGGAGGGCAGGGAGCTTGAAATTCTTGAAACTGTTCGCCCCGAGGTGCCGGCGGAGGTGTTTACCACGCCCTACAGCAATCCGGTCGGCGGCAATTCCGAGGCGGTTCGCAGCAATCTGCGCGAGGGCATGAAGTTGCTCAAGGAGGCGGGATTTGAGGTGCGTGACCGCAAGCTGGTGGACAGCAAGACCGGTTCACCCTTCGAGATCGAACTGCTGTCGGAGGCTCCAAGTTCCGAGCGCATCATGTTGTTCTTCAAGCCCTCGCTGGAGCGTATGGGCTTCACCGTCAGTATCCGCACCATCGATCCCACCCAATACGAGAACAGGATGCGGAGCTGGGACTTCGATGTGGTCATCGCATCGTGGATGGAATCGCTGTCGCCCGGCAACGAGCAGAGGGAGTTCTGGGGCTCGCATGCGGCGGACATGCCCGGATCGCGCAACATCGTCGGCATCAAGAATCCCGCCGTCGACAAGCTGATCGAGCGCGTGATCTTCGCCAAGGATCGCGCCGACCTCGTCGCCGCCACCCATGCGCTCGACCGGGTTCTGTTATGGAATAACTACGTCGTGCCGCAATTTACCTATCCGTTCCACCGGACCGCCCGATGGGACCGCTTCGGTCGCCCGGCCGAGATGCCGAAGTACGGTCTCGACGCCTTTCCGGCGCTGTGGTGGTACGATGCCGGCAAGGCGGCCAAGATCGGCAATCGATCTTGAGGAGTTTTGCGCGGATGAGCGGGCCCAGCCGGCGGCATGTGATCGGTCTCGGGATCGGTGCGGCAGCCACTGCGTGGCTTCGGCCGGCCGCCGCGGTGGCCACGGACGGCGCGGAGATCGACTCGCACGGCATGTCGGCGTTTGGCGACCTGAAGTATCCGGCCGACTTCCACCACTTTGACTACGTCAATGTCGATGCGCCGAAGGGCGGACTGTTCTCGACCATTCCATCAAGCCGCGCTTTCAATCAATCGTTCCAGACTTTCAACTCGCTCAACGCGTTCATCCTGAAGGGCGACGGCGCGAAGGGCATGGAGATGACATTCACCTCGCTGATGGCGCGTGCCGGCGACGAGCCCGATGCGATGTACGGTCTCGCTGCCAGGTCGGTGCGCATCTCGGCCGACGGATTGACCTACCGCTTCACGATGCGACCGGAAGCGCGGTTTCATGACGGGCAGAAACTGACCGCACGAGATGCCGCGTTTTCGCTGACGATCCTCAAGACCAAGGGCCACCCCCTGATCACCCAGCAGATGCGCGACATGGTGAGCGCGGAAGCGGCCGACGACGCGACGCTGGTCGTGACCTTCGCGGCCAAGCGCGGACGCGACGTGCCGCCGTTCATCGCCGGTCTGCCGATCTTTTCGCAGGCCTATTATACTGCGCACCCGTTCGACGAATCGACGCTCGACGTCCCGCTCGGCAGCGGGCCGTACAAGGTCGGCCGGTTCGAGCCGAATCGCTTCATCGAATTCGATCGCGTCAAGGACTGGTGGGGCGCCGACCTTCCGGTTTGTCGTGGCAGCTACAATTTCGACACTGTACGCTTCGACTTCTACCGCGACCGCGACGTGGCCTTCGAAGGTTTCTCCGGCCGCAGCTACTTGTACCGCGAGGAGTTCACGTCGCGGATCTGGAATACGCGCTACGATTTTCCGGCGCTGACTGAGGGGCGTGTCAAGCGCGAGCAGTTGCCGGACGAGACGCCGTCCGGTGCACAAGGCTGGTTCATCAATACCCGACGCGACAAGTTCAAGGACCCGCGTGTTCGCGAGGCGCTCGACTGCGCCTTCGATTTCGAGTGGACCAACAGGACCATCATGTACGGCGCTTACGTTCGTACGGTATCGCCGTTCCAGAATTCCGACCTGATGGCGAGCGGCCCGCCGTCGCCCGAGGAATTGGCGTTGCTGGAGCCGTTTCGCGGCAAGATTCCGGACGAGGTGTTTGGCATGCCGTTCGTGCCGCCGGTGTCGGACGGATCGGGACAGGACCGCAAGCTGTTGCGCAGGGCCGTGCAACTGCTCAACGACGCGGGCTTCCCCATCAAGGATGGCAAGCGGATGACCCCGCAGGGCGACGTGTTCCGCGTCGAGTTCCTGCTCGACGAGCCGGCATTCCAGGCCCACCACATGCCCTATATCAAGAACCTTGGAACGCTCGGCATCGAGGCGACGCTGCGGCTTGTCGATCCCGTGCAGGCGAGGGCGCGGCGCGACGACTTCGATTTCGACATGGTGATCGAACGTTTCGGCTTTTCGACCGTCCCGGGTGATTCGCTGCGGCCGTTCTTTTCGTCGCGGGCCGCCGCAACCAAGGGATCGTACAATCTCGCGGGCATTTCCGATCCCGCGATCGATTCGCTGATGGAACAGGTGATCGCCGCCGACACCCGGGCAAAACTCGTGTTCGCGGCGCGCGCGCTGGACCGCGTCATTCGTGCCGGCCGTTATTGGGTGCCGCAATGGTATTCGAACGCGCACCGCCTGGCCTATTGGGATGTTTTCGCTCATCCGCAAAGCCTGCCGAAGTATCTCGGCGTGATGGCGCCTGACATCTGGTGGTCGACGCAGGCCGGTGCGGCGTCGTCGCGGCAGGCGAAATAGGCATGAGCGCATATATCGCCCGTCGCATCCTTTTGATGATTCCCACATTACTGGGCATCCTGTTCGTGTCGTTCGTCGTTGTGCAGTTCGCGCCCGGCGGGCCGGTCGAGCGGGTGATTGCGCAACTGAGCGGTTCGGATACCAGCGGCATGTCGCGCATTTCCGGATCGTCCGGCGGCGATTTCGGCGCGCGCGCCCAGGCCGGGGCGTCGTCCGACGCCGTCAACTCGAAATACCGCGGCGCCCAGGGACTCGATCCCGCCTTCATCAAAAGTCTCGAAAAACAGTTCGGCTTCGACAAGCCGGCGCCCGAACGCTTTCTGCTGATGCTGTGGAATTTCTCTCGCTTCGATTTCGGCAAGAGCTATTTTCGCGACACAACCGTGATCCAGCTCATCAAGGAAAAGCTGCCGGTCTCGATGTCGCTCGGCATCTGGATGACGCTTCTGACCTACCTGATTTCGATACCGCTCGGAATCCGCAAGGCCGTGAAGGATGGATCGCGCTTCGATACCTGGACTTCGGCGGTGATTATCGTCGGCTTTGCGATTCCGGGCTTCCTGGTTGCGATCCTCCTCATCATCCTGTTCGCCGGCGGATCGTTCTTCAGCATCTTTCCCTTGCGCGGACTGACGTCGGACGGCTGGAGCCAGTTTCCCTGGTACTGGAAAATCCTCGACTATTTCTGGCACCTGACGCTGCCCATCATCTCGATGGCGCTCGGCGCCTTCGCCACCATGACGCTGCTGACCAAGAACTCGTTTCTCGACGAAATCCGCAAGCAGTATGTGATGACGGCGCGCGCCAAGGGCTGCAGCGAGCGGCAGGTGCTTTACAATCACGTCTTCCGCAACGCCATGCTGATCGTCATCGCCGGGTTTCCCGGCGCGTTCGTTCACGCCTTCTTTTCAGGTTCGCTTTTGATCGAAACCATCTTCTCGCTCGACGGACTCGGCCTGCTCGGCTTTGAGAGCGTGCTCAATCGCGACTATCCCGTAGTCTTCGGCACGCTGTTCATCTTTTCGCTGGTCGGGCTTGTGATCAACCTGATCTCCGATCTGACCTATATGTGGATCGACCCGCGGATCGACTTCGAGGCGCGGGAAGTCTGATGTCTGTGATGCCGCCAAAGCCCGTCGAAACCGGAGCTGTTTCGCCGCTCGGCGAAGCCGTGCCGCCGGCGGACCATCGGCTCCGCCTGTCGCCGCTCAACCGCCGCCGCTGGCAGAATTTCAAATCGAACCGGCGCGGCTACTGGTCGCTCTGGATATTCCTGATCCTGTTTTTCATTTCGCTATTTGCCGAATTGATCGCCAACGACCGGCCGTTCCTGATCCACATGGACGGCCATTTCTATTTTCCGGCGTTCGTGACTTACCCGGAAACCGCGTTCGGCGGCGATTTTGAGACCGCAGCCGATTATCGCGACCCCTTTCTGCAGAAGCTGATCAAGGACAAGGGCGGCACCATTATCTGGCCGCCGATCCGCTATTCCTACGACACCCACAACCTCGATCTGCCGACGCCGGCGCCCTCGAAGCCGACCTGGCTCTTGACCGAGGCTGAATGCAAGGACGTGGTGCAGCGCAAGCACCTCACGGGCTGCCGCGATCTCGAATACAACTGGCTCGGGACCGACGATCAGGGCCGCGACGTGGTGGCGCGGCTGATTTACGGATTCCGGATTTCGGTGCTGTTCGGGCTTTGCCTGACCATCGTGTCGTCGGTCATCGGCATCGCCGCTGGCGGCGTGCAGGGGTATTTCGGCGGCTGGGTCGATCTCGCCTTTCAGCGCTTCATCGAGGTCTGGACCGCTATTCCCTCGCTCTACCTGCTGCTGATCCTGTCGTCGGTGCTGGTGCCGGGATTCTTCGTGCTGCTCGGCATCCTGCTGCTGTTCTCCTGGGTATCGCTGGTCGGTCTGGTGCGCGCCGAATTCCTGCGCGGTCGCAACTTCGAATACATCACCGCGGCGCGGGCGCTCGGCGTGTCGAATGCGACCAT
This sequence comes from Nitrobacter sp., assembly GCF_051535215.1. Classification (NCBI taxonomy): domain Bacteria; kingdom Pseudomonadati; phylum Pseudomonadota; class Alphaproteobacteria; order Hyphomicrobiales; family Nitrobacteraceae; genus Nitrobacter; species Nitrobacter sp. The sequence continues at coordinate 23,295 of NZ_JBPPLY010000008.1, read as the reverse complement.
CATGTTTCGTCACCTTTTGCCGAACGCCATGGTCGCGACCATGACGTTCCTTCCCTTCATCGTGTCGTCGTCGGTGATGACCCTGACCGCGCTGGATTTCCTCGGCTTCGGTCTGCCGCCGGGCTCGCCTTCGCTCGGCGAAATGCTGGCGCAGGGCAAGGCCAACGTGCAGGCGCCGTGGCTCGGTTTCACCGGCTTCTTTGCGCTTGCGATCATGCTGTCGCTTTTGATCTTCATCGGTGAAGCTGTGCGTGATGCCTTCGACCCGCGCAAGACGTTCAGGTAGGCCGGAATGGACGCCATCGATCAGCCGCTGCTCGAGGTTCGCGACCTCTCCGTCGCGTTTCACCATGCCGGCGGAACGTCGGTCGCCGTCGACCGTATTTCGTTCGATATCAGGCGCGGCGAGTGCGTGGCGCTGGTCGGCGAATCCGGATCCGGAAAATCCGTCAGCGCGCTGTCGATCCTCAAGCTGCTGCCCTATCCGGCCGCGTCGCACCCCGGCGGCAACATACGCTTCAAGGGCCGCGAACTGCTCGGCCTGTCGGAGCGCGAGATCAGGAGCATCCGCGGCAACGACATCTCGATCATCTTCCAGGAGCCGATGACCTCGCTCAATCCGCTGCACACCATCGAAGCGCAGATCAGCGAGATATTGCTGCTGCACGGCGGGGTTCGCGGCGCGGCGGCGCGGCAGCGGACGCTCGAGCTGCTGACGCAGGTCGGCATTCCCGAGCCCGAAACCCGCCTTGCCAGCTATCCGCACCAGTTGTCCGGCGGCCAGCGCCAGCGCGTGATGATCGCGATGGCGCTCGCCAACCAACCCGACCTGCTGATCGCGGACGAGCCGACCACCGCGCTCGACGTCACCGTGCAGGCGCAAATCCTGGCGCTATTGGCGGACATCCGCGCCCGGCTTGGAATGAGCCTGTTGTTCATCACGCACGATCTCGGCATCGTCCGCCGCATCGCCGACCGTGTCTGCGTCATGAATGGCGGCAAGATCGTCGAGAAGGGACCAGTCGAGCAGGTCTTCGAGACGCCGAAACATCCCTACACGCGCGAGCTTCTGGCCGCGGAGCCGAAGCCAGACCCCGCCCCGCCGCGTCCGGAGTCGCCGGTCGTGATCGCGGCCGACGATCTCAAGGTCTGGTTTCCGATCCGGCGTGGCCTGCTGCGCAAGACGGTCGGTCACATCAAGGCGGTCGATGGCGTGACGCTGAAGGTGCGCAAAGGTGAGACGCTCGGCGTCGTCGGCGAATCCGGATCCGGCAAGACCACGCTCGGTTTGGCGCTGTTGCGGCTGATTTCGTCGGACGGCCCAATCGTGTTCCTGAGCAAAAACATCCAGGGTCTGCGCTTCAAGGAGATGCGGCCGTTCCGCCGCGACATGCAGATCGTGTTCCAGGACCCATTCGGAGCGCTGAGCCCGCGAATGTCGGTCGGTGATATCGTGGCCGAGGGCCTGAGCGTGCATCAACGCTCGCTGTCCGACGCCGAACGCGAGGCGCGGGTGGTCAAGGCGCTGACCGATGTCGGGCTCGATCCGGCGACGCGCTTTCGCTATCCGCACGAATTCTCCGGCGGCCAGCGCCAGCGCATCAGCATCGCGCGCGCCGTTGTGCTGGAGCCCGATTTTGTGGTGCTGGACGAGCCGACCAGCGCGCTCGACATGTTGTTTCAGGCGCAGATGGTCGATCTCCTGCGCGATCTGCAGCGCAAGCGCGACCTGACCTACATGTTCATCTCGCATGACCTGCGCGTCGTCGCCTCGCTCGCCAGCCATCTCATCGTGATGCGGCACGGCAAGGTGGTGGAGGAGGGGCCGGCATCGGCGTTGTTCAAGAGTCCGAAATCGGATTACACCCGCGCGCTGTTCGCCGCGGCGTTCCGGCTGGAGACGGCAAACGGCGCGGAAGCCTGAGACCCGATCGGGTTTTTTCTTTACGCGAACCGGTATTCACCCTCGGGTCGAGCCGGATGACGTGCTTCGCTCGAGAACGCTATGGTCATGGATAAGAACGGCAGCGCTGGCGGTGCATCCGTCATGCGGGCGCTGTTACAGCCGCTTCACGCTTGTCACGGCGCTGCCTGCGGCGTTGATGCGGGCGATCGCGTCGTGAATGCCCTCCGCGGCCGTTGCCATGTGATACGCATTGGCGTGAATGAGCGTGGTTTCGTCGCGGACGATCGCGACATGGCCTTTCCAGAAGATGAGGTCGCCGCGCCGCGGCTGTCGCGCTTCTGAAGAGGGCAGTGCGCGGCCCAGGGCCGCTTCCTGCATGTCGCTGTCGCGCGGACAGGTGATGCCTGCGGCGTTGAGCGCCACCTGAACGAGACCCGAGCAGTCGATGCCGAGGCTGGTCTTGCCGCCCCAGAGGTAAGGCGTTCCGGCGAACATTTCGGCGACCGCGACGAAATCGCTGGCGATATGATCGAGCGGCGCGACATGACTGGCGGGAATGTAGAGGTCGCCGGCGGCGACGGCGAAGACGCCGTTATGGCGGCGGATGGTCAGCGCCGCGCCGAGTGGCAGTGTTTGCGCAGGCGCGAGTTTGATCGACGGTCCCGGAAACGCGAACGTGCGCAGCGCGATGACCTTGTGGGTCGGGGCTGCGCGGGGCCTTGCAAGCGCGCGGTCGGGAATCCATCCGACATAGCCGTCGCTTTTCAATTGGCACCAGGCCCAGCCTTCGGCGCTGTGATCGTAGACCGTGACGCGCTCGCCGCGCAGCGCCTGGGTATCGAGGATGGCGTCAGGCAAAGGCTCACGCTGCAGCGGCGCAACGGCGTCGACGACCTCGCGTTCCTCGCCGTCGGCGTAGCGCTCCGCCTTGACCTTGCCTTCAAGGTAACGTGCGGCAATCTCCGGCCGGGCCGGCGTGAGGCGCGGATCATCCATAGCGTTCGCCCAGCAGTCGGTAGATCGCACGCGCGGCCTGGCATTCGCCGCCCTCGGGTCGCGCCGGCTTCGCGGTCGGCGTCCAGCCATAGATATCGACGTGAAGCCAGCTTGTCGTCGCCTCGACGAAGCGTTGCAGGAACAGCGCGCAGGTGATCGAACCGGCGAAGCCGCCCGAGGGCGCATTGTTGATGTCGGCGACCTTGGAATCCAGCCACGCGTCGTAAGCCGGCCATAGCGGCATCCGCCACAGCGGATCGTTCTCGGTCTCCGCGCATCGCGAGAGATCGCGCGCCAGCGTCTCGTCGCTGGTATAGAACGGCGGAATGTCCGGTCCGAGCGCGACGCGCGCCGCGCCGGTGAGCGTACCGAGATCGATCAGAAGATCGGGTTTGCCTTCATCGGCCAGGGCCAGCGCGTCGGCGAGAACCAGCCGGCCTTCGGCGTCGGTGTTGCCGATTTCGACGCTCAAGCCCTTGCGCGACGGAAAGACATCCAGCGGCCGAAACGCGTTGCCGGCCACCGCGTTCTCCACCGCCGGGATCAGCACGCGCAGCCGGATTTTCAGCTTCGCATCCATGACCATCAGCGCCAAAGCCAGCACATTGGCCGCGCCGCCCATGTCCTTCTTCATGATCTGCATGCCGGTGGCGGGTTTGAGATCGACGCCGCCGGTGTCGAAGCAGACGCCTTTGCCGACCAGCGTGACCTTGGGATGCGCGGAATCGCCCCAGGTCATATCGATCAGCCGCGGCGCGCGAGGCGAAGCCATACCGACCGCATGGATCAGCGGAAAATTCTTCCTCAGATCGTCGCCGACGATGCAGTTGAAATCCGCGCCGAAACGCCGTGCGAGAGTCTGCGCCGCCGCCGCGAGTTCTTCCGGTCCCATGTCGTTGGCGGGCGTATTGATGAGATCGCGCGCCAGCGCCGCGGCGTCCGCCATCCGCGAGATATCGGCGACGTCGATGTCGTCGGGCGGCACCAGCCGAGCCTTCGGCGCGTCGGCCTTGCGGTAACGGCCGAAGCGGTAGCTGCCGAGTGCAAAGGCCAGCGTCGCGAGATGCATGTCATCGATCGCATTGGCGAAGCGGAATGTCCCGGCGGGCAACAGGCCAGGCAGCTTGCCGGCAAGAAAGGGATCATGCGAGCGGCCCGCCGCATTGCCGAGTCCGAAAAGAATGTGCGAGACCTCGCCGTTTGCCGCCGGCAGCGCCAGATACTGCCCGGCCTTCGCCGCAAAGCCGTTCGCCTCGGCAAACCGGCGTGCATGATCGTCCAGCGTTGCGCCCGTGGTTTCCCACGCCGTCTCGGCGACGAGGGTGATCGGAACGGCCTCCTCGGCCGGCGCGGTCGTGAACGCGGGATGCATGGGTGTCTCGATCTCTGTTCGATGGGGGAGCTTAGCGGCCGAGCGCGCTGGTGTCAGTCGGCGTAGTTAACCAGACGTTAGGGTTAACAGTCTATTGCTGAAGTCGTCCATTTCCAAACGGCCCGCATTTACAAGTGAAGGTGCCATGCGTCAGCAGTCGTATCTTGCCAGGCTTCTCGCATCCGCCGCCATGTCGGCGATGCTGGCGAGCGCACTAGGCGGCTGTCAAACCACCGGAGTTCCGGATATCACGGGCTCGCTCGGCGCAAAGGCGAACACAAATTCAGTGTCCGATCCTAATCAAGCCGCCGAAGTTTACGGCGAGAAATTTCGCGCCAATCCCAAGGACGCCGATGCGGCGCTGAAATACGGACAGGCCTTGCGCGCCATCGGGCAGCGCGCCCAGGCCGTTGCGGTGCTGGAACGCGCCGCGATCCTGAATCCCGGCAACAAAGCCGTGCTGGCCGGCTGGGGGCGTGCGCTCGCCGATAACGGTCAGTCGCAGCAGGCATTCGATGTGCTCAGCCGCGCCCACACGCCGGCAAATCCGGACTGGCGAATTCTTTCAGTCCAGGGAACGACGCTCGACAAGCTCGGTCGCCACGACGAGGCGCGCCGCTATTACGACAGCGCGCTCAGGATCGCGCCGGACGAGCCGTCGGTGCTGTCCAATCTCGGCATGTCCTACGTCCTGACCAAGGAACTTCCCAAAGCCGAGGAAGTGCTGCGCCGCGCCTACGCCAGCGCTGGTGCCGATAGCCGGATCCGGCAGAATCTGGCGCTTGTCGTCGGATTGCAGGGCAGGTTCTCCGAGGCGGAGAGCATCGTGAAGGCCGATCTGCCCGCCGACGAGGCCGAGGCGAACGTCGCCTATCTGAAGCAGATGCTCGGGCGCGGCGGTAACGCGCGCGCCGGCGCCGGCGATGTTCTCGCTCAGGGCGCCCGCCGATCGTGAAGGCTTTCCCGGTTTGATGAAATTCGCGCTCTGTTTTCGTCAATTGCGGGAAGCGGAGCGACGAAGCAATCTCAGACGTTTTTAAAGCAAGCACGGGGCTGGATTTGCTCCGTTTCGCTCGCAATGACGCCTTGCGCCGATGACGGGGATCAATGCATCGTGGCTGAGAGCTTGATACCTGTCGGTCCGAGAATGACGACGAACAGCACGGGCAGGAAGAACAAGATCATCGGCACCGTCAGCTTGGGCGGCAGCGCAGCCGCCTTCTTCTCGGCTTCGGACATGCGCATGTCGCGGTTTTCCTGCGCCATTACGCGGAGGCTTTGCGACAGCGGCGTGCCGTATCGTTCCGACTGCTGCAGCGCGAGGCATACGGACTTCACCCCCTCGACCCCGGTGCGTTTCGCCAGATTCTCATAGGCGACCTTACGGTCCTGCAGGTACGACAGTTCGGCCGTGGTCAGCGTGAACTCTTCGGCCAGTGCGACAGACTGGCTGCCGATTTCCGTGCTGACCTTGCGAAACGCGACTTCGATGGACATGCCGGATTCAATACAGATCAGCAGCAGATCGAGCGCGTCCGGAAAAGCCCGCTTGATCGAAAGCTGGCGCTTGGTAATTGAGTTTTTCAGAAACAGCATCGGCGCCTGCAAGCCTAGAAACGCCGCGCCGATGCATATGCCGACCTTGAGCAGCATGGATTGCTGCATCTGCGACAGCAGAAAGACGTAGACGACGGCCCCGATCAGCATCACGACCGGGGTGACCATGCGAAAGAACAGGAAGGTGATGTAGGGAGCATGACCGCGATACCCCGCCATGACGAGCTTGTCGCGCGCGGCTTCCTGAGCCACCCATTTGCCGAGATTGAGATCTTCCACGATCCTCGAGATGAATTGCTTCGGTGCCTGACGCAGCGAGACTTTTTCGGATTTGGCGAGCCGCTCGCGCTCGCGTTGGCGGATGCGCTCGCGTTCGCTGGCGACGGCTTTCATCCGCTTCGTCAGCCCCTCCGTCGCAAAAAATGGCGTAATCAGCGTATAGACGGTGGCGCTGGCGGCTATGGCAGCGAGTACCATTGTCATGAATCGTGGATCGTGAAGTTTTTCGACCAGGAGTTCGAGCATGTTGCACCGTCAGAAGTCGAAATTGATCATTTTCTTCATCACGAAGATGCCGACAGACATCCATATCAAGCAGGCGGCCAGCAGCAGCCGTCCGGTAGGATGGGTCCACAGCAGCGAGATATAGTCCGGCGTGGTCAGGTAGACGAGCAGCATGACGACCACGGGCAGCGCACCGATGATTGCGGCCGACGCCTTGGCTTCCATCGACATGGCCTGGATTTTCTCTGCCATCTTCTTGCGGTCGCGCAGCACCTTGGACAGATTGCCGAGAGCTTCCGACAGGTTGCCGCCGGATTTCTGCTGGATCGAGACCACGATGCCGAAGAAGTTCGCTTCGGGAAGCGGCATCCGCTCGTACAGCCGCGAACAGGCATCGCCGAGCGGCATGCCGATCGCCTGGGTTTCGATGATCGCGGCGAATTCGCTTTTCAGCGGTTCCGGCGAATCGACCGCGACGACCTTCAGCGATTCGAACAGAGGCAGGCCGGCCTTGATGCCGCGGACAATCACATCGACCGCATCGGGAAGAGCGCGCAAAAACGCCTTTTCCCGGCGCTTCTTGAGGAAACTCAGCAGCCAGCGCGGCAAGCCGAAGCCCGCCGCGAATGCGAGTCCGGCGGCGGCCAGAGGTCCGGACCCCAGGACTATCGGAACGGCAAAACAGACCACGGCGAAAATGCCTGAGATGATCAGAAACTTCTCCTTAGACCAGGACAGGCCCGCCTGAGCGATTCGGGTGCTGAGCGCGACCTTGCTGTTGCGCTTGCTGCGTTGTTCGATTTCCCGCAGCGATCCTTCGATCTGGTCGCGGCGCGAACGCTGGGCCCTGTCGACCTGACGGACTGTCGGCGCCGTCCGCGCGAACGCGGCGCGGCGCTTTTCGGCCTTCGTCTCTCCCGATAGCGCCGGATACAGGAATACCCAGGCGATGCCGCCTACCGCGGTCGCGGCCATGAATGCCATTGCGAGCATCTGCAAATTCATCGGCCCACGTCCTTCAGATTTCGACCTTGACTTCCGCCGCATCCAGCGCGGCTGCGAGTCGCTTCTCCTCGTTGTAGTACCGCGCGCGTTCCCAGAATCGCGGCCGGCCGATCCCCGTCGAACGGTGCCGGCCGATGATGTGTCCGTTGGCGTCTTCGCCGAGCAGGTCGTAGAGGAAGATATCCTGGGTAATGATGGTGTCGCCCTCCATCCCCATCACTTCGGTGATGTGAGTGATACGGCGGGAGCCGTCGCGAAGGCGGGCAGCCTGTACGATAACGTCGATCGAGGCGCAGATCATCTCGCGGATGGTGCGCGAGGGCAGAGAATAACCGCCCATGGTGATCATGGATTCGCAACGCGACAGCGCCTCGCGCGGGTTGTTGGCGTGCAGCGTGCCCATCGAGCCGTCATGGCCCGTGTTCATCGCCTGCAACAGGTCGAACGCCTCGGGGCCGCGGACTTCGCCGACGATGATGCGTTCCGGGCGCATGCGCAGGCAGTTCTTGACCAGATCGCGCATCGTCACTTGGCCCTCGCCCTCGATGTTCGGCGGGCGGGTTTCCAGGCGCACCACATGCGGCTGCTGTAACTGAAGCTCGGCGGCGTCCTCGCAGGTGATGATGCGCTCGTCATGGTCGATATAGTTCGTGAGGCAGTTCAGCAGCGTGGTTTTGCCGGAGCCGGTGCCGCCCGAGATCAGAACGTTGGCGCGGCAGCGTCCGATGATCTGGAGAATGGTGCCGCCCTCCGGCGTAATGGCGCCGAACTTGACCAACTGATCGAGCGTCAGCTTGTCTTTTCTGAACTTTCGGATTGTGAGCGCGGGCCCGTCGATCGCCAGCGGCGGAACGATGGCGTTGACGCGGGATCCGTCGGCGAGACGCGCATCGCATATCGGCGAGGATTCATCGACCCGGCGGCCGACCTGGCTGACGATCCGCTGGCAGATGTTGAGCAGTTGCTGGTTGTCCCGGAACCGGATTCCGGTTCGCTGGATCTTGCCGCCGACCTCGATGAAGACCGTGCCGGCGCCGTTGACCATGATGTCCGCAATGTCGTCGCGCGACAGCAGCGGCTCGAGCGGGCCATAACCGAGAACGTCGTTGCAGATGTCGTCGAGCAGTTCTTCCTGCTCGGCGATCGACATCACGATATTCTTGATCGCGATGATCTCGTTGACGATGTCGCGGATTTCCTCGCGCGCGGACTCGCCGTCGAGCTTGGCGAGTTGGGCGAGATCGATCGCCTCGATCAGGGCGCCGAAAATCGTTGCCTTGACCTGGTAATAGGTATCGGACCGGCGCGAGTCGATGACCGGCGCAGGCGGCGCGGCGCGCGCCGGCGCGATCGGCGGAGCCGAAGCCATCGGTGAAGCATTTTCCGCCGGCGCTTGCACGTTCCGGGCGACCGGTGCGGCCTCCAGCGTCAGGGCTCCTGGCTTCCGGGCCTCGTTCTCTGGTCCGCTACGCTTGCCAAACACGACGGTACTCCACGCAAGGACTTATTTTGCCCGCAACTTCTCGATGAACGGAAGCAGAAGCGATTTCCGCGACTTCTTCGCCTCGCCGCGGCCGGTCAGGCGCTGCCCGATCTGCAAAAACATTTCCGCGGCGCGGTGGCTCGGCGCGACTTCGGCGATCATCTGACCGTTGTTTGCGGCCGACCCGAACATCTGCGGCTCGAACGGAATGGTGACGATCGGCTGGCTTTCAATGGCTTTGGCGAATTCGTTGGCGCTGATCTCCGGGCGCTTCGGAACGCCGACCTGGTTGAGGCAATAAAGCGGTGGCCGGTCGTTTGGGCGCGCCATCTTGAGCAGATCGATCAGGTTTTTCGTGTTGCGAAGATTGGCGAGATCGGGCGTGGCGACGACGAGGATGTCGTCCGCGCCGATCAGGGCTCGTTTGGTCCAGCCGGACCATTGATGCGGGATATCGAGCACGATGCAGGGCATCGTGGCCCGCAGGGTGTCGAGAATCGAATCGAACGCTTCCGTTCCGAAGTCATAGACCCGGTCCAGCGTTGCCGGCGCGGCCAGCAGGCTCAGATGATCGGTGCACTTCGACAGCAGGCGATCGACGAAGGCCGTGTCGATCCGGTCTGGCGAAAAAACGGCATCGGCGATGCCCTGTGGCGGGTCCTGATTGAAATCCAGTCCCGCCGTTCCGAAGGCGAGGTCGAGGTCGGCGACAACGGAATCCAGTGCCAGATCGCGAGCGATCATCCACGCGACATTATGGGCGACGGTTGACGCGCCGACGCCGCCCTTGGCGCCGACAACGGCGATGACCCGGCCGACCGCCTTCGCTTCAGGAACTGAAAACAGGCCGCAAACCGAGCGTACGACGTCGATGGCGCCGACCGGCGCGATGACATAATCGCTGACGCCCCGCTTGACCAATTCGCGATACAAGCTGACGTCGTTGACGCGGCCGATCACGACGACCCGCGTGCCTGCGTCGCACACGCTCGCAAGCTGATCGAGCGCTGCGAGGATGTCGCCGCGCTCTTCTGCCTCGAGAATGATGACGTTCGGTGTCGGCGCCGAGCGATAAGCCTCCACGGCGGCGGTCATGCCGCCCATCTGGATCTTGAGGTGGGCCTTGGCCAGCCGGCGATCCTCGCCGGCCGATTGCACGGCTGTGGCTGTTTCCATCGTTTCGCAAAAGGCCTGCACCGATACGCGGGGCGCCGGCGCGATGTGATCGTCGGCCTTGGGCGGAAGCGGGGCAGCCGGCTCTTCGGCGTTCTGGCGAGGGTAGTTGATCATTTGCCTGTATCGCTGAGTTTGGCCTTGTCGGCTTCGGGATAATCCGTGGTCGTGGTAGTGCCCTTGCGATATTTCTCGAAACCTTCGGAGCGGCGCGCGGTGTAGGGCGGGGTTTCGGGCCGCGGCTGCACGAGGTCGGACGGATTGTCGATCATCGATGCAAGGTTGCGCTGGGTGGCGCATCCGAAATTCCAGTACGGCTTGTTGTTGAGATAACCCTTGTTCTTGATCGAGGGGCCGAGATCCTCAGGCCAGACCCCGCAAGGGCCGGCCGTGGCCGCGATTCGGGGGTAGGTCAAGCGAATGGTTGCGAACAGGCGCGGGTCGGCGGGGCGGTATTGGCGGACGATGATTCCGCGCGGCGGAATGCCGGCGGCAGCCAGCAGCGAGCGTACTTCCTTGAACGAATCGGCGGCGGCCCGGGCGTTGCTGGTGCCGGCAGGCACCTCGGCGACGATGGCGCCGGTTCCCTCGCGGAGCCAGATGCTCGCAAGCCCGATGACATCGGCGCGCTGCGATGCCGACAGTCCGCCTCGCGTGTTGCCGACGAAGATGTTTACGGTTTGGTTGGCTTCCTGGATCGCGATGGGGTGCCGCAAACGATAATCGTTCGGAATGCTCGCAGTAATGTCTTCGTCCTGGCTCGTATGAGTGCAGGCGCCCAGCGCTGCGGCCGCGCTGACGACGAGGATAGCTACGCGAAGACGGCGGTAGCGTTCGGCGGAGTCTGTGGATGTCATCGTTTCGTTCCTTGCCCGCCTCAGTCGGTGATGAAGCCGTAGCTGCCGCGATAGTGACGCGCGGGTTCGGCGCGGCCCGGAGCGCCATAGATGCGGTTGATATTGCCGAGCAGGTCGGCCTGCGGATCCGAAGCGTCCACGAAACCGTCATCCGGCCGCGAGAGATCCTTTTGCGCGACGGCGCGCACGACATAGGGCGTCACCAGGACCATCAACTCGGTCTGTCCGTTGACGTAGTCGCGGCTGCGGAACAGCGATCCGAGCACCGGCAATTGCGTGAGACCGGGCAATCCATTGATGGCCTGCTTGGTCTGCTCCTGAATCAGGCCGGCCATGGCCATCGAGCCGCCCGACGGAATTTCCAGCGTGGTTTCCGCTCGCCGGGTCCTGATCGATGGGACGGTAAGCGAATTGCCGACCGCCTGGGTCAGCGTAATGGCGTTCTCGTTCGAAAGCTCCGAGACCTCCGTCATCACCCTGAGGCTGATCCGACCTTCGGTCAGCACCACCGGCGTGAAGTTCAGGGAGATACCGAATTTCTTGAATTTGATTTGCGTCGTACAAACGTGAGTGGCGGGATCGCAGGAATAACCGGCGGGAATCGGAAACTCGCCGCCCGAGATGAATGTCGCCGATTCACCCGATATCGCGGTCAGGTTCGGCTCGGCGAGCGTCCGGACCACGCCGACGCTCTCCATCGCGCGTAGAGTCGCGGTGACTGCGGGCACGGCGCTGCTGCCCCCGAACGAACCCGCAAGACTGTTGTTCGTCAGCGATCGGCCATAGGCGGTGAACAGGTTGGCGTTGTTGAAATTCACGACCGCAGTGCCGTAGTTCAGGTTGGCGCTGAGGTCGATGCCCAACTGCTTGATGACGGTGCGGGCCACTTCGGCAACCGTGACCTTGAGCATGACCTGGTCGCGGCCCCGCACGGCGATGTTATTGACGACCTTTTGCGCGCCGTCCGCAAGGCGCGCGGCGAGATCGCCCGCCTGCTGCGCTTCAATTGGACTCGACACCCAGCCGGACAGCATGACACCGTCGCCCAGCCCGTCGACCTTGATGGCGGCATTCGGCAGAAGCTGCTTGAGCGCGGTGCGCAGACCGTTGAGATCTCGCGTGACTGCGATATCGTAGGCTGCGATCTGCTGGCCGTTGCTGTCGAAGAATATGATATTGGTCTGACCGACCGCGGCGCCGATGATGTAGGCTCGCTGCGCCGATCTGACGACGGCATTTGCGATCTTCGGATCGGCGACGAGAACGTCCTTGACGTCGCTGGGCAGATCCACCACGACGGACTTTCCGATGCCGAGCGACAGCGAATGCGCGTGCATCCCTGCACCGGATGTCGCGGCGGAAACGCGGTAATCGCTTGCGAACACCGGCGCCAGCGCCGGGTTCAGCGTGAAGGCGGCGATCGCCGCGAACGAGAGCGACCGCGTCACGAAGGCCTGCAACGGTGTCGGATTTGTCGTCCACTTCATGACTGGCGTCCTTGATTACCTCTGTACGGTGGTCTGGGTTGGAACGCCGTAACGGACGACATTGATGCTGTCGCGCCTCTGGTCGTCGGTGCTTTCCGGAGCATTGGCATCGGCAAGGCTGCGCAGCGCCAGCGACAGCGTTCCCATCTGGCGCGACCGCGCCAGCGACTCAGCCTGATCCGGCTTTAGTTCGAGCGTTGCAGTCTTGCCGACTACGACCTTCTGCCCGTTTTTCTCTTCGATGGTCTGATCGATCGCGAGAACCCGCACATTGCTGAGAATGGTCTCGGAATTGACGGAATCAGAGGGATGGTCCGCGTTTTTTTCCCGTTTTGAGAGGATCACGTCGACGCGGTCATTGGGGAGAATGAAGCCGCCCGCGCCTGTCTCGGGCGAAATCTCGGTGGAGACCGCGCGCATGCCGGTCGGCAGGATTGCGGCCATGAAACCGGACCCGTTCGCGTTGACCAGCTTGGGTTCGCGGATGGGTTCTCCCGCGATGAAGGGCGAGCGGGCGATCGATCCCGCCAGCTCCGTGGTAGCGTTGGGACGCTGGTCGCGGCGAATGAAGCTGCTGCTGGCGGCGCTCGCGGGCCATGCCTGCCACGCCACCTCGTTCGCCGTTACCGCCTGTCCGAGTTGAATCTCCGACTTCGCAACCAGAACGTCCACGGTCGGGAGCTGCGCGGTCTGGACCGGCTGCGGCTTCTTGTCGGACCCGCTCGCGAGATAGGCGGCGAGGCCGCCGGCACCGATAGCGACGGCCAGGACGACGATGCGTGCGGTATTCATACGCTTCACTTTCCCAGTTGCGGTGCGGCCCTTGCGCCGCCTTTAACCGGGAGTTGAACATTTATTCGTCAAAGCATGGTTAATGAGGCGTATCTAAATCGCGTTAATGAGACCTTTATCGCGTGAGCTCAGTGGAGCGCAAAGCGCGTCAGGTCGACCGCCCGGACCCATTCGGTCTCCGGATAGACCAGCAACGCGCCAAGCGCGAGCGCGATGCCATAAGGAATTCCGCTCTCATTATTGTGCAGGCGCGCCAGCCAGGGCTGACCGCATAACGCGGCCGGAAGCGGCCATTGCCTGAACTGCAGCAGAAGCAGCGTCAGAGCGCCCCCGAACACGGAGGCGTAGACCAGGTAGTCCAGCATGTGTCCGAAGCCGAACCAGAGCGCGACCGCCGCCGCCACCTTCGCGTCGCCCCCTCCGATCCAACCCATGGCAAAGCATGTGAACGATACCGCAAGCACCGTGGCGCCGGCCGCGATATGCAGACCGATCACGGTCGGCCCCATGCCGGAGGCGATCGCGAGCACGAAAAAACCGGCGATCAGCAGCAGCGATACGCGGTTGGAAATCGTCATGGTCAGGAGATCGCTGGAGGCCGCGAACGCCATCAGGGTCGGAAACAACAGAAGCCGGAGAAGATCGAGGATCATGAGGCTGCCCGTGTCGCGCGTTCCATTGGGGCGTCATACTAACCGGCGAACAATGAACAATCGCGAAATGCGCGCGACGTTTCACAGGAGGCTGACGGCCCGGATCAGAAGGGTGGCCGAGGCCAGCACGAGCGCCATGCAGACGGTTTGGAGAGCCTGTCGTGTCCGCTTGCCGTCAGGCGAAGGGGGTAGTTCCGGATGAGCGAACTTCAACGGGGTCATTCCGATTCACTCGAATTGGTGTCTCGGTGCGGTCGGAAGCGAAAAGGGTCCCGGGTGTTGCCGGGACCCTTTCATGGCAAAAACGAAAAGCCGACGATTAACCGCCGAGACTGGTGTTCAAGCCCTCGAATATGCCGTTCAGCGTACCGCCGAGCGCCTTGACGGCTGCGATAATCACGACGGAAATGCCGGCGGCGATCAGGCCGTATTCGATCGCGGTCGCGCCGGATTCATCCTTCAGAAAACGCGAAAAAAGATTCTTCATAATTGGCTCCATGTGTTCACGTAGCTGTCGAACTGCACCTGGTCGTAACGGCGTTCTCAGCACCGTGACCATGGCATCATCGTAGGGAAGGAAAATTGCAGCGCAGTTAATTCGATTGCAGAAACACCGGCGTAACGGCCTGTTCTTGCTCAGAGTAAATTTAGATTTAAGTCGAATGCAAAGCGCTGCATGGCGATGGTATCGCCTCCGGTCTCTCTTTCATGAATGTGTTTCGAATGTCCTGTTGCGGGTCGCCGAGCCAAGGATGGCAACATAAATAAGGATGACAACATAAATAGAGGCCGCCGGCGTGCTTCGGCTTGCTGACCCAGCGGGCGTCAGACCTCTTTTCGATGTTGCGGCGTTCCTGATTTCCGCTGTGGCTGAACCGTCTCATCCTGCCGAAACTGATGCGCATTCCAGCCGATCGTTTCGTGGCGGCATGCCGGGTCTGACGTTCTGAGAAGCATGGACCGGAAGCTCGGCTGTCACGTTTGCAGTTCGTTCATCAATTAACGGCAGATTTGCCATGTCGGGCGCCGGCACCGTTACGTATGTCCTTATGCCGGCTCGTATGCGTCCGGAGTGTAGTATGTGGTTCAAGTCCCTGCGCGGCCGTTCGCGTGCTTTGGTCATCGGCCTGTCGCTTGCAATTGCGGTCTTGCTTTGTCCGGCGGTGTTGCTCGCCGAAGTGACGAGCGATCCGATCTCGGTCAATGTGGACCAGGCGAAATTGGTCAAGCTGCCCGGACATATCGCCACGATCGTGGTTGGTAATCCTCTGATCGCCGACGTCACCCTGCAGCCCGGCGGTCTCGTCGTCGTCACCGGAAAAGGCTACGGCGCAACCAATGTGATTGCGATGGATCGCGCCGGAACCATCCTCGTGGATCGTCTCATCCAGGTCGAGGGGCCGAGCGATAGGGTCGTGACGGTTTATCGTGGCCTGGAGCGCGAGTCTTATAGTTGCATGCCGATTTGTGAGAAACGGGTCACGCTCGGTGACAGCGCTCCTTATTTCAAGGCCACGATGGAGCAGGCCAGCAATCTGAACTCACAGGCCGGCGGCGCTCCGGCAAAATAAAAGCCGGATGATCCTCCGGTACCCAGAGGGAGCCATTCCCTAAGGCGAGTCTCCCGATCCGTGCGGCTCATCCCATCCAGGTATGGTCAATATCGAGTGTACCACGAGGGGTATTTTGCTCTGATCGGGCGAAACACTTCAACAATCACTTTCGGCTAGTCCTTGACGGTAGATAAATCCGCCGTGTGCAGGGATTTTGCGATGTCGCCGTTCCTCCGTTTCAGGATAGCAGCCGTCAGGGTAGCCAACCGTTTTCGCCGCAACAAGCGCGGATCCGCGGCCGTGGAATTCGCCCTCGTCGCGCCGATGTTCTTCGCGCTTCTATTCGCGATCATCGAGACGGGAATGGTGTTCTTCGCGAGCCAGAGCCTGGAAACCGCGTTGCAGGACTCGGCGCGCATGATCCAGACCGGTCAGGCTCAGATCGCCAAGTTGAACAAGCAAAGCTTCAAGCAAAGCGTCGTCTGTCCGAACACAAGCGTTCTGTTCGATTGTACGAATGGAATTTTCGTCGATGTCACGAGCTATCCGTCCAGTTCGGGATTTGGAAGCGTTGCGATTTCCGATCCGATTTCGGGCGGGGCTTTTGTCGATAATACGAAATACAACCCGGGTGGGCCGGGCGATATCGTGGTCGTGCGGCTGTTCTATCAGTGGCCTCTGTTCGTCACGGGGCTTGGCTACAACATCGCGAATCTGAGCGGCGGCAAGCGTCTGCTGTCGGCAACGGCTGCTTTCAAGAACGAGCCCTATAGCTGAGGACCTGAAAGCCGATGTCGAGCATCTGGTCACGTATCAAGGTTTCGGCGGCAGCGCTGTGGTGTGATTCGCGGGGCATTGCAGCGACGGAATTTGCGTTCATCGCGCCGTTGATGCTGGTGATGCTTTTCGGCACTATCGAGGTGTCCTCAGGCGTGGCGGTCGACCGCAAGGTCACGCTGGTCGCGCGAACGCTGTCCGATCTGACGTCGCAGTCCAAGGCCGTGGGCGACGCCGATATGACGAATTTCTTCGCCGCCAGCTATGGCATCATGTGGCCCTATCCGTCGGCGCCCGTCCGGGCCACGATTTCGGAACTCTACATCGACCCCAACACCTCCGTGGCGCGGGTGCAGTGGAGCAAGGGATCGGCGCCGCGAGGCGCGGGATCGACACTCGGAGTTCCGCCGGGCCTCATCGGGCGGGATTCGTCAGGCAACATTCTCCCCAATCAGTACCTGATCTTCAGCGAGGTCAGCTATGTCTATAAGCCGGTCGTGGGCTACGTCGTGACGAAGGCGGGCGTGACGCTAAGCGACAACGCCTATACGCGACCGCGTCAGTCAACCTGCGTGTTTTACGGCAGCGAGACCACCTGCCCGAAAACGGGGACCTGACCAACGGACCGGAGAGCCGGCTGCCTCGCGCAAAACGGGGTCAGGCTAAAAACACAAAGGCCGCGCTTGGTGCGCGGCCTTTGTCCGATCTGGTCTCGATTGAGTAACGCCAAAGAAATTTTAGAGCGCGATCAGCAAAGTGAACTCCGGTTTTGCGTCCGGTCGATCTTTTCGCCAAGTCGCCGTACTTTGGCGGATCGTGCTAGCCGGCAGCGCGCAGATTGTCTGCCGACGATTTTCCAGAGCGGCGATCAGCAACGATCTCGTAGCTGATCTTCTGTCCTTCACGCAAAGTTCCGAGCCCGGCCCGTTCAACCGCGCTGATGTGAACGAACACGTCGTTGCCGCCATCGTCAGGTTGAATGAAGCCGTATCCCTTGGTCGCGTTAAACCACTTCACGGTTCCCATGCTCACGGGTAGTCCCTTTATCAGATACGTATGTCGAAGCCCGCTTTCGGCGGGCTGGTGAGATTGGATTTTTGGAAGGGTCGTCAGTGTCTAAACCGGCTGTACCGGTGGTAGCTAATGTCGTCCGGCCGAAAATCGCTGAATGCCATATTATTCGAAGGCAGGCCCCAAAACAATCCTGACGTGCACGATTTTTTGAGATGTGCCGATGTGCAGGTTCGGCCGAGCGCGCTCGACTTGATTATCGACGGGGTCGTGCCGTGCGGGACCCGCTATCTGCGACGGAACTGACCTCCCCGGGGTGGTCCTCCACGCGGCGCGCCGCTCGGGCGTTCGTCCTTGTGCCGGAAAATCAGGCGACCCTTTTCGAGATCGTAGGGGGACATCTCGATGGTGACGCGATCGCCGGCCAGTGTCTTGATCCGGTTCTTTTTCATCTTGCCTGCGGTATAGGCAACGATCTCATGTCCAGCATCGAGCTGCACCCGATAGCGGGCGTCGGGCAGGATTTCGGTAACCAGTCCTTCGAACTGGATCAGTTCTTCTTTCGCCATGGCGTTCTCCGGATCAAGTGACGTTTCCCTGGATCGATGATTTTTGGATCCAAAATCATGAACGTGATCTATTCCAATATCTTAAGAAGCGGGAGGCCGGTCAGGAAAACCGCTGCGCGTTTTCCCTGTCCTGCCCCGGTGGCCCGGTCCTGGCATTCGCATCAGCCGCGGCGGGAAGCCCTTGCCAAAATTGGAATTTAAAGGACCGCTGCAACCAGGTTTCTAGTGAAATTTCCCCCGCTCACGTTGAGGCCGCAGGTTGGACTTCGAACGCGAAGGCCGGCTTTCACGATGCAGGAAGGCAACCCCCTGCATCCCTTCCGCCTTGCCGCCTCGCGACGGCCGGGCGGCCTCTTGCCGGGAAACCTCCGGCCGATTCGGTTTCTTCGACACGCCGTCGCCATGCCGGCCGCGCCGGCGCGGACCTTTCGCACCCGGCGCAGTATCCCCAGCCCTGGTCGCGTGACCGTGGGGAGCGGGGCGTCCGGCGCGATGCTGCTGGCGGGCCGGCGCCGCGTCGCGCTGCCCCGGAGTCCGGCGATCTTCTCTCGGTAGCGCCACGCGGATCAGTTTTTCGATATCGCGGAGATAGGCCATTTCCTCGGCGCCGGCGACCAGCGAGATCGCGGCGCCATCGGCGCCGGCACGTGCAGTGCGGCCGATCCGATGGACGTAGGTCTCGGGAACGTTCGGAAGGTCGAAGTTGACGACGTGGCTGATTCCGTCGACGTCGATGCCGCGCGCCGCGATGTCGGTCGCAACCAGGGTGCGGATCTCTCCGGTCCGAAACGCCGCCAGCACGCGCTCGCGGTGGTTCTGTGACTTGTTGCCGTGGATCGCGTCGGACCTGATGCCGGCCTTGGCGAGGCCCTTCACCACCTTGTCGGCGCCGTGCTTGGTGCGCGTGAAAATCAGCGCCCGGTTGACCGGTTCCTGCTTCAGAAGCTGGGCCAGAAACGCCGGCTTGCTGGCGTGATCGATCTGGATGATGCGCTGGGCGATACGATCCACGGTCGAGGCGACCGGCGTCACCGCGACCCGCGCCGGATCGCGCAGCATCTGCTCGGCGAGTTCGGCGATGTCCTTCGGCATGGTGGCCGAGAAAAACAGTGTTTGCCGCTTGACGGGAAGCTTGGCGACGACTTTGCGGATGTCGTGGATGAAGCCCATGTCGAGCATGCGGTCGGCTTCGTCCAGCACGAGGAATTCGACCTGGCCGAGCCTTAGCCCGTTGCTCTGAACGAGATCGAGCAGGCGGCCTGGCGTGGCGACCATCACCTCGACGCCTTGCATCACGGAGCGGACCTGACGTCCCATCGGAACGCCGCCGATCGCGAGAGCCGAGGTCAGGCGCAGGTGGCGGCCGTAAGCGTTGAAGCTGTCGAGGATCTGGCCCGAAAGTTCGCGCGTGGGGCTGAGCACCAGCACCCTGCAGCTCTTGGGCTGCGGCTTGATGCGGTTCTGCAGCAGGCGATGCAGGATCGGAAGAGCGAATGACGCGGTCTTTCCGGTGCCGGTCTGGGCAATTCCGACGACATCGCGTCCGGCAAGGGCAAGAGGAATGGTTTGAGACTGGATGGGCGTGGGCGTCAGATAGTTTTCTTCTGCGAGCGCACGTGAAATGGGATCGGCAAGGCCGAAATCCTGAAAGGAGGGCAAAAGGTTGTTTCTTTCCATTATGCGACTGGGCGCCCGGCAATGTCAGCCGGAGCGTGCCAGGTGTCTGGAGACACCCGCGTGTCGAGGGCGTCGATTGACGTTAGCTAAAGGGGCAAGCCAGAAACCATCGAACGGGCTCAGAACACGCGGCTCGCAGTGACCCGAAGATCTCAGGGTCATGCCACCATATGGAACAGGAACGCGGCAGATTCAAGGTGAATTGTCGGTGCGCCGCCTGGAGCTTCGCTTCTGATGGGATCAGAAGCGGGCTCTGGATGGTTGTTTTGACGCTTTTTTTGCACGCGAACCGGTATTCACCTCGAGAACATGCGCCGCTCGAAAAAGCTAAAGCGATAAGGTTCCGGAATACATCGTTTCCTTCGGCATGCCGTCTGTTGTCGGTCGCTAGCCACTCCATCCGATCGCCGTGCGGTTACTCCCCGTTCCACCCGCAGGCGTTGAGTCGCTCATGCAGGTGCTCGGGCGCGGGCGCGATGACCACAACGGGCGGCTTGTTCTTCGACAGGGGGACCACGATCTCGCGCGCATGCAGGTGCAGGCTCGGTTCGCCGAAACGCGGAATGTACGGTTCATTGCGCAGACGTCGCAAGCTTGCCTGCGTTCCGTAGATATTATCGCCGGCGATCGGCCAGCCCATCGCGGCACAATGGACGCGCAATTGATGGGTTCGGCCGGTGACCGGCTCCAATGCGAGCCAGGTCAGTTGAACTGCCTCCTCCCTCGCGGGGGAGGATTGGCAAGAAGGATGAAGTTCAGCCACGCTTGAGTTTACCCCCTTCCCGAACGCTTCGCGTTCGATCTCCTCCACAAGGGGGGAGGCGGTTAGCGATCCGCGCCCCAGCACTTTCCATTTCGTCACCGACGGCAGCCCGTCCGGGTCGGGCTTCTGCCACCAGCCGCGTTCGTGGTTCAGCCGTCCGAGCGGCATGTCGATGGTGCCCTCGTCGTTTGCCGGGCCCCCCTCGACCACGGCCCAGTAGGTTTTTGAAATCCTGCCGTGCTTGAACAACAGGCCGAGCGAGGCCGTCGCCTTGCGATGGCGTCCGAGCACCAGGCAGCCCGAGGTATCCCGGTCGAGCCGGTGGGCAAGCACCGGCGGCCGGGGCAGGCCGAACCGCAGCGCCTCGAACGAGGCTTCGAGATTGGCGCCGCCCTTGGGGCCGCGATGCACGGGGATGCCGGCCGGCTTGTCGATCACCAGCATCAGCCCGTCGCGGTGGAGCACGCGGGCCTGGATTTCCTCCGGTGTCGGCTGGGCCGTATCCATGATTCACTTCATTTTTGCTTGCGGCACGATCTTTTCCGAAAGTCTTTCGCTCGCAGGTCGAAACGGCTAACACACCTCCACCATGAGCGACAGCACCGACGACAAACCGAAACAGAGCTGGTGGCGCAGGCTGTCCGGCGGCCTCAAGCGGACCTCGACTTCGATCGGCACGGCGGTGGCCGATCTCGTCACCAAGCGCAAGCTCGACCGCGCGATGCTCGACGATATCGAGGACGTGCTGCTGCGCGCCGATCTCGGAACGGCGGTCGCGGAGCGGATCGCAGCTGCTGTCGGCGAGGGCCGTTACGACAAGGCGATCTCCGCCGACGAGGTGAAGACTGTCGTTGCGACCGAAGTTGAAAAGGTCCTCGCGCCGGTGGCGCAGCCGCTGGTCATTGACGAAACCCAAAAGCCCTTCGTCATCCTGGTGGTCGGCGTCAACGGCTCCGGCAAGACCACGACCATCGGCAAGCTGGCGGCGAAACTCTCCGCCGAAGGGCGCAAGGTGATGATGGCGGCGGGCGACACGTTCCGCGCCGCAGCCATCGACCAATTGAAAGTGTGGGGCGAGCGCACCGGATCGCCGGTCATCGCGGGCGCGCAAGGGTCGGATTCCGCGAGCCTTGCATTCAACGCACTCACCGAGGCGCGCAACGACAGGCGTGATGTGCTGCTGATCGACACCGCGGGCCGCCTGCAGAACAAGGCCGAACTGATGAACGAACTGGAAAAGATGGTTCGTGTCATCCGCAGGGTCGACGAATCGGCGCCGCATGCGGTGTTGCTGGTGCTGGACGCGACTGTCGGACAGAACGCGCTGTCGCAAGTCGAGGCGTTTCATCGCATCGCAGGCGTCACCGGCCTGGTGATGACCAAGCTGGACGGCACCGCGCGCGGCGGCATTCTGGTGGCGCTGGCGGAAAAGCATAAATTGCCGGTGCATTTCATCGGCGTCGGCGAGGGGGTCGACGATCTTGCGCCGTTCACCGCGAGCGATTTTGCAAAAGCAGTTGCGGGGATCGAAGGCTGACGATGGACAAGAAGCAACCGCACCCTTTGTTCAAGCTCGCGACCGAACTCGGCCCGCTTTTGGTGTTCTTCGCCGCCAATGGGAGGTTTGATCTGTTCGTCGCGACGGGCGCATTCATGGTGGCGATCGTGGCCGCGATGATCGCGTCCTACGTGGTGACGCGGCATATCCCGCTGATGGCGCTCGTCACCGGCGTCGTCGTCATCGTGTTCGGCACGCTGACGCTGGTGCTGCACGACGAGACCTTCATCAAGGTCAAGCCGACCATCATTTACGGACTGTTTGCGACCGTACTCGGCGGCGGACTGTTATTCGGCCGCTCCTTCATCGCGATCATGTTCGATCAGGTGTTCAACCTCACCCCCAAGGGCTGGCGGCTCCTGACGCTGCGCTGGGCGATGTTCTTTTTGGGCATGGCGGTCCTGAACGAGATTATCTGGCGGACCCAGAGCACGGATTTCTGGGTCAACTTCAAGGTTTTCGGCGCGATCCCGCTCACCATGATATTTGCGATGATGCAGATGCCGCTGACCAAACGGTATCATCTCGAACCCGCCACGCTCGAAGCCAGCGATGCGAGGGAAGGGGATATCGGGAAAGGATAAGGGGCGGGGCGGTATGCCCTCAAGGACTATTCGTCAACGACATAAAAATGCGGTGCGAGGCGAATAACATTCGCAAAACGATCGGGCCTGCCGAAGCCGTGACTTTCCAAGCGCTGGACAAATGCAGCCGATTGTTCCGATGAAGGCAGCATGATTTCATCGCTCTCGTCGTAGACGACAAACCGGTTCAGACCGACCATGGCATTGCCACCCCAATCGAAGAACGCCAGTCGCGCACCCTTCTGACCGAGACGGGCAATTTTGTCCTGGTACTTACTTTCATACAAAAGAAAATGAACGCGGTCGACGACCGGCGCGGCGTGGCGAGCGAAGGGAAGCGCTGCCAACAGCAACAACGGAAACGCACAGGCTGAGATTGCCCTGCGCCACTGCCGATTGACTGCAGACCGGACGATCGTCCAGAGAGCTACGACGGATAAAATGACGATTATAATGGCTAGAAACGGAGCCCATATTAAGGACAGCATCGAAAACGCGATTGCGGCAACAGGCCACGAGAATACAAAAGCGGCAAAGAGCATCATGGCGGCGCCGGCATACGACGGCCAGTAAATGAATCTGTCCTCGATTGTCGAAGGTTTTTCTGACGTCGTTACCGAATCTGTACCGGGGCTTGTCATGTCGGCGTGTCGCCGCATCGGCGCGGGAGCGCCGATGCGTTCAAAAAGAGCCCAGCGTTACTTCGGCTGGGACGCGATGATCTGGCTGGAGATCTTCTTGTAAGTCGCTTCGGGAAGAATCTTCTTGGAGACGAGCTGGTCCTTCTTGGCGTAGGGACGGCCGGCGATGATCTTGTCGGAATATTTGTCGCCGATGCCCTTGAAGGCCATCAGTTCTTCCTTGGTCGCGGTGTTGATGTCGAGTTTGGCTGCCTCTGAGTTCGCGGGCGCCATCTTGCTGGCAGGAGCCATCTTCCCCGCGGGCGCCATCCGGTCGGAGTGGGCGGAGGGCTGGGTCGACTGGGCCATCGACGGCGTTGAAGCGAGCAGACCGAGCG
>NZ_JBPPLY010000007.1:18019-156698 GCF_051535215.1 Nitrobacter sp. | reverse complement strand
CCTGCAAGGCGAGCTTGGCACCATCCTCGACTGGATCGACCGCACCGGAAAACCAGGTTACAAACCCACGCCCGACGCCGCATCAACCCGATTGTCGGCATCGGTCAAAGCTCGGGCTTGACCCGCGTATCCCTCTTACTCAAAAGACGATGGATTGCCCGGATCGAGTCCGGCGATGACCACGGCAGATCAATCTCCCTCCCTTGTTTCTCCGAGAGTAATTCCATGACCTTCGAAGACGATCTGCAGGCTTCCGTCCGCACCATTCCGGATTATCCGAAGCCCGGGATCATGTTCCGCGACATCACCACGCTGCTCGGCGACGCACGCGCGTTCCGCCGTGCGGTCGATCTGCTCGTGCATCCCTGGGCTGGCTCGAAGATCGACAAGGTCGCCGGCATCGAGGCGCGCGGTTTCATTCTCGGCGGCGCGGTGGCGCATCAGGTTTCGGCGGGCTTCGTGCCGATCCGCAAGAAGGGCAAGCTGCCGCATCAGACCGTGCGGATGGCCTACGCGCTCGAATACGGCACCGACGAAATGGAAATGCACGTCGATGCCATCGCGAAGGACGAGCGCGTCATTCTGGTCGACGATCTGATCGCCACCGGCGGTACGGCGGAGGGTGCGGTGAAGCTGCTGCGCCAGATCGGCGCCAATGTGGTGGCGGCCTGCTTCATTATCGACCTGCCGGACCTCGGCGGCGCCGCCAAGCTGCGGGCGATGGACGTTCCGGTTCGGACGCTGATGGCGTTCGGCGGGCATTGAGCCAAAAAAACCAGCTCGCCGTTTCGTCTGCCCGGGACGTCACTCCCGCTGCTGCGCCAGCCGCTGCTCGATTTCGCGGAAACTGAAATAATTGCTGCGGACCCACTGATGCAGTTCGGTGGAGGTATCCTTCTCGGTTCGCAGATAGCTGGTGAAGGAAAAAGTGAGCCGTTCGATGTAGCTCTTGAGAAACGCCGGAAGCACCGCGACGCGCATCACCTGACTGTGCATGAAAGTCTCGGGCAGGTCTCCGCGCAGGACGTATTCATTGTCGATAACGACGAGCGCGTCGGGCGCCAGCATTGCCCGCAGAGTGTGATAGCTGCGTGAGGACACACGATCGCTGTCGGCCACGAACAGGACGACCGGCGCCACGTTGCTCCGGACGGATTCCTTGATAAAACCGATTTCCGCGATCATCCCGAAGAATTCGTCGAACGCGTGATAGCCAAGGTCGATCACCTTGGCGAGGCCGTCATCGACGATCAGCCGGTCCATCAGCGCCATCTTGCCGTAAGTGTCGTCGATCTCGGCGGTCTCGGTGAGGCGCGGCAGGTAGTCGACCAGCGACGGCTCCCTCAGGTTGACGTCGAACGCGAGAACGTCGCCACGCTGCAAGCGCAGAAACTCGCTGAGCTGCCGCGCGATCAGCGTCTTGCCGACTTGCGGCCGTGGCGAGCAAATGATGTAGACGGGCGTGCGGGGCATGACCGATATATCGGAGAGAGCATCCCGATCTAGCAGGATGTCGAAAAACTCTCCACCGTCATTCTCGATGCGCGCGCCTGCGCGTCGAGATCTGCGCTATGAGGTCTGCGCTGTCGGCACGACGCGTGGTTTCCGTCGCCCCGCTCGCTTCAAAACGACCGGTTACTTGGCCGAGGCGCGGCTGGCTTTCTCCTTCGAGGTAACGATGTCGGTAAGCTTGATGCGGTCGAATTCGCTCCAGACATTCGCGAGCCAGTGACGGACGTAGCCGCGCAGGACGAATGAATAATTCGCGGACTCGTTCTTTTGTCCCTTGTTGGCCACGAATTTGAGGAACGGCACCGAGGATACTTCGACCTGCTCGTAGGCCATCTCGTTAAGCTTCGGGATGGTGATCTCGGTCGCGTCCTTGATCTTGCGGAAGTAGGCGTTGTAGGTGGCCTGGTCCCACTCGAAGAAGTTCGTGTTGTTGATGAAATTCTTGACCAGGAAATATTTCGCGCCGGACATGAAGTTCGCGGTCTCCGCGATCTCGTCGAGCGAGGCGATCGAGGGACCGAGGATATGGAACACTGCGAAGGTGATCTGCCCGGACTTCGCTGCATCGAGGAACCCGATATCGCGAAGCGAGGCCAGCGCCGGCGACATCAGTCCGGCGCGGACGTCGATCACCGTGACGCTGGCTTTGGCGGTGTTCAGCGTGTCGAAAATCTTCATCTGGTCCGCGGTCGTCGTCATGTCGACGATCTCGGTGATGTCGGGGTGAAAGCGCTTCAGCGTGCCGCGTGGCGATTCGGTGTCGAACGCCCGGGTTGGCACGTTGTTGGCGTTGAAATAATCGAGCACGGTGCGCGAAACCGTGGTCTTGCCGACCCCGCCCTTGTCCGCGCCCACCACAATCACTGCTGGCTTGGCCATGAGACCCCTTTGAGCAAGCTGAAAGCCGAAAACCGCGCAATGGTCGCGCGGACGGCATGTCCCCGATGTTTGCTTGGGGGGCGACCATGGCAGAAACGAGGGAGAATTCAATTCGATATGTTAAATCTGGCGAAATTCATCATGGCGCCCGGAAATAGTGGCCCCTTGGGCAATTTTGCGAGCGTGAATCGGCTTCGGAAACGGCAGGATCAGGAATGATTGCCCCAGGGTCCGGGAGCAGGGGGCGTTGCTGATGCTGGCGGCGCGGGTTCGCCCCACGGCCCCGGCGGCAGTTCCTGCTTGCCGACCGGATCGGTCGCATCGCGCTCCTGAGGATGACGAATCGGGCCGGGATCGCGTCCACCGGCATATGTCACCAGCGCACGCACCCGCGTCTCGATCGATGGATGGGTGGCGAACAGGTCGGCGAAGCCTTCGCGCGGGTTGTCGACACACATTTCCATCACCGCGGAGGTTGCGCCCGGCAGTTCGCCGCGGTTCTCGATCTTGCGCAGCGCCGAAATCATGGCGTCGGGATCCTTGGTCAATTCGACCGAGCCGGCATCGGCCATGAGTTCCCGGGAGCGGGAGAGCGCCAGCCGGACCACCTGCGACAGGAACCAGGCCAGCGCGATCAGGGCCACGGCGACGATCAGGGCGATAATAGCGCCGCCGCCCTTGCTGTCGCTGTTGCCGCCGGATGATGAGGACGAGCGGGACGAGCGCCAGCTTCCGCCGCCGATCCGCGCGCCGCTGTCGAGGAAGATGCGGAAGAACAATTCAGCAAGGAAGCTGACGCCGCCGGCAATGATGACAGCGACCACCATCAACTGCACGTCGCCGTTGCGGATGTGGGTCAGTTCGTGGCCCAACACCGCCTCCATCTCCCGATCGTTGAGTTCCTTCATCAGGCCGGTGGTGACGGTGATGGCGTATTGGCGGCGGTTCAACCCAGTGGCGAAGGCGTTGACTGCGTCGCTGTCCATCACCTTCAGCTTGGGCATCGGGATGCCGCGCGAGATGCACAGATTTTCCAAAAGGTTATAGAGCCGCGGCTGTTCCTTGCGGCTGACGTCACGGCCGCCGGTGACCGCGTCGATCATCGACTGATGGAAGAAATAGGCAATGCCGATCCATAGCGCCGAACCCGTCGTGGCCCATGGAAACGCGACGATCAGGTCATGCCAGGCCCGGGTGAAATAGAACGCCGCGGCGTGGTCCGTGCCGCGGCGGACGACTTCGGCGATCAGCGCGCCGGAGAACACCATCACGTAAATCAGCAAGAACAGACCGGCGAGCAAGAACATCGAACGGATCTTGTTCGATGCGATGTGGGTGTAGAGACCGTAAGCTGCCATGGCATGTTCGCCTAGAAGTCGTCATTCCGGGGCAAGCCCGGCGAAGGATGCCTCACGTTCGCGCCGATGGCATGAACCCGGAATCCAGAGCTTTGCGATCGGGACTGGATTTCGGGTTCGTCGCGGCGCGACGCCCCGGAATGACGCTGATAAACAAGCATCATTCCGGACTCCGCGGAATCGTGATCAGAACTTCACCTGCGGCGTCTGCTCCACCGTGGTGCGGCTGGCGCCGAGGTCGAAGAATTCCTTGCGGGTGAAACCGAATGTGCCGGCGAACAGCGCCGCCGGCATCTGCTGAATGCCGGTGTTGTATTCCTGGACCGCGTTGTTGAAGAAACGACGGCTGGCCGCGATCTTGTTCTCGAGGTCGGACAGCTCGCTGGCGAGCTGCTGGAAGCTGGCGTTGGCCTTGAGGTCGGGATAGGCCTCCGACAGCGCGATCAGACGGCCGAGCGCGCCGCTCAACTGGTTCTCGGCGGCGCCGACCTGTGCAGGACCCTGCGCCGACATCGCCACGTTGCGCGCCTTGATGACATCGTCCAGCGTTCCGCGTTCATGTGCGGCATAACCTTTCACGGTTTCGACAAGGTTTGGCACCAGATCGTGCCGCTGCTTGAGCTGCACGTCGATGTCGGCGAAGGCCTGGCCGACGCGCTGGCTGAGTGCGACCAGCCGGTTATAGGCGACAAGCGCGAACAGGGCGATGGCGACAATGACGCCGAGAATGATCCAGCCGGACGACATGGTTAGACTCCTAAATAAGACGGGCGAAGGCGGCTATCGTAGACGAAATGACCTGCGAACAGCAGGAACCGCCGGGAAGGGCACCTTTTGGTGTGGAAAATCCTTAGAAAAGTTCAAGTTGTCGCGTACTTTGTTCTGTGGAAGCATGAATTTGCAGGAATTTTGATGTGGCGGATCAGAATGGCGAGGGAATGATCGCGAACGAACAGTCTTTCGATACCGATACGGCGAGTGCCGTCGATCGGCACGCGGCCACGCCGCGGATGATGCGCTATGTGTTTCTGGTGCTGGGTATCGGGTTCGTCGCGCTCGGTTTTATCGGCGCGTTCCTGCCGGTGCTGCCGACGACGCCGTTCCTGATCCTGGCCGCCGCCTGTTTCGCGCGTTCCTCGCCCCGGCTGGAAAACTGGCTGTTGCAGCATCGGCAATTTGGTCCGTTGTTGCGCGGCTGGCGCGAGCGCGGTGCGATCCCGGTAAAAGCCAAACTGATGGCGCTGGGCGGCATGGCGATCGGTTTTGCCGGATTCTGGTTCGGCAGCCATCCGGGACCGTGGCTCACGGCGGCGGTGGTGCTCATCATGCTCACCGGGCTGACTTACGTGTTCACGCGGCCATCATAGTCTCGGACGCTACGGCTCGGTGCGATCAACTGTGTCGCCCCAACTGATCCTGCGCACGCGCGCATAGGCGGCCTTGTCGCGGCGGGGAATTGTCACGAATCCGGCGCACGCGTCGGGCTGGCACAGTTTGATCCGCATTCCGGCCTTGGTGACCAGCGGCGGCGTCAGCACCCGCGAGGGACGTTGCCGGGGGGGCGTTCGGGCCAGCGCGACGTAGCTGAATTTCTCATCCTCGAAAGGAAGCTCCGCGCTCTTGATCTGCTTGTGCGCGCGGGATCGCGGCAGCCGCTGCGCGAAGTGACACCAGTCCGGGGTGGGTTTCTGTTTTGAGATATTGTCTTCAGGCGAAACGGTGCCTGCTTCGCCTGAAGACGCCACGAGCGGACATTCTCGGTCGTGCGGGCAGGGCGCGACGACGTGCGCGCCTTGCGCGATCAGCCGGCGGCGCAGATCGATAATGCGTCGATAACCGGCGGGCGTGCCGGGTTCGACGACCAGCAGCGTATCGCTTGTTGCGGCCCATATCAGATCGGCGAATGCGGTTTGCCGCTCGGCATTCATTTCGCCGATGACATAACTCGCGACGACGAGATCGGCGCTTACGGACTTCTCGCGAAGTCCGGTCAACGCATCGCTTTGCACATAGTGGAGACGGCGCAGCCGCGACTCATCGGCGGCGAGATCGAGTGCAAGCGACCGCAGCGCGGGATTGGCGTCGATCGCCGCAAACGCGTCGAGGGATTCGAATGCCTGCGCCGCCGCCCATGTCGCGGTCCCCGGACCAGCGCCGAGGTCGAGCAAACTGGTTGGTGAAAATTCCGGACGGATCTCGCGCAGCGCATTCAGGCTGGCGACGACGGCCGCATAGGTCGCGGGCATCCGCGCCAGCGCATAGGCGAGTGCGTCGGACTCGTTTCGGATCGCATTGGAGCCGCCGCCGCTGCGATAGGTTTGCGAGATCACCGTCGCGCGAACCGCGGCGTCGCTGCGGGAGAGGCCCTGCGCCTTTTGTTCGAGTGCGGCGCGCAGCGCGGCGGGAAGGGAGGGCGAAATCATGTTGAGGCGGACGCCGATGCGACAAAACCCGTCATGGCCGGCAGGTTTCGCCTAAACTGACGCCTGCCGGCGGAGTTCTGATACCCGCTATCGGGCGGCCTCGCCAGAGCGGGCTTGCTTCAGCAGGTTGAAGAATCCTGTCCAGTCATCCCGGACGCTGCGCCAGGGGCGATCCGGAATCCGGCAATTAAATAACACATTCAGTCTGGCTGGATTCCGGGTTCGGATCGCTGCGTCCGCAACGGTTCCGGGTCTGCGAGGCTTCGCTTGGCGCTGCATCGCGTCCGGGACACGGGCTACCAGCGATACGTCACTGTTCCGAGAACAGTTCGAGTCCGGCCGACGGCACACGTGGCTATACTCGAACACGCCGGGATATAATATTGATCGAACAGGTTGGTGGCGTTGACGGAGAAACGCCAGTTGTTGATATCGTAACGGATCATGGCGTCCACCAGCGTATAGGCGGGCACGTAGAAGGTGTTGAGATCGTCGCCGGCGCTTTCGCCGACATAGCGCACTCCCGCGCCAAACCCGAACCCGCTTAGCGCTCCTTCGCGAATGGTGTAGTCGGCCCAGAGAGACGCCATGTTCTGAGGGGCTCGCGGAAGACGTTTTCCGAGAGTCTCGTCGATGCTTGAGCTCTTCGTGATCTTTACGTCGTTGTAGGTATAGGCAGCAGTCAGATCGATGTTGTTTGTCAGGCTGGCGACTGCTTCAAGCTCAAGCCCGCGCGATGTCACCTCGCCGATCTGTATACTCTCAAATGGATGCGCTGGATCCGGATCCGGTGCGAGAACGTTCTGGCGTCGCAAATCAAAGATGGCGGCTGTGAACCGCACGTTGGTACCTTGAGGCTGATACTTGATCCCCGCCTCATACAACCTGCCTGTCTCGGGCTTGAATAGCGTCCCTTCAAATGTCGTGCCACTAACCGGCTCAAAGGATTGCGCGTAACCCACATAGGGCACCAGTCCGAAATCGAACTCATAGCCAAGGCCGGCTCTCTTGGTGAAGGCGCGGTCGTCCTGCTGTTGCGCGGGTACATTCAACAAGTTGTTGTGTGCTTTGGATGTCGCCCAGTCGTGGCGTCCGCCCAGTGTCAGGATCCAGTGGTCGAGCTTGATCTGGTCCTGTAGGTAAAGGCCCGCTTGCTGCAGGGCTATAGTCTGATCCCAATCGAAAACAGTTGGAGGCAGGGGCTGACCATAGACCGGCGCGTAAACATCGATTGGCGGGACTGAACCGAAGTAGTCCTTCTCGCGATAGCTTGTCCGTCGGTAGTTGACCCCGACCAATAGCGTCTGCTTCAGAGGTCCCGTTGTCGCTTTCAGCTCAGCTTGATTATCGAGCTCAAACTGATTCTCGAGGCGCGGAGAGTTGAATTGAATACGATTAGCCGTTCTGAGGTCAGCCTGAAGCCCTCTGGCGCTCACAGTGTTACGACTATTGTCGCCATAATCATATCGAAGGTTTTGCCGAAAGGTCCAACCAACGTCAGTGCGGTGTTCGGCGCTGTATCCGACGGAGGCTAGTTCGTTGGTATTGATAAGATCGGGCGTTGGCTCGCCAAGGAAGCGTGACAGTGGAATCCGCCCGTTCGGATTGGGCAAGATTGTTCCTTGCGCAGGCAAATTGCCATTATATCGATAGCGGTCTTTCTGATAGTTTCCGTAGAACATGATATCCGTCGCGTCAGTGGGACGCCATGTCACGGCTCCTGAGAAAAATACGCGGTCATCTGGCGAGAAATCGATCTGAGAGTTCGCGTCCCGGATCAGGCCAGTGAAACGATAGAGCAACGTCTTGTCGTCGTTCGCCGGCCCGCCGAAATCGAACGCGCCGACCTTGCGATCGAATGACCCGCCTTGAAGCATTATTTCGCGGACAGGCTGTTCGGTCGGACGTTTGGTGGCGAGGTTGACGATGCCGCTTGGCTGTCCCTGCCCATAGAGGACCGAAGCCGCTCCCCGCATTACTTCGATGCGCTCAAGCCCATAAGGTTCATAAGCGCCATTGGGTGTACGAAGACCATTCAGATAAAATGCGCCTTTCCCACTGTTCCTGTCCCACGCGTCGAAGCCTCGAATTTTGATAATGCTATCACTCGGCATGATGCCGCTGACTTCCGCAGTCACTCCCGGCGTATACGTCAAGGCATCGACGAGGACGGACGGTTTCCGGGCTTCGATCTGATCTCGCGTGATAACGGAAATCGATTGCGGCACCTCGATGATCGGCGTGTCGGTCTTCGTTCCGGTCGCGCTGCGGCTGGCGACAAAGCCGTTGACCGGACCCCACGCGGTCTCGCCCTGCACGTCGATGGTATCAAGCGAGATCGCGCCGGCGGGCGCGGCTCCCACACTGCCGTCCGCATTCGGCCGCTGGATCGCAACGGTGGAGGCATTCGTGAAACGATAGCCGAGGCCCGTTCCTTCCAAGAGGCGGGCAAGCGCTTGCCGCGGAGTGAGATGGCCTGAGACGCCGGGCGAGCGGACGCCGCGCGCGATGCCGCCGTCGCCGACGACATCGAGACCGGTGACACGGGAGAACGCCGAGATCGCGCCTGCGAGCGGCTGGGGCGGAATGGCGAAGTCATGACTTGCAGCAGGGGCCACGACGCGCGCGTCCGATCCGGGCGCCTGCGCGCTGGCGACGCCGACTACGCCCGTCGTCACCGCCGTCGATAGCAGCAGCAAAGCCGCGCAGCCCTTCGGCGCGCGAACCCATGCTTGCCCGACCAGTCCTTGTCCTGCCCCGCTTCTCATCCCTTCAAGCCCCCATGAACAGGCTCCGGCAGGGACGCCGGAGCGTGGTTACAGAGTCAGACAATCGAGGCTCCGGAATTTTGGGGGCTGGCGGAAAAAAATCAGTCAGCGGGAAACAACAGCGTCATGTATGGCGTGGCGGCAACAATCCGCATCGGCACCGCCTCTGCGAGCTGCGCCACGATGGTGTCCGTGCGGTCGAGGTTGACGATGAGCGTGATCGGGCGCGCCGCAAGCGACCCACCCACGACGACGATGCGCCCCGAGCGCCAGCGGTTAAGCGCCTGCACGGCCCGGCCGAGTGGCGCTTGCGTGAAGATCAGCCGACCCTCCCGCCACGCGAGTTCGGCGCCGGTTTCCGATGGCCGGGGCTCTCCGATATGGCGGCTGTCGTAGGTGATCAGCGAGCCTGCGGAAACACGGGTGGCCTCGCTATTGAGCGCGACATCGACGGCGCTCTCCGTTACAGTGACGGTCACGCTCTCGTCCCGATAACCGACGCCGAACGCCGTGCCGAGCGCGGTTGTGCGTCCCTCGCCCGCCTCGACGACGAAGGGCCGTCCTGCGTCTTTTGCAACCGCGAAAAATGCCTCGCCTTCGTGCAGCGTAAGGCCGCGTCGCTCGCGCGTGAAGGCCACCGACAGTTTCGTTTCTGCCGCAAGATCCACGGTCGATCCGTCGGCGAGGGTCACGGTGCGGCGCTCGCCGGTCGTGGTGCGATAATCGGCAAACGGGTGGCTCGCCAGATATCGCCATGCCCCGAGGCCGACCGCGCCGGCGATGACGGCCTTGCCGAGCCCGCGGCGCGTCATCGCCTTGCGCGCGGTGCGGTGGCGCTCCTTCATGCCGGGAAGTTCGATCGCGCCCGTCCATAGCCGGTCGATGTCGGCGTAGGCTCTTGCGTGGCGCGGATCGGCCGCGAGCCAAGCCTTCAACGCCTTCTTGTCCCTGGCCGATGGGCTACTGCCGTGCATCGTGGCAAACCAGACCGCCGCCTTCTCGACGATCCGGACATGGTCGGGATCGTCTGACATATCACTGCCGCCGGCGCGTTCCATGCAAACCAATCTCCCGGAGGGCGCAAACAGGGCCCGCCTGTTTGTCCCAGTATATCGACAATCGGGAGAGGCGAACTTTTGAGGCCATAACGTTTATGAGCGAAGCGGACCGCTTCGTGTGAAGAAACCGTGTAGCGAAATTCTCTAACGCCGGGCTTCGTCGATGCGCAGTTTCATCCGGGCGAGGATTCGCACCATGTGGCCGAACGCCGTCCGGGGCTGGATGTCGAGCATCCGGCCGATCTCATCAAAGGTTCGGCCGTCGATGCGCGACAGGATGAAAACCGCGCGATGAGCCGGCGGGAATTCCTTCAGCGTCGCGTAAACGATCATGAGTTCCTGCCGGGACAGCAGAATCTGCTCGGCCGACGGCGTCTCGTCGGCAAGCGTTGCAAGCGCCGGCTCCGGATCATCGACAAAAGACAGGATGCGCTGGCGGCGATTGTAGTTGATCGCCAGATTGGACGCCGTGCGGAACAGATACGCGTGGCCATTGTCGATGGAGGTGCGGGAGCGCGCCGAACAAAGCGCGAGAAATGCTTCCTGGGTCAGATCCGCGGCCACGTCAGCGGACGGCACGCGACGGCGCAAGTAGCGGGTCAGCTCCTTGCTGTGTCGCCGGAAAAGGTCATGGAGATCAAACGTCACGGCGCGAGCCTTGCCCCTCGATCGCGCGATCCTCAAGCGATCATGGAGCCGCCTTTATCGAATGGATAATTCCTTCGCAATATCAGTTGTCTGGATTGGTTCTAAGCTAATCTCGGCCGGCGCCTTTCGCATGGCCCATCGCATTGATATCCGCGAGGTTTTTGCGGAGGTCGGAGCGGGGCGCTCGCCTTACGCCACGTTCTGGTCGAGGATCTTCACCGCGTTTTCAAGATCGACCGACACCAGTTGCGAAACCCCGCGCTCGGCCATGGTCACGCCGAACAGGCGGTTCATCCGCGCCATGGTGATCGGATTGTGCGTGATGATGATGAAGCGCGTCTCCGTGGACGATGTCATCTCGTGCAGGAGATTGCAGAAGCGTTCGACGTTGTGGTCGTCGAGCGGTGCGTCGACTTCGTCCAGCACGCAGATCGGCGACGGGTTGGTGAGGAACACCGCGAAGATCAGCGCTAGCGCCGTCAGCGCCTGTTCGCCGCCCGAGAGCAGCGACAGCGTCTGCGGCTTCTTGCCCGGCGGCTTGGCGATGATTTCGAGGCCGGCTTCCAGCGGATCGTCGCTCTCGATCAGGTGCAGCGCGGCTTCGCCGCCACCGAACAGTTCGGTGAACAGCCGCTTGAAATGGGTGTTGACGGTCTCGAACGAGGTCAGAAGCCGCTCGCGCGCCTCGCGGTTGAGACTCTGGATGCCGGTGCGCAGCTTCTTGATCGCCTCGACCAGATCGTCGCGCTCGGTGGCGAGCGAGGTGTGCTGGGTCTCGATCTCGCGCAGTTCCTCCTCGGCGCGCAGGTTGACGGCGCCGAGGCGGTCGCGGTCGCGGCGCAGCTTTTCCAGTTCCGCCTCGATCTCCGGCAGCGGCGGCAGGTCGACGCCGTCCTGCACCTCAGCCAGCGACGCCACCGTGGAGGGCTCCACCTCGAGCATGTCGCGGATTTCCCGTTCGGTATCCTCCAGACGCCGCCTGCTGCCGTCCATGCGTTCCTCGGCGCGCGCGGTGGCTTCGCGTGCGCTCGACAGTGCCTCCAGCGAGATTTTCGCGGCCCGATCGGTTTCCGCCATCGCGGCTTCGGCGGCGGCGAGCGCATCGGCCGCGTCGCGGCGATCCTTCTCGGCGTGCTCGATCTCGCTGATGACCGCGCTGCGTTTCTCGGCGAACAGTGCCGGCGCGTTGTCGAGATCGGCGCGCTCGGCCTTCACCTCGGTGACGCGCGCCTCGATGGTCGCGATCTGCGAGGCTGAGCTCTGCTTGCGGGTTTGCCATTCGTTACGTTCGGCCGATATCGCCTGCAGGCGGCGATCCGCAAGCTCGGCTTCGCGCGCCAGCGCCTGCGCTTCGGCGCGCACCTGCGCGGCGAGCCGCCGATGGCCATCGATCTCGGTCCGCACTTCGCCAAGCTTCGTTTCGGTGTCGAGGCTCGGCGGCAACTCGCCAAGCGTGGCGGTGGCGGTTTCATGGGCAGCGGCGGCCTCAAGGCGGTCGCTGGTCAGGCGATTGTGCGCTTCGGTCAGCGCGGAGCGGCGCGCCGCATGGCGGTTAATCTCGCGCTCGGCGCTGGCATGACGTTCGCGCGCGGCATCGGCCTCGCGCTGCGCCGTGCGCCAGGCGTTGCGCGCCTCGCTCTCGGCCGAGGCGGCTGCCGTGACGGCCTGACCGGCGGCGGCGACCGCCTGCTGGGCCGCCTCCAGCGCCTGCCGCCGCTCGGCGACTTCAATGCGCGCGCGCTCGATCTCACTCTCGATGTCGGCAAGACGCGCGCGCTCGGCGAGCCGCCGCGCCGCGCCGGTCGGTGCATGGGCCGCGGTCACGAAGCCGTCCCAGCGCCAGACGTCGCCTTCGAGCGACACCAGCCGCTGGCCGGTTTTCAAATGCGAGACCAGCTCAGCGCCGCGCTCCCTGGCGACGACGCCGATCTGGGCCAGACGTCGCGCCAGTTCCGGCGGCGCCTGCACGTGGGCGGCAAGGGATTCCACGCTCTCGGGCAACGTTGGGTCGTCGCCCGTGACGGCGGCGCCGGTCCAGCGCATCGGCGCGGATTTGTCCACCGGTGCGTCGAGGTCGTCGCCGAGTACGGCGCCGATCGCCTTCTCGTAGCCCTTGTCGACGCTGATGCCGTCGATGATCGGCGGCCACAGGTTCTTGCTTTCGCCGTTGAGGATCTTGGCGATGGTCTTGGCTTCGGTTTCGAGCCGCTGGGCGCGCTTGTCGGCTTCCTGCAACGGCCCGCGCGCTGCTTCGACGCCGGAGCGAGCGGCATCGAGCTGCCCTCGCGCAGCGGCGTGTTCGGCCTCGCGTTCTCGGCTCAGGCTTTCCGATTGCGCGAGCGCCTGTTGCGCGCCCTCGATCGCCGCGCTCAGCGCATCGAGATCACCGAAGCCGCTGGTCTGCTGCGTTAGCGCCTCGGTCTCGCGCTGCACGTCCGTGATCTGCTGATCGATACGCGCCAGACGGTCGCGATGGGTCCGCACGTTCGATTCGAGTTGGTTACGCTTCGCGGTGAGGTCGGCCAGCGCGCGGGTCAATTCCGCAAACTTGGCCTCTGTCGCGGCGAGAGTTGCTTCCGCCTGCGCCGCCCGCTCGTCAACGCCGCTGCGGGTCTCGACGCGCGACTTGATCTCCTCCTTCAGCTCGGTGTCCTCGGCCTCCAGCCGCCGCAAGGCGTCATCGGCATCGGAGGATTGCCGCTGCTCGCGCTCGATGTCGGATGCAAGCTGCGTCAGCCGGCGATCGAGTTCGGCGGCGCGCTCCTTCGCACGCTCCTCCTCGCGGTCGAGCGCCTCGCGCGCGCTGGTGAGGCGCTGCAGTCCGGCGGCGGCGCGGGCTTCCGCCTCGCGGAGCGCCGGCAATTCGGTTGCGCGTTCGGCCTGGAGACGGGCGGCTTCCGCCTGCTCGCGGGTGCGTTCCGCCAGTTCGCGGACGTTCACATCGTGAATCCTGGCGGCTTCCGTCACCTCGGCCTGCGCGTCCAGCCAGCGCAGGTGGAACAGCATCGCCTCGGCCTTGCGCACCTTCGCCGCGACGTCGCGATAGCGGATCGCCTGCCGTGCCTGCTTCTTGAGGCCATCCATCTGGCCGGAAAGCTGGCCGATCACGTCCTCGACGCGGGTAAGGTTGGTCTCTGCGGCCTTCAGCCGCAGTTCAGCTTCATGACGGCGCGCATGCAGGCCGGCGACGCCGGCGGCGTCCTCGAGCACACGGCGCCTCTGTTCAGGCTTGGCCTGGATGATCTCGCCGATCTTGCCCTGATGCACCAGCGCCGGCGAACGCGCGCCAGTGGCAGCGTCGGCGAACAGGATCTGCACGTCGCGGGCGCGCACGTCACGGCCGTTGATGCGATAGACCGAGCCTGCCTCGCGCTCGATCCGGCGTGAAATCTCCAGCGTCTCGGAATCGTTGACGGCCGCAGGGGCGGAGCGATCGGTATTGTCGATCGTCATCACCACTTCGGCGTGGTTGCGCGCCGGGCGGTTGCCCGAACCTGCGAAGATCACCGCGTCCATGTCGGCGGCGCGCAGCGACTTGTGCGAAGTCTCGCCCATCGCCCAGCGCAGCGCTTCGACCAGGTTGGACTTGCCGCAGCCGTTCGGCCCGACCACGCCGGTGAGACCCGGCTCGATCACGAAATCGGTGGGCTCGACGAACGACTTGAATCCGTGAAGGCGAAGGCGCGTGAGTTTCATGGGCACTCTGCTTGCTGGCAAGACACGAATCAGCCCGCAGTTACAATACCATATGTAGTATTGCCGGCAGCCCTGAGTCGCGCCTCGCGAGGCTCGACAATGACGAGGGCGCCGCGTCTGGGCAACCGCGGGAGCAGGCTTTTCCAGAGGCTTTTGCGGCAGTTAGAGTGTTTTCGAGCGAAGTGGATCGTTCGCGTGAAGAAAAAGTGTCGAATCAAACTATAGAATCCGCTTCTCGATTCCATCAGACGCAGAGAACCCCAGGTGGAACTCGTGCGTGCTCTGTCGAATGCGCCCTGCGCCGCGCACTCAGCCCTTCAACAGCGGGTCGATCTTCTTCTTGAACTCCTCGAATGAGGTCTCGCCCTTCACCATGTCGCCATTGATGAAGAACGTCGGCGTCGAATTCACCTTCAGAACCTCGTTGGCGTATTTCTGGTCGGCCGCGATCTTGTCGAGCAGGGCCTGATCCTTGAGGCAGGTTTCGACCTCCTGTCCGCTGAGGCCGGCCTGCTTGCCGATCTGCTTGAGCGATTCCGTGGTCTTCGATCCGGTCCATACATCCTGCGACTTGAACAGCGTGTCGATGACGGCGAAGTATTTTCCCGCGTCGTCCTTGGCGATGCAGCGGGCGAGCATCGAGCCGGCCGCCGCCTTGATGTCGAGCGGGAATTCACGGAACACGTAACGGACCTTGTTGGTGTCGATGTATTCCGCCTTGATCTTCGGGAACACGCTTTCAGCAAAGCGCGCGCAGTGCGGACAGGTCATCGACGCATATTCGGTGATGGTGACGGCGGCATCCTTGGGACCGAGCGCCATGTCCGGCAGCGAGACCGGTTTGGCGACGTCGGCGGCGGTGACGCTCTGGGCCATGGCCTCGCCGATCAGGCGCCACGGCGAGAGACCGGCGAAGGCGGCGAGTCCGCTCAGCGAGAGGGCGGCGGTGAAGGCGCGGCGCGTGATGATCAAGGGTTTGCTCCCGAAACGGCGCAAGCGCGCCTGAAAGACGTTTGTTCGCTAGCTTGAAACGACAATTGTGGCAATGGCGCGCTGTCGGAAGCCTATTCCATGGTCGCGTCAATTTCGCTTGATCGAGGCGCCGAGCCGCGCCAGCGCCGCGCGCAGACCGTCGTCTTCGATCGATGACAGCGTCCCGGCGACACTGGCGACATCCGTCTCGTCCGGCGGACGCGGGGCCTTTCGCCGGGTCTTGCGCGACAGCGGCGCCTGCCGCAAGGCCAGCCGGCCGACCGCGTTCCAACCGAAAAAGCGGTTCACCCGTTGCAGGATGATGTCGGAGGCGTGCTGGATTTCCAGCGCCGCCGGGCCCTCGACCCGCAGCACAAGCGTCGCCGGTCGCTCGGGTTGTCCCTCGACGGGGCGCGGCCACTGGATTTTCATCGGCTCGGAATGCGCGGCGATTTCGGGTCCGGCGATCTCCGCCCAGCGCGTTACCAGTTCGCGCGTGGCAAATCCCTGCCGCGCATAGGCGTCGGAGAAGACATCGCCGAGCAGCGCGGACAACGGCTTGGCCGAAATCGGACCGGGCTTGGACATCCGCGCCTTATAGCATCTCCACATCTCGTTTGGGGCACGATTGATGGTCGGACGCAATCCACGTTGTGCTGTCGGGAGGGCCGGATGTATTCCGGCCCTCCACCTCTTTTGCGGCAACTCACGAAAAAAGGCGTGGATGCCGGGCACGAGGCCGGGCATGACGTGGAAAGGTTGATTCCATCGACGAGAGTGGCGCGATGGCACGGGCGGCAAAGGCGATACCAAATACGCACAAGATGCGAGGCGGAGACGGCAACCGCCCGGAGTTGCTGCTTGCCTGGTACGATCGGAACCGCCGCCGCCTGCCATGGCGTGCGCTGCCGGGCGAGGCCGCAGACCCTTATCGGGTCTGGCTGTCGGAGATCATGCTGCAGCAGACCACGGTGAGGGCGGTCGGGCCGTATTTCGAAAAGTTCCTGGCGCGCTGGCCGGACGTCGAAGCGATGGCGAACGCATCGCTCGACGATGTTTTACGGATGTGGGCCGGGCTCGGCTATTATTCGCGCGCGCGCAATCTCCATGCCTGCGCCGTGGCGGTGCGGCGCGATCACGGCGGCGCGTTCCCCGATAGGGAAGAGGACTTGCGCGCGCTGCCGGGAATCGGCCCCTACACGGCGGCGGCGATCGCCGCGATCGCGTTCGGCTGCCGCACCATGCCGGTCGACGGCAACATCGAGCGTGTGGTGTCGCGACTGTTTGCGGTGGAGGAGCCGCTGCCGAAGGCGAAGCCGCGCATCCGGGAGCTTGCGGCGACGCTGCTCGGACCCTCGCGATCCGGCGATTCCGCGCAGGCGCTGATGGATCTCGGCGCCACCATCTGCACGCCGAAGAAGCCGGCCTGCGCGTTGTGCCCGTTCAGCGATGAATGCGCGGCCCGGCTGCGCGGCGACCAGGAGACCTTTCCGCGCAAGACGCCAAAGAAGGCGGGCGAGTTGCGGCGCGGCGCGGCTTTCGTGGTGAGGCGCGGCGGTGAACTGCTGGTTCGCACGCGGCCGACAAAAGGTCTGCTCGGCGGCATGACGGAAGTGCCGACATCAGACTGGCTCGCCGCGCAGGACGATGCGACTGCACTGAAGCAGGCGCCGTCAATCGGCGGCGCGCGCTGGCGTCGCAAGGTCGGCACGGTCACGCATGTCTTCACGCATTTTCCGCTGGAGCTTGCGGTTTACACCGCGACCGCTGCAGCGCGCACCCGCGCGCCCGATGGCATGCGCTGGACACCGATCGCAACGCTGCAGGATGAAGCGTTGCCGAACCTGATGCGCAAGGTCATCGCACACGGGTTAGGAGACTAATCTGGAGCGCGTTCTTGGATGGCAATCCGTCATGCCCAGCTTTTTGTCGGGCATCCATGCCGCCCAAGCAAAAGGCCCTCCGGCGTGAGCCGAAGGGCCTCGTGGACGAAGATGAAAAAACGATCAGGCCACCTTGGTGGTCATATGGCGGTACAGGAAGCTCTTGGCTTCGTCGTCGTTCTCGGTCTTGAAGATGAACTTGTCCTTCAGCGCGATCGCCCTGGTCGCGGCCGGCCGCGCCGAGACCTCGTCGAGCAGCCGCTTGAAGTTCGGATATTTGGCGACGCCGCTCTCGCCGATCACGCGAGGGGCCATGCGCGCCCAACCCCAGAACGCCATGTCGACGATGGTGTAGGTGTCGCCGACCATGTAGCGGCTGTTGGCGAGATGATCGTCGAGAACCTTGTAATGACGATGCGCTTCGAACAGATAGCGGTTGATCGCGTAGTCCATGCCCTTCGGCGCGTAATCCTTGAAGTGTATGGCCTGGCCGGAATAAGGTCCCAGGCCGCTCGCGATGAACATCATCCACGATAGCGTCTGCGCACGATTGGCAGGCGTATTCGCCGGCATGAACTTGCCGGTCTTTTCGCCGAGATAAAGCAGGATGGCATTGCTGTCGAATACGAACACGCCGTCGTCCTCGATAGCCGGCACCTTGCCGTTCGGATTCACCTTCAGGAACTCCGGCTTGAACTGGTCGCCCTTGCGGGTATCGACCGGCACAAGCTCGAAGGGCAATCCGGTTTCTTCCAGAAACAGCGCGACCTTGTTCGGGTTCGGCGCGCCGTTGAAATAGAACTTGATCATCGAAAACTCCACTGTCGGTGTGCTTGGGGATGGCTGGGTTTGAACTGGAACGCGCGGGAGAGGGAGGATGCCCGCGGACGGCCATTTCATGCGTGGATTTTCAGACCAATGCAACCGACGCGTTTCGTGATCCGCTGTGCGTTGGCTGCACAGCTTTCCGTCGACAGGTGGATGCGACGGACCGTTTCAGTCGGTCGCCATCCGGCTGCGGATTTCGGCGCGCAACTCGTCGATCAGTCTGAGGCCCTTGCTGGTTTCGATGTGCCAGAAGGTCCAGCCGTTACAGGCCCCCGCGCCTTGCGCCACCGCCCCGATGCGGTGGATCGAGCCGACCTTGTCGCCGAGCATGATGGCGCCGTCGGCGCGCACCAGTGCGCCGTGCCGCTTTTTCGCATCGACGAGTTTCGCGCCAGGCGAGATCATGCCGCGCTCGATCAGTTCGGAAAACGCCACGCGCGGCGCGGCACGCGCGGTCATGAACGGGGCCAGCGTAGCTTCCGGCAGCGGTTCGACGGCCGCGATGCGTTGCTCGGCCGCGGCGGCATAGGTCCGGTCGCGTTCGAAGCCGATGTAGCTGCGGCCGAGACGCTTGGCGACCGCGCCCGTGGTGCCGGTGCCGTTGAACGGATCGATTACGAGATCCCCCGGCCTGGACGACGACAACAAAACCCGCGCCAGCAATCCTTCCGGCTTCTGGGTCGGGTGCACTTTCTTGCCGTCCTTGCCCTTCAGCCGCTCGTCGCCGGTGCACAGCGGAATCAGCCAGTCCGAGCGCGCCTGCACGTCCTCGTTGGCGGCTTTGAGCGCCTCGTAATTGAAGGTGTAGCCCTTGGCGTTCTCGTCGCGTGCCGCCCAGATCATGGTTTCATGCGCATTGGTGAAGCGGCGACCGCGGAAATTCGGCATCGGATTGGTCTTGCGCCAGACGATGTCGTTGAGGATCCAGAAGCCGAGGTCCTGCATGATCGCGCCGACGCGGAAGATGTTGTGATAGGAGCCGATCACCCAGATCGTCGCGGATGGCTTCATGATGCGGCGGCAGGCGAGCAGCCACGCGCGCGTGAAATCGTCATAGGCCGCGAACGACGAGAACTTGTCCCAGTCGTTATTGACGGCGTTGACGTGGGATTCGTCAGGCCGCTTGAGATCGCCCTTGAGCTGCAGATTGTAGGGCGGATCCGCGAACACCAGATCGACCGATCCGGATGAAAGCTTCGACATCTCGGCGACGCAGTCGCCAACGACGATACGCGAAGCGGGGGGATCAAATTTGGTGCGGGGCGCCTTTGCAGACGCCCCGCGACGCGACACGACCATGACTCACATACTCTGACTCAGGCGACGCTGTCGGCGACGCGGGACCAAACAACCGACTGGCGCTACAGTGACCTGCCAAAGTAAAAATCGACTTAATTGCAGATGCCTTTCGTTGATTGCAGACGCATTTTCGCCACGTCGCGCGCGGAGCTTCGCAACGGTGGTGCGCCCAACCGAGATCGTTTTTCACGATATGCGCGATGCGCGCTGCGGTCGCAGCCATCGTTATCAGCACGGTCTGATCGTTGACGCGCG
Source organism: Nitrobacter sp. (assembly GCF_051535215.1). Taxonomy (NCBI): domain Bacteria; kingdom Pseudomonadati; phylum Pseudomonadota; class Alphaproteobacteria; order Hyphomicrobiales; family Nitrobacteraceae; genus Nitrobacter; species Nitrobacter sp. The sequence continues at coordinate 137,119 of NZ_JBPPLY010000007.1, read as the reverse complement.
TGTCACTCAGACTGGAGCCACGAGAAATGGGATCGGCAGAGGCGTCGCCACCGGGTTTTTCCGTAGCCCGCCGCGCGATCATGCATGACCGCCGCGGTTCGGACTCGTTTTCGATGTTCCGATAGATCGGTCGGGCGAACTTCCCGATCCGAACCGCACTAGTGTCCCGATTCCGAAGTTCGCTTGACGGACTCGATTGGGCAATGAAGCGAACTTCTGAACCTCCACACTAGGCAATTATTGCCGGGCAGGCTATTGATTAACGAAGTAGAAATTTTACGTTGGCGTCGCCGGGTCGCGGTGATGTCGCGATCGAAACGAGGACCGACGCCATGCGTGATGACGATTTTCGCCGCAGCGACAACATCGACGATCGTCGCGATGGCGGCGGTGGCGGATTTGGCGGAGGCGGTTTCGGCCGGGGCGGCCTTGGCATCGGCACCGTTCTGATCCTCGGCCTGGTCGGCTACGCATTCGGCATCGATCCGCGCATCCTGATCGGCGGCGCGGAAATCCTGACCGGCGGCGGCTCTGCCCCGAGCTATCAGACCGACAACCGCCCTCCTGCTGGTAAGACCGGCGCGCCGACCGACGAAATGGGCAAAATGATATCCGGCGTGCTCGGCGAGATCGACGACCGCTGGAGCGAGATCTTCAGGGCCAGCGGGCAGAGCTATTCGGGGCCGCGCATCGTGCTGTTCCGCAATGCCACCAATGGCGGCCGCTGCGGCATGGCGCAGTCCGCGATGGGCCCATTCTACTGTCCGCCCGACAAGCAGATATTCCTGGACACCAGCTTCTTCAAACAGGTGGAAACGCGCTTCCATGGTTGTTCGGGCAGCGCCTGCAGATTCACCGCAGCCTACATCATTGCGCACGAGGCGGGCCATCACATCCAGAACCTGTTCGGCCTCCTGCCGAAGGTGACGCGATTGCAGCAGCAGGCCAACAGCAAGGCCGAGGCGAACGCGCTGCAGGTCAAGGTCGAACTGCAGGCGGATTGCCTGTCCGGCGTCTGGGTCAACCGCGAGGAGAAGAAGCGTCCGGGCTTCCTCGAACCCGGCGATATCGACGCCGCATTGACCACGGCGTCGGCGATCGGTGACGATACGCTGCAGCGGCAGGCGACGGGCCATGTGGTGCCGGACTCCTTCACGCATGGTTCTGCGGCGCAGCGCAAGCGTTGGTTCATGACCGGCTATCAGCAGGGCACCGTGCAGTCCTGCAATACCTTCGCTGCGGATAGTTTGTGATGGTTGCGTCACGAGTTCCGGACGCGATGCAATACCGACTATTGCTTCGCAGAGCCGGAGCCGTCATCACGGCAGCATTCGCAATGGTCCCGCTCTGCGGAGCGGCGTGAAGAACGCTGCACCGCCTTTCGGGACATGAGGAATGAATCGCCATGCCGTCCATCGACGAGACAAAAGCCTTCGTCCCGCTCAACATCGCGGTGCTGACCGTATCCGACACGCGCTCGCTCGAAGATGACAAGTCGGGCACGACGCTGGCGGAGCGGTTGACGGCCGCCGGTCACAAGCTCGGCGCGCGCGAGATCGTCACCGACGATGTCGAGGCGATCCGCTCGCTGGTGAAAAAATGGATCGCCGACGCGGGCATCGACGTCGTCATCACCACCGGCGGGACAGGGTTCACCGGGCGCGACGTCACCCCCGAGGCCGTCGAGCCGCTGTTCGAGAAGCGGATGGACGGTTTCTCGATCGCCTTCCACATGCTGAGCCACGCCAAGATCGGCACCTCGACGATCCAGAGCCGCGCCACCGCCGGCACCGCGGGCTCGACCCTCATCTTCTGCTTGCCCGGATCCCCGGGTGCCTGCCGCGATGGCTGGGACGGCATCCTTGCGCCCCAACTCGATTACCGCACGCGTCCCTGCAATTTCGTCGAGATCATGCCAAGGCTCGATGAACACCTGCGCCGGCCAAAGGCCAAGGGCGCTTCGGCCTGACGGCGTGCAGAGGGTGGGGATCGCCGGGATTTGTTCTTGATTTGTTCTAATCCGATGCTATGGTCTCGCCATGAGCAGAGCATCGGCTTCCATCCTCGATCCGCCGGTCTCGTTGCCTCCCGGACCGGCGGACGCCATTTCTCCCTTTGTCGAGCTTGAGGTCGCAATCGATCGCGAGCGGAGGAGGGGGCGCGGCGCGCAGTCCAATGCCAGTGGCCGATACGAGGTCGAGGCGCGCACGGCCTTCGACGACGGATGGCAGAGCCTCGATGAACTGCCGCCGTTCAAGACTACGGTCGCGATCGACACCGCGCGAAAAGTCATCACCCGTAACGACTCGCCCGACATCAGCTTCGACCGCTCGATCAATCCGTACCGTGGCTGCGAGCACGGTTGCGTCTACTGTTTCGCGCGGCCGACCCATGCCTATCTCGGCCTGTCGCCAGGGCTTGATTTCGAATCGAAGCTGTATGCGAAGCCGGACGCTCCGGCCTTGCTGGAGAAGGAACTGGCTGCGGACGGCTACGAGCCGAAGATGATCGCGATCGGGACCAATACCGATCCCTATCAGCCGATCGAACGCGATCGGAAGATCATGCGCGGTATTCTCGAAGTGCTGGAACGCGCCGCGCATCCGGTCGGCATCGTGACGAAATCGGCGCTGGTGACGCGGGACATCGACATCCTGTCGCGCATGGCGAAGCGCAACCTCGCAAAGGTCGCGATTTCGGTGACCTCGCTCGATCCCAGGCTGGCCCGCACCATGGAGCCCCGCGCATCGGCTCCCCATAGGCGGCTCGAGGCGCTGCGAATGCTGTCGGAAGCCGGGATTCCGACCACTGTGATGGTGGCCCCCGTGATTCCGGCGCTGAATGACTGTGAGATCGAGCGGATTCTCGATGCCTCGGCCCATGCCGGCGTCAGGGAAGCGAACTATGTGCTGCTTCGCCTGCCGCTGGAAGTACGCGATTTGTTTCGCGAATGGCTGATGGCGAACTACCCCGATCGCTACCGTCATGTCTTCACGCTGATCCGGGACATGCGCAACGGCCGAGACTACGATTCGCAATGGGGCACGCGGATGAAGGGAGCCGGGCCGATGGCATGGATGATCGGCCGCCGCTTCGAGATCGCTTGCGAAAAACTTGGTCTCAACAAGAGGCGCTCAAAATTGACGACGGACCATTTTGCGAAGCCCGCCCGCAGCGGACAGCAGTTGAGCCTGTTCTGACCCGGGCCCCGTCGTGACGACGGACCGCGGACGGTGGAACCGCGATACGGGACAGCGGGCATAAATGCATTTCGGGATTGTGTTGCGGGCATCCTGTCCGCACCATCCACGTATGATTCGGGATCCGTCCAGGGACAAGCCAGGGAAATCGCCCGCTGTTGCGCAGCCGAGCTTTCGGCGCGAGCGTGCGCTCATCAAGCGCGGCGTGTGGCCAGTCGCGGGTTGCGACGAGGTCGGCCGCGGGCCGCTGGCGGGACCGGTGGTCGCCGCCGCGGTGGTGCTCGATCCGAAGCGAATCCCGAAGGGCATCGACGATTCCAAGCGCCTCACGGCGGCGCGGCGGGAGGAGTTGTTCGAGGAGATCACCGCGACCGCGTCTTTCGCGGTTGTCTCCGCCTCGAGCGCGCGGATCGACCGCGACAATATCCTGCGCGCGTCACTATGGGCACTGGCGCGTGCGGTCCATGCGCTGCCGGACAGGCCGCAGCATGTGTTCGTCGACGGCCGCGACCGGATCGAGATCACTTGCACGTGCGAGCCGGTGATCGGCGGCGACGGCCTTGTGCTGTCGATCGCGGCCGCCTCGATCGTCGCCAAGGTCACGCGCGACCGGCTGATGTGCAAGTTGGCGCAGGACTGCCCGGGCTATGGCTTTGAATCTCACAAAGGCTATGCGGTGCCCGAGCATCTCCATGCGCTCGATCGTCTGGGGCCAAGTCCGCATCATCGCAGCTTTTTTGCGCCGGTCGTGGCGGCGCGCGAACGCCATCGCGGGGTGCTGATCGGGGAAAGCCTCCCCGCGAGTGAAACATCGGCGGGTATACCGATCGAGGCGGCGATCTGAGACGATCCGATTTGCCGGGCCGGTTGCCTGGTCGGCTCGCGCGCTTTATCACTCGCAGGCATCGAGAGCTTGGCTTCTGTTTCAATCAGAGGCGAAGATGCTCCAGAACTTCGCAAGACCCGCCGCCACCAGGCCCTTCATGCGCTTCACCTCGCTGGTTGTCGAACTGATCAGGGCCCGGCCGTTGCTGGTGTTCTGGATCGTGGTGCTGTTGCAGGCAGCGATGTGGCTCACGGTGCCGCTGCTGCTGTATCGAGGTCCACCGGGTGATCTCGCGACGGTTCTGGCGTTCGGCCGCGAATATCAGGTCGGGACGGATCTCGGGCCGCCGCTGGCGTTCTGGCTCGGCGACATCGCCTATCGCGCCGCCGGCAACCACATGCTCGGCGTCTACATGCTGTCGCAACTCTGCTTCGTTGTTGCGTTCCGGGTTCTTTACGAACTGGCCAGGACCATCGTCGGCAGCCAGCACGCGGTTCTTGCCGTCCTGCTGACCATGACGGCCACAGCCTTCGGTGCCCCCGGCCTGACATTCGGCCCGCTGGTTCTCGCCTGCCCGCTGTGGGCGCTGCTGTTGCTGCATTCCTGGCAGATCCTCGGGCAGGGCCGCCGCAACGCGTGGTTCGCGCTGTCGATCGAGGCCGGTCTGCTGTTGCTGACCACGCCGGCGGCGGTCGGGTTGTTGCTGGCGCTCGTCGTGTTCGCCCTGGCGACCGAGCGCGGCCGAAACGCCCTCGGCTCGGCGGAGCCGCTGTTCGCGTTGCTGGTGATCGCGGTGCTTGCGTTGCCTTACCTGATCTGGCTGGTGCGTGCGGACGCGCTCGGTGCGCCACCCTGGCCTGATTTTTTTGAACTGCATCTGCGGTTGTTGCGCTGGGGCGAACTGCTCTTCTCTCTCGTGGTCGCGATGGCAGGCCTTATTCTGCTGGTCGTTCTCAATTCCAAATCCGTCAATTGGAAACCTGAAGACGCGCCGGTGATCGTCCGGCCGCCGGTCGATCCGCTGGCGCAGAATTTCGTCTATGTCTTCGCCCTCGCGCCGGCGCTCGGCGGGAGTCTTGTTGCGGCGTTGTTCGGAGTCAATCACGTGGTCGGAGGCGCGGCGATTGCGCTTTTGATGTCGGGCCTTGCGGTCGTTCTGCTGTCCGGCGAGATGATTTATCTGCACCGGTTGCGCGTGCTGCGCGTGGCTTGGCTCGCCGCTGTGGTAGCTCCGGCGCTTGCGGTGATCGCGACGATCGTCATTCAACCGTGGTTCGCGAGCACCGAGGTTGCGACGTCTATTCCTGCGTCGTCGATCAGTCGTTTCTTCGGCGAGAATTTCCAGCGCCGCACCAGTCGTCCGCTGCAGGCGGTCGCGGGCGATCCGCAACTTGCGGCATTGGTCGCGCTCGGTCCGTCGCGGCCGCATCTCCTGCTCGATGCGACTCCCGAGCGCACGCCGTGGATTACTCTGGAGACGTTCAAAGAACTCGGCGGCGTCGTGGTCTGGCGCGCATCCGACACCGCAGGCACGCCGCCCGATGCCATTGCGCAGCGTTTTCCCGGCATCGTTCCGGAAATTCCGCGGGCGTTCGATCGCCTCGTCAACGGCCGGCTTCCCGCGTTGCGGATCGGCTGGGCTATCGTCCGGCCGAAAGCGCAATGACGATAGAAAGCCAGAGCGTTTTCAAGCGAAGTAGCTACCGGTTCGCGTAAAGAAAACGCGCCAAATCAAAAAATAGGGCTCCGCTTCTGATTCCATCAGAAGCGGAAAGGCTCTATGAAGCCGTTTCTTCCAGCGCTGTGGCGATTGCGCGCAGGTCGAGCCACGCCATCCGCTTGTAGGATGGCGAGCGCAGAAGGTACGCCGGATGGAACGTCGCCATGGCGCGGATCGTTCGCGCACCGGTGTCGTAATCGAACCATTTGCCGCGGGTCTTCATGATCCCCTCGCGGGTCTGCAGCAGCGTCTGTGTCGAGGGATTGCCGAGCGTGACCAGAACGTCGGGATTCACGAGCTCGATCTGGCGCCGTATGAACGGCAGGCAGATCTGGGTTTCCTGCGGCGTCGGGGTCCGGTTGCCTGGCGGCCGCCACGGAATGACGTTTGCGATGTAGACGTCGCTGCGCTTGAGGCCGATCGCCGCGATCATCCGGTTGAGAAGCTGGCCCGAACGGCCGACGAAAGGCAGTCCTTCGATATCCTCGTCGCGCCCCGGCGCCTCGCCGACGAACATCAGCCGTGCCTGCGGATTGCCGTCGGCGAACACCAGCCGCGATGCGGTGAATTTTAGCGCGCAGCCCTCGAAGTTGTCGAGCAATGACCGCAGCGCCTCGAGGGAGGGAGCGGTGCGGGCAGCCTCGCGCGCGGATTCGATGGCGATCTCGGGCGGTGGCGCAATCCCGGCGCGAGGGGCGGCCGCGGCCGCGCGGTCGGGTGGTTGCCGTGCCGGAGCGGGGGTCGTTTCGGCTGGCGGAGCGATCGGCCCATCGCAGGCGGACAGGCGATCGACAGGTTCCTCCTCAAGCGCACAATCCACCCCGGCCTCGAGATAAAAGGCGATGAGGTCTCGAACTGTGGGCGCGGGATCGGAACTCATGATGGCATCCACGATTTTGGCGGAAACAACCTTGGCAGGGTTCAGCGCCGAAAGCCGGAAAGGCTTTCCATGGTTGTTCTCAGGCAAAAAATCGGAAACAACAAGGCTTGAAGGCATTCAAGCCCTGAAGCAAATCAAGCCCTGGATGCACGACAGACGCAGAGAGCGCCGGTTGCGGAAGTAGACCATGAGCAGTAACGAAGTGCCGCCCCGTGAATCCATGGATTTCGACGTCGTTATCGTCGGCGCGGGACCGTCGGGCCTGTCGGCTGCGATCCGGCTCAAGCAGCTCAATGCCGATCTCAGCATCGTCGTGGTCGAAAAAGGGTCTGAGGTTGGCGCCCATATCCTGTCCGGCGCTGTGATCGATCCGGCCGAGCTCGACGCTTTGGTGCCCGACTGGCGCGGCGACGCCGACTGCCCGCTGAAGACGCGGGTCAAGGACGACCGGTTTTTCTGGATGACGCCACGCAGCGCGATTCGGCTGCCCGGTTTCCTGATGCCGCCGCTGATGAACAATCATCACTGCTACGTTGGTTCGCTGGGCAACCTCTGTCGCTGGCTCGCACAGAAGGCGGAGGCGCTCGGCGTCGAAATCTATCCCGGCTTCGCAGCGACGGAAGTGCTTTACGACGAGAGCGGCGCGGTCCGTGGTATCGCGACCGGCGACATGGGCGTCGCGCGCGACGGCTCGCATAAGAGTTCCTACGTGCGCGGCATGGAACTGCGCGGCAAGTATACGCTGTTTGCGGAAGGCGCCCGCGGCAGCCTGTCCCGGCAGTTGATCGCCGGGTTTGGACTCGACAAGGCCTGCCAACCGCCGAAATTCGGCATCGGTCTCAAGGAGGTCTGGCAGGTCGATCCTGCCAGGCACAGGAACGGACTGATCCAGCACTCGTTCGGCTGGCCGCTCGACAATTCCACCGGCGGCGGCTCGTTCCTCTATCATTACGACGACGATCGCGTCGCGGTCGGCTTCGTCGTGCACCTGAATTACGACGATCCGTACCTGTCGCCGTTCGAGGAATTCCAGCGGTTCAAGACGCACCCCGCGATCCGCGGCGTGCTCGAAGGCGGTAAGAGGCTCGCCTACGGTGCGCGCGCCATCACCGAGGGCGGCTACCAGTCGGTGCCGCGGCTGACTTTTCCGGGCGGCGCGCTGATCGGCTGCGCGGCTGGTTTCGTCAACGTTCCGCGCATCAAGGGCGTTCACAATGCGATGGGGAGCGGAATGCTGGCCGCCGAGCATGTCGCGGCGGCGCTCGATGCGGGACGCGCCAACGACGAGATCGCCGGTTACGAGAACGCCTGGCGCGAATCCACGGTCGGCAGGGACCTGTTCAAGGTTCGCAACGTCAAGCCGCTATGGTCGAAGTTCGGCACCATCGCCGGTGTGGCGCTCGGCGGGCTCGACATGTGGACCAACACCCTGTTCGGCTTCTCGCTATTCGGCACCTTGTCGCACGCAAGGCCAGACCGTAAGACGCTTGATCCGGCGAAAGCGCACGCGCCGATCGCTTATCCGAAGGCGGACGGCAAGCTGACTTTCGACAGGTTGTCTTCGGTGTTTCTGTCCAACACCAATCATGAGGAGGACCAGCCGGTTCACCTGAGGGTTGCCGATATGACGTTGCAAAAGACCTCGGAGCACGACGTCTATGCCGGACCTTCGAGCCGTTATTGTCCCGCCGGTGTTTACGAATGGATCGAGGAGGACGATGGTCCGCGCTTCCAGATCAACGCCCAGAATTGCGTTCACTGCAAAACCTGTGACGTGAAGGACCCCAACGGCAACATCACCTGGGTTCCGCCCGAGGGCGGCGGCGGTCCCAACTACGAGGCGATGTGACCACGATTTTGTGAACGTCTGGACGCTGCCCCTTTTTAAGTGTCCCTTGATTTCCAGCGGTCCCAAAGACCCTCGCGCAAAGCCGACGCGAATGTTAGAAGCGTGCGTCGCGATGCAAGCCGGCGGCTTGCCCGCATTCCGAGACCGCAAAGGTCCGTCGTGAAACCTGGAGCTGAGCGAATCCCGATGTTGTCCATTCGTTTCAATCGCTTGGCGATCACCCTTGCCGCCGCGGCCCCGTTCGTGCTGTCGGGCCCGCTGGCGGCGCAGACGCCCGACCATCCGACCGATACCGCGCAGTTTCCCAGTGCGCGAGATTTGCGCAGCATGACCAAGGCGGGCAGCTATCTCGCCGCGCGCCATGCCAGTGTGGAGCGCGACGCCAAGTCCGCGGCGGCGTTCTACCGCACGGCGTTGCGCACCGATCCGAAAAACAACGAGCTTCTTGATCGTGCGTTCATCTCGTCGCTGGCGGAGGGCGACATCGGTGCCGCCGTGAACCTGGCCGACCGCATTCTCACCGTCGACAAATCCAATCGCGTCGCCCGGCTGGTCGTCGGCGTTCATAATCTCAAGTTGAAGAAGTACGCCGCGGCCCGGAAAAACATCAACCAATCGATCCGCGGGCCGATCACCGATCTGGTGGCGACGCTGCTGTCGGGTTGGGCCGACTATGGTGCCGGCGACACCAAGCAGGCCATCGCCAATATCGATTCGCTGACCGGTCCGGAATGGTATCCGATCTTCAAGGATCTGCATTCGGGGATGTTGCTCGATCTTGCCGGCCGGGAAAAGGAAGCCGGCGTTCGCCTCGAGCGCGCCTACAAGCTCGACGATTCCGCGCTCCGCGTGGCCGACGCCTATGCGCGTTGGCTGTCGCGCAACAAGGACGATGCGGCGGCGCTCGCCGTGTATGAGTCGTTCGACAAGAAACTGGCGCGGCATCCGCTGATCCTCGAAGGCATCAAGGAGACCAAGGCGGGCAAGAAGCTGCCGCAACTCGTCAATTCTCCGCAAACCGGCGCGGCCGAAGCCCTTTACGGCATTGGCGCGTCTCTGACCCGGCGCGGTGGCGAGGATCTGGCGCTGGTCTATCTGCAACTCGCGCTTTATCTCGCGCCCAATCATCCGATGGCGCTGTTGTCACTCGCCGATCTCTATGAGTCGGTGAAGAAGCCGCAGATGGCCATCGGCGTCTACGAGCGCGTGCCTGCCGATTCCCCGCTGAAGCGAAATGCACAGATTCAACTCGCGACCGATCTCGATGCCGTTGATCGCAGTGACGAAGCGATCAAGATTCTGAAGGACGTCATCGAACAGGATCCGAAGGATCTGGAAGCCATCATGGCGCTCGGCAATGTCGAGCGCGGCCGCAAGAAGTTCGCCGATTGCGCGAAGACCTATACCAAGGGCATCGACGTGATCGCCGAGGCCAAGGACAAGCCGAACTGGGTCTATTACTATTTTCGCGGAATCTGCGAGGAGCGTTCGAAGAACTGGGACAAGGCCGAGGTCGACATGAAGAAGGCGCTGGAAATTCAGCCGGAGCAGCCGCATGTCCTGAACTATCTCGGCTATTCCTGGATCGACCGCGGCACCAATCTCGACGAAGCCATGAAGATGATCAAACGCGCCGTCGATCAGCGGCCGGATGACGGCTATATCGTTGACAGCCTTGGTTGGGCCTATTACCGCATCGGCAACTACGAGGAGGCGGTCAAGACGCTTGAGCGCGCGATTAATCTCAAGCCCGAAGATCCGACCGTGAATGATCACCTCGGCGACGCTTACTGGCGCGTCGGTCGGACGCTGGAGGCGAAATTCCAGTGGTCGCATGCGCGAGATCTGAAGCCGGAGCCGGACGAACTGCCGAAGATCGAGGCCAAGATCGAAAACGGCTTGCCGCCGGACGACACGCCATCCGCGGCGTCGGCGGACAAAAAGAAGGAAGACGGCAAGGGCGGCTGAGCGCGGCAAAAATCAATTGATTCGCGCGCGGTTTTTGGATTTGACATCCGCATGACCGTCATCGGCGTTACCAGCATGAAATCGACCGAACCGGCGCTGAGCGAGCCCGCGCGCGCCAAAGTCAACCTGACGCTGCGGGTCCGGGGACGGCGCGTCGACGGCTTTCACGATCTCGAAAGCGTGGTCGCATTTGCCGATTGCGCCGACCGCCTCACCCTGACGCCGGGCGCGGAGCTCTCGCTTGTCGCCAGCGGTCCGCGTGCGCAGGAGTGCGGCGAGGTTGCAGACAATCTCGTGCTCAAGGCGGCGCGATTGCTCGGCGAGCGGGTCGCGCACCTGAAGACGGGTATTTTCGCGCTGGATAAGCATTTGCCGGTCGCGGCCGGCATCGGCGGCGGTTCGGCGGATGCGGCTGCGGCGTTGCGGCTGCTCGCGGGCGCCAACGGCATTGCGCTCAGCGATCCGGCATTGATGGAGGCGGCGCGGCTGACCGGCGCCGACGTGCCGGTCTGTGTCCGCTCGGTAGCCTGCGTGATGACGGGCGTCGGCGAAGTCCTGCAGCCGCTGGGTTTGCCGGCGATGCCGGGCGTGCTGGTCAATCCGCGCATTGCCGTCGCTACGAAGGACGTCTTCGCCGCGCTCGGCCTTCGGAATGGCGAACGGCACGCTGGTGTCTCCGATGGGATCGAGGCGATCGCATGGCCGGAGGCTGGCGCGCCGATCGGCGATTGGCTCGCCATGCTATCCGCCGGCTTCAACGATCTCGAAGCGCCCGCGATCCGCATTCAGCCGGTGATCGGGGAGGTGCTCGCGAGATTGCGGGCGACCGGCGCGCGGTTGTCGCGGATGTCCGGCTCGGGCGCGACGTGTTTTGCGATCTTCGGCGACGAGACTGAGGCGCTCCGCGCCGCGCAGACGATCCGGCGCGATCATCCGCAATGGTGGGTCCACGCCGGGACGCTGAGCTAGACCATAGCGTCTTTGAGCAAGACGCTAAGCTAAATAGTGTCTTCGAGCGAAGCATGGATCTCGATCCGGGTGGATACCGGTTCGCATAAGAAATGCGTCAAAATAACAATCTAGAACTTCGCTTCTGAGTCAGTCAAAAGCGAAAATGTTCTAAGACAACAGCGGCCGCGGAAATCCCGGATTTCCGCAGAATACCGCTCCCGGCATCAATAAGTTGCGGTCAGATAATCGACGATCTTGCCGACATCGGCCTCGGCGATCGGCGCGCCATACACCTTGATCATCTTGTTCACCTCCGCCTGCCAGAAATCCTTCTTGAATTTCGGGCCGCGCGGCTGGGTCTGGACGTAATCCGCTGAGTGACAGGACGTGCAGTTGGCCTTCACAACGTCGAGATTGGGGCCGGGCTTGAACTCCGCCACTTTATCCGGAAGCTTGTATGAGATCGGCTTGGCGCCGGCCGCGGTGGGACCGAGAGCGCTGCTCCCGGCCAGTCCGACGGCGGCGGCGAGAGCGAGAAGAACTGGACGCTTCATGACTTTTCTCCCTCAGGCCGCCGTCACGCGAACGGTCTCGATGACGTTGCGCATGTAACCGGCCGGATTCCATGTGGCCTCGGACGGTTGCACCTGGCCGCCGTTGCTGGTTGCGCGAACCTTCAATTCGTGCGGACCGGCGGTGAGCTTGACCGGAATCTTCCATTCGCGGAACGAGTATTTGCCATAGTTGCGGCCGAGCCGCGCGGCCTTCCAGGTCTTGCCGCCGTCGATCGACACGGCGACCTCCTTGATTCCGGTGCCGCCGTCGAATGCGATCCCCTTCAGAAGCTTGCCGCCGATTCCGACTTTCGCACCGTCGGCGACATTGGTGATGAAGGAGCGGACGTTGAACTTGTTGATGGGGACAGTTGCCTTCGGCGCGGTGCCCGGTTCGACGCAGGCGCAGGCGTCGTCGGGAATGCGGTAGGCCGTCTTCATCCAGAAATTGTCATAGACGCTGTCGATGACGGTGATCTCGTTGAGATGCTTGACCCAGTAGGTGCCGTAATATCCGGGAACGACAAGCCGGAGAGGAAAGCCGTTCAAAAATGGCAAATCCCGTTCGTTCATGAGATAAGCCAGCATCACCTCGCCATCGCGTGCGTGGTCGATGTCGAGCGCCTTGGCGAAATCCGGCGTCTTGTCGCTGACGGGGCCATCCATGCCGCCGAACACCACCTGTTTCGCGCCCTGCTGCACACCGGCCTGATCGAGCACGGTCTTGAGCGGCACGCCGCGCCAGCGCGCATTCCCCATCGCGCCGTTACCGAGTTGGCCGCCGGCGACGCGCGGATTGAAGAACCCGCGGCTGTTGCCCGAGCATTGATTGACGGCGACGATCTCCGTCGCCTTCATCTTTTTGATGTCCTTGAGCGACAGCTTGAGCGGGCGATCGACCTTGCCCTTGATCTCGAGCGTGAAGGTGTCGGGATCGATGTTGAGCGGGATGTCGGCAAGGTGATAGCGGACAAAGAAAGCGTCGTTCGGCGTGATCGGGCCTTCGTTGAAAACCGAGAATGGCGTTTCGAGTTGCGGCGGCCGGCTGGTGAGGCCGATCATCACCCGCTTTTGTGGATACTTCACCAGCGGACGTTCGCCGTTATCGAATGGCAGGGTCACGCTGTCGAGCGCGAAAGCCTTGAAAGGGGTCAGGCTGGCGGTTGCGCCAAGCGCCAGTCCGGCACCGACGCGTTTCAGCATCTCTCGTCTGTCGAGCATGGCTTCCTCCGAAGCTTTACGGTCGAGCCCGTCATCACGGGTTATCGATCTGCAAAGTCTCGCACCGCCAGACCGCAAGTCAATTGATGCTTTCGAGTGAGGGCTCGCCAAATCGATGAGTTTTCCTGCCTTCCGCGCGGGCGGATGATACCGCTACCGACGCGCAAAACCCCGGCTGTCGGGCAGCCGGGGTTTTGACCGAGTTGGATAGCGGATCAGTCGCAGACATTGATGGTGCGCAGACGGAAGCCGAAGGGGGTCGGCACGCGCCGCACCACATAGCAGCCTTCGTCATAGCCGCCGATATAGGCGACGCCGAAGCCGTGGCCGTAATGATGACCGAAATGGCCGAAGTGATGGTGATGATGCCCGCCCCAACCGTGCGCGGAAGCGGCTGAGGGCGATAGCGCCATCGCACCGAGGGAAGCAGCGGCAACGAGTCCAAGAGCAAGTTTACGAGACATGATCGTTCTCCTTAAATAAAGCGCGTGATGCGCGGGTTTCGGTTTCAATTCGCGTTCTGGTTTCCGGTTGCGGGCTCGTGCGTGCCCGTCGCAAGTTCGTCGCGTGCTTTCAAAATGCGGTTCGAAGAATCCGGCGAAGTAAAACCGACAATTTTCTGAATGGACGTTCAGACAAGCGGGGGTTCGGCCAGATGGGTGTGCGAAATCTCACACAGCGCAAATGCATCCGGAAATATGCCGCGAACCAAGCAGTGGGGCTGCCCTGGTTGGGCTGTCAGATTGACACCGGAAGCCGAGTGGTCAAAAACCTGAATAGCCGCCCCGGAGAACCATGCGGGGATGTGCGCTGAGCGTTGTCCCCGGCATCCAGATGACAATCGCAGACCTCGAAAAATCCGCGTTACAGCCGGAACGTCCGGCGCGTTCGTCGCTGCTGTGGATCGCGGCGTTGATCGCTGTGATGACCGCGATGCGATGCATCTTCGCGGGCACGCTGGATCTGAGGACCGACGAGGCGTACTACTGGACCTGGTCGAAGGAAAGCGCGCTATCCTTCCTCGATCACCCTCCGATGATCGCGTGGTTCATTCGGTTCGGCACCGCAATCTTCGGCGACACCGATTTCGGCGTCAGGTTTGCCGGACTGCTGGCGATGCCGGTCTCGCAATTGCTGCTCGCCGACATCGTCCGCCGCGTCACCCGCGACATCCGTGCCGCCGTGCTGGCGGTTCTGATGATGGAAGCGGCGTTGTATTACGGCCTGCTGATGGCGAAGGTCGCGCCCGATGTCGCGCTGATCCCGTTCGAACTGGCGCTGGTGTGGTCACTGGTGCGGCTCACCGAGAGCGGCGATCCGCGCTGGTGGCTTGCCGCCGGCCTCTTCGGTGGCCTGGGGCTGCTGTCGAAACTGACCGCATTGATGCTGATCCCCGCCGTTGTTCTTTTCATTGTCGTGCCGGACTGGCGCTTACGCTGGCTGCGCAGTCCGTACCTGTGGGTCGCGCCATTGATTGCCGTCGCAGTGTTCTCGCCGGTTCTGATCTGGAATTGGATGCACGACTGGGCCTCGTTCAGGTTTCAGTTCGTTCGCGCGACCGCGGCGCATGACATCATGCTGCGCACTGTCGGCGACTATATCGGCCTTCAATTCGGGCAGGTCGGACCAATCCTGCTGCCCGTGGTGCTGTTCAGCGTAGCGGTCACGGCATGGCGCGGATTTCGGCATCGCGATCCGGTTTCCGTGCTGTTATCGACAGCCGTATTGGTGCCGTTCGGTTACTTCCTCTGGAAATCGCTGACGCTTCGCGTCGGCGACACCTGGCCGATGTTCATCTGGCCGCTGGGATTCGCCGCAACCGCGATCGACATCGCGAAACGATCGCGCGAAAAATGGCCGGCATGGATCGCAAGATCGTCCGCGTTCTGGATCAACGCCGCGATCGCGTCGGGCGTCGTTATTGTCGTTGCGGTGTTTCTCTATTACGTCGTCAGCCCGTGGAATTTCATCGGCAAGACCGATCCGATCGGCGGCGAAGCCGGCTTCGCGCAAGTTGCGAGCCGCGCCGAAGATGAATTGCAGATCTCCGGGGCGACCTGGATCGCGACCGACGATTACCGGATCTATGCGATGCTGCGCTGGCATCTGAAGGATCGCGTCCCGGTGATCCAGATCAACGAACGCAGCCGCTTCCTGGGTTTCCGCGACCCCGGTCTCCAGCGGATCGCCGGGCATGCCGGGGTTTATATCGCCCGCGAACAGGACGGCGTCTCCCTTCTGGCCTCGACCGGCGCGGTGCTGACGCCTTTGGGCCGGGTTCAGCGGACCTGGCGCGGCCGGATCATGGACACCTATGTTCTGGAAAAGCTGACGGGCTGGACGCCCGATCTCTCGCCGCCGCCGGATTCTCGGTTCTACAAATGGCGGCAACTGGCGGAGAGCGAGACAGGTCGTCGTTATCCGACGCTCGCCGCCATCGTGATACGATAGTTCAGTCGTTGCTCCCGCGCTTGCGCAACAGGTCTTTCACAAGATCGCCAAGCGCCGGCCGCGGCAGTGCTGTGAACGGCATCGGGCGGGTGACGTCGATCGCCGCAAGGCCGAGGCGCGCGGTCAACAGGCCGTTGAGGACGCCTTCGCCCAGACGCGTCGACAGCTTCGCGGCGATACCCTGACCGAGCATCTGCTGGATCAAGGTGTCGCTGGCCGCCATGCCGCCGGTGATCGCGAGATGCGCGATGACGTGGTGCATCAGGCGGATCATCCCGAGCGTGCCGGGCCGTCCGCCATACAGCCGCGCGAGCTGCCGCACCAGCCGTATCGCCGCCGCGAAGACGAACAGCACGTCCACCACCGCGCGGGGGCTGATCGCGGTCACGATCGATACGCGCTGCGCCGCCACCGACACCAGCCGGCGCGCTTCCTGATCCAGCGGCGCCATCAGCTCGCGCTCGGCGAGCCGTACCAGGTCCGCGCCGTCAATGATGTCGGTGCCATGGCTTCGCAGCGCAGCCCGCGCCCGCGCAAGGTGCGGATTGTCGTGGGCGAGTTTCACCAGATCGCGCACGACCGTTTTCGCTCCGGTGCGATCGTCGGCGGCGATGGCGGCCAGCGCGCGCCGATGCAGGTTCTCGATGGTGGCGAGACGGGCCAGGGCCGCGATCTCGCGCGCGGCGATGACGATAGACGCAACCACGAACAGCGCCGCCAGCATCAGCCCGAGGAAACCCAGCCCCTCGCTGCGTGCGAACAGGTCGTGGATCAGGTTGATGACGCCGAGCACGGTGCCGAGCGCGATGAAGCCGGCCAGCGACGACCAGAACAGCACGCCCCAGCGAAATCCTTTCCTCGCCGGAACCGGAAGATTCTCCGGCGCCTCATCCTCCGGCAGCAAGACGGGCTCCGGCTCCGGTTCGGCTTCCGGCGTGATGTTGATGCTGCCGCGCGCAGGCCGGCTCGCCGCCTCCTCGGGATCCAGGACCACAACGAGCGGATCGTCTAGCTTGAATGTGACGGGGCGGCGCAGGCCGGAACGCTCACTCATTGCAGTCGGTCTCCGATCAGGAACTGAAGCGCCCGGTCGAGGCGGATGTGGGGCAGGGCCGGATCGCCCGTTCCGTTACCCTGGAGGCGTGGCGGACGAAAGCGCAGAAAGCGGAAATCAGTCTGGTCCATCGCCGACGTGGACAGTCCGCGGAACGCGCCGTTCCCGCTGAACAGGTCCTTGAGATCGGTGGGCAGGTCGCCCGGAAATGTTGCCACCTCGGTGTTGCCGTCGAGGGTCTCACCGTTGGCGAATTCGCCGGCCAAAGGGGTGCCGAGGATGGACGGCAGCTTCTCGCGACCGCACTGCACCTGCGCCTCGCGAGTGGAGCGGACGGCCGCGAGCGCGACAACGTCGATGGCGGCGCCTGCGACTTCGGCGCGTGCGACGGCGCGCTCGACGACGCGGCGCAGGATCGCCTCGAGCCGGTCATGGCTGGTGTGGTGCAGATGATCGGCCTTGGTGGCGGCGAACAGGATGCGGTCGATCCGCGGCCGGAACAGCGTGCTCAGCAGCGTCGAGCGGCCGACGCGGTAGCAGTCCAGAATTCCGGCGAGCGCGGCTTCGAGGTCGTACAATGCTTCCGGCCCGGCATTGAAGGCGGAAAGCGTATCGACCAGCACGACCTGGCGGTCGAGCCGCGAAAAATGATCGCGGAAAAACGGCCGGACCACGAGATCTTTGTAGGCCTCATATCGCCGCCGCATCATCGTCCATAACGATCCATCGGGCGCGATGCCGCCGGCGGGCAGATCGAGCGGCGCGAAGGTGAGCGCGGGCGAGCCTGCGAGGTTGCCCGGCATCAGGAAACGGCCGGGCGGTAGCAGGCTCATGGCGAAACGCTCGTCCCGGCAGCCCCGGAGATAATCGGTGAACAGCCGCGCGGCGACGAGCGTCGCCTGCTCGTCCTCGCGGGCCGAGGGCCGGAGCGTTGCGAGATGCGCGTGCCATGCTTCTGCGAGCCGCGCGCGCGGTTGTTTCCGCGACAGCGCCAGGCTTTCCGCAGACCATTGTTCGTAGCTCTTGTCGAGCAGCGGCAGATCGAGCAGCCATTCGCCGGGATAGTCGACGATATCCAGCGTCAGCGTCTGGTCCGAGCCGTTCTGCCGCTGATAGCCGATCACGAGCCGCAACTCGCTGATATCGACCGTCGAGTTCGGCCAGCGCCGTTCCGTGATCAGCGTGTGGACGTGTTGCTCATAGTTGAAGCGCGGCACCGCATCGTCCGGCTGCGGAGCAAGCTGCGCGCGCGCGATGCGACCGCTGGCGAGCGATTCAAAGACCGGAAACCGGCCGCCGCGCGACAGGCCATGCACCAGCGCGGTGATGAACACCGTTTTGCCGGCGCGCGACAGCCCCGTTACGCCGAGCCTGATCGTCGGGTTGAAGAAATTTTCGCCGTAATCCAGCAGCGCGCGGGCCGACAGACGCGCTTCTTCAACGATATCGGAAAAGCTGGAAACCATGTCGATGCAATGTCGATCCCGGACTATGGATTGGCGTGCAAATTGCGCCTGCGCAACCGGAAGGTGGCGATTTTCGGTCGAAAATCAAGTTTCGGCACGGAGACGAGCGGTACATCATTTGTGTTCAGATTTCGTTGACGGGTGGATCGGCGGCATTGTAGCGCCTTTCCGCTGGCGCAAGACACCGAAAATGTAGCCTGGGACAGAATTGGCGACGCCGCCGACTAGATCAAAAGACTTAACTCAGGAGGCTGAAACAGGCCTCGTTTATGTGAAGATTTGCTCGCGCCTCATGGCTGACGATCCTCTTCACCACTTCCGTGCAAAAAAAGCGCGTTGCGTCAAGCGAGTGCGGAACGAGCATTCTCACCATGTTGCAGTGCCCTTTATGGTGGGCATGCCGGCTGCATTTGCAGTCCAAAGCTCCATGCTGTCGCCGACCGCGCCGGCGTTGACGCTGAACTCGCCGCCGTCGACCAGCGGCTGCAGACCGCGATAGGTGAAGATCTTCGGCGTCTTGCCGCCGTGCAGCTTCGCGCCGAATTCGATCAGCAGCGAGGCCTGCAGCGGACCGTGCACGATCAGGCCAGAATAACCTTCGATCCGGGTCGCGTAGTCGCGATCGTAGTGGATACGATGGCTGTTGAAGGTCAGCGCCGAGTAACGAAACAGCAGCACCGGATCGGCGACATGGGTTTCGCGGTTTACCGGCGTCGATGCCGGCGTGGGCATTGCCGGCGCGGCGTTCTCGCCTTCTTTCGGCATTTCCCGATAGACGATGTCCTGGCGTTCGCGGAGCGCGAGACCGCGCTGCGTCGCAAATGCGTGATTGATCGCCACGAAGCACAACGTTCCGGTGCCGCCGGTCTTGACCGTTACATCCTTGATCGTCGAGGTCCGCGTAACGGTATCCCCGACACGCATTGGTTCGATGAAATTGATTTCACCGCCTGCCCACATCCTGCGTGGCAGCGGGACCGGCGGCAGGAAGCCGCCGCGCTTCGGATGGCCGTCAGGCCCCACATCGGACATCGGCACCACCGGCGGCGACAGACACCAGTGCGTCGCGAACGGCGCAGCGTCGCCTTCCCTGGGCGCACCGATGTCGAGGAATAACACCGAGCGCAATCCAGTCACCAGACGCGCCGTAACCACGTCGGTCTTTTCCTCGGAGCGTCCGATCCACTGTCGCAAATGATCGAGATCGAGCTCTTGGGTCATTTTACCGTCTTCGCTGATGCGGCCGCCTCTGGCCGCTGCGGCGGTACGACCCGTCGCGGCAGGGGCATAAATTTACCACACCCGACGCGCCACGGCGCATCGCGGAAAAAACTTTACAACTTAAGATTTCAGTAAATGATGTTTAACTACTAATTGTATATATCATCGCCGACATTGGGGGGCGATCATATGAGGTTTTCGAGGGCATCCCGCGACGCAAAGGCTCAACTTGACGCGCTGAACAGGTCTCAGGCTGTGATCGAGTTCCATCTCGATGGGACGATCATCACCGCGAACGCGAACTTTCTCAACGCCATGGGATACGCGCTCGAGGAAATCCGCGGCAAGCATCACAGCATGTTTGTCGAGCCGGAACGCCGCGACAGCCACGAATATCGTGAATTCTGGGCTGCGCTGCGTCGCGGTGAATATCAGTCCCGGGAGTTCAAGCGCGTCGCCAAGGGCGGGCGGCCGATCTGGATCCAGGCGTCCTATAACCCGCTGCTGGATCGTAGCGGCAAACCATTCAAGGTCGTCAAGTTCGCCACCGATATCACCCAGCGCAAACTGCGAACCGCCGATTGTGAAGGCCAGCTCAAGGCGATTCACAAGGCGCAGGCGGTGATCGAATTCAATCTCGACGGCACGATCATCACCGCGAACGAGAACTTCCTGACCACCCTTGGTTATCGGCTCGACGAGATCCAGAGGCAGCATCACCGGATTTTCGTCGAACCGGCCGAGCGCGACGGCGCGGCCTACAAGTCATTCTGGGATTCGCTCCGGCGCGGCGAATATCAGGCTGCCGAGTACAAGCGGATCGGCAAAGGCGGCCGGACGGTCTGGATTCAGGCGTCGTATAATCCCATCCATGATGCGGAGGGCGCGCTGATGAAGGTGGTCAAATTCGCCACGGACGTGACGGCGCAGGTCGAAGACCGCATGCGCCGCCTTGATTTGCAGAAATCCATCGACACCGATCTCGGCCAGATCACCGAGTCCGTTGCCGCGACCTCGCAGCGCGTGACCTCGGCGGCCGACGCGTCCACCCAGGCCTCCTCCAACATGCAGGCCGTCGCGGCCGGCGCGGAAGAGCTCGCGGCATCGGTCGGCGAGATCAGCCGCCAGGCTGCGGACGCGCTGGCGATTTCCCAGCAGGCCGTTACGCAGGCCAACGAGACCAGTTCCATCGTTTCCGGTCTTTCCACCGCGGCGCAGAAAATCGGCGACGTTGTCCAACTCATCAACAGCATTGCGGAACAGACCAATCTGCTGGCGCTCAACGCCACCATCGAAGCGGCGCGCGCGGGCGAAGCCGGTCGAGGGTTTGCGGTGGTTGCCTCGGAAGTGAAGAGCCTGGCCTCGCAAACCGCCAAGGCCACCGATGAGATCAGCGGCCAGGTCGCCGAAGTTCAGAATACCACCGGCGGCGCGGTCGCCGTCATCGAGGCCATCACCCAGACGATTTCGCGCATCAATGAAATATCTGCGGCCATCGCTGCGTCGGTGGAGGAACAGGCCTCCGTAACGCAAAGTATTTCTGCCAACATGCAGATCGCCGCGAAGGGCGTTGCGGACATCACCTCGAACATGAGCGAGATCGCCCATGTCACGCAGTCCGTGGATGTGGCGACCCGCAAGGTCAAGGACGCCTCGCGCGCGCTGGCGTAGCGGCGACATCGAGCGAAGAGTGCCGTCGCACCCTTCTCTCGATGCAATCGCCATGGCATGTTGCTCCCGGAAAAAGCGCGATCGGTCTTTGGTCGCGCGTGAGGGAGACCTCCGTGACTGGTTCCAATATCCCCGGCGACTTCAACTTCGACCTCGGCGAAACTGCGGTCGCGATCCGCGAGACGGTTCGCGACTTTGCTGTCAATGAGATCGCGCCGCGCGCTGCCGAGATCGACAGGACCAACCAGTTCCCGCGTGACCTCTGGCCCAAACTGGGTGCGCTCGGGCTGCATGGCATCACGGTTGAAGAGGACTATGGCGGCGCCGGCCTCGGCTATCTCGAGCATTGTGTCGTCATGGAGGAAATCTCGCGCGGCTCGGCTTCGGTCGGGTTGTCCTATGGGGCGCATTCCAATCTCTGCATCAATCAATTGCGCCGCAACGGCAGCGAAACGCAAAAGCGCAAATACCTGCCGAAGCTGATTTCCGGCGAGAATGTCGGCGCGCTGGCGATGTCCGAGGCCGGCGCCGGTTCGGACGTGGTGTCGATGAAGACCCGCGCGGACAGGAAAGGCGACCGCTACATTCTCAACGGCAGCAAGATGTGGATCACCAACGGACCCGTCGCTGAAACGCTAATGGTCTACGCCAAGACCGACGCCGCCGCGGGCGCACGTGGCATCACCGCTTTCATCATCGAAAAGGGATTCAAGGGATTTTCAACTGCGCAGAAGCTCGACAAGCTCGGCATGCGTGGCTCCGACACCTGCGAACTGGTGTTCGAGGATTGCGAGGTACCCGAGGAGAACGTGCTCGGCAAGACCGACGGCGGCATCGGCGTGCTGATGTCCGGCCTCGATTACGAGCGCGCCGTGCTCGCCGCCGGTCCGCTCGGCATCATGCAGGCCTGCATGGATGTGGTCATGCCTTACGTGCACGAGCGCAAGCAGTTCGGTCAGCCGATCGGCAGTTTCCAGTTCGTGCAGGGCAAGGTCGCCGACATGTACGTCACCATGAATGCGTGCCGCGCCTACGTGTATGCAGTGGCGAAGGCCTGCGATCGCGGCGAGACCACGCGCGAGGACGCGGCAGGGGCGATCCTCTATGCGGCGGAGAAGGCGACACAGTGCGCGCTGGACGCGATCCAGTTGCTCGGCGGTAATGGTTATATCAACGACTATCCGACCGGACGCCTGTTGCGCGATGCCAAGCTCTATGAAATCGGCGCCGGTACCAGCGAAATCCGCCGCATGCTGATCGGCCGCGAACTGTTCGAGAAGAGCGCGTAGCGATCCGTCACTCCGGGTGCGACGTCGTCGCAAACCCGGCATCCAGCACCGAAGCAGGTGTTGTGTTGCTGGATCCTGGATCGCCGCTGGTTTCCGGAATGACGGGGGATTCGCGATAAAAAGCTTTCACTCCAGCGGCAGGTCGTTGACCTTCGCAACCCATGCCCGCACGTCGATCATGACCTGCGGCAGCACCGCCTTGGTCTCCTGCACGGTCATGCCGGCCTTGATGCGCGGATCGTAGAGGATATTGAGGATGTACTGGTCGTAGATGTCGAAGAAGCCCATCTGGACGTCATCGTTGAACATGGTCCATGGCACGGAACTGGTGTCGTTGATGGGGCCGAGCGACTGCAGCAGTTCCTCGTAGGCGCAGTCGAGAAAAACGAAGTCTCCGTTGTCGACGGTCAGGATCACGTCGGAATGCTCGATCTCGAATGCCTCGTTCTTGCGGAAACCGGACAGGCATTGGGGATCGAGCGAGGTATGGATTTCGCGAGCGCGCCTGGCGCCGTAGAGCGCCGCGATGGTGCGATTGAGGTCGCGATCGCGGACGAGCCGGACGGTGACGTTGGCGGCATCGGCGTTGTCCGCCATGGCAATGTCCAGATGCCGAACGCGCCTTGCGATGTCGGCGACGACTTTCGCCAGTTGCGCCTTCCGGTCGGCACGATTGACGCCCTCCGCGGACACGCGCACCGGCCCGTCATATTTGCGGATGCGGTCGACCCGGCCGGCGAGGTGGTATTCAGCGCCGAAGGCGATTTTGAAGAATCCGTCGAGGATCTCGTGATCGGTGAAAATGCGTCTCTCGGCGTGCTGACGAGCGGCGGCTCCTGCAAACTCGGCGAAAGCGGGTCGCAAGGGGGCATGCGCGACGCAGGCGGCCGCTCCGATCAAGGTGGCGGCAACAAGCCTGAGCGAAGCGATATGCATCGCGGCCGGCCTCCTCAATCAACCCGCGCGGGACGCGCAAAGGTCATTCTCGCGTGGACGTCGCCCGCCGTTCCGCACGGCCCGTCGGAATTACGACGATTCCGGATCGAATCGATTCAGAATCATGAACGCGGTCGATTCATCCATCAGGACGTAATGCGGGGCAAATCCACGCCGCTAGTTATTGACCACGACCGTCGTGCCGACCGATACGCGGTCATAAAGATCCTTCACGTCCTCGTTCGTCATCCGGAAGCAGCCGGACGACACGGCCTGACCGATCGTTTCCGGTTCATTGGAGCCGTGGATGCGATAGAGCGTCGAGCCGAGATACATCGCGCGCGCACCGAGCGGGTTATCGATGCCGCCTTTCATGAAACGCGGCAGATCGGGCCGCCTGCGCAGCATCTGCACGGGGGGCGTCCAGCTCGGCCATTCCTTCTTGGCGCTGATGCGGTGAACGCCGCCCCAGCGGAAACCGTCGCGGCCGACGCCGATGCCATATCTCAGCGCCTGGCCGTTGGGGAGAACGAGATAGAGCCGCCGCTCGCTGGTGCTGATGACGATGGTGCCGGGCGCATATCGGCTGTGGAAATAGACAACCTCGCGAGGGATCGGATTTGCGGAGGTAAAATTGGGACTGAAATCCATGAAGTCGCGCGTATCGACGTATTGCGCGAAAGCGGACCTCGCATTGAAGGCAAGAAAAACGGCAATCAAAAGAGCCAAAACGCGCGTCATTGTATCCTCGCATCGATCGATCTCGTTGCGAGACAGGGCACAATTCGTCCGGTTTCGCAAGGCGCAGTCGCGTGAGAAGGATTCTTCCCGCGTAAACGTTGCGAAAAGGTATCAACATCCTCATGGAGCGGATTTGACACGCGGCACCTCGCGAGCCTTTGACGCACGGCTGGAACGATGTTGATCTCGGCTTCGTTCGAAGGACAGGAGCGGAGCGCAAGGATGAACGGTGCTGAAAGCCTGGTGCGGACGCTGGTCAAAGGCGGCGTAGACGTCTGCTTCGCCAATCCGGGCACGTCCGAGATGCATTTTGTCGCGGCGCTGGACCGGGTGGATGGCATGCGCTGCGTGCTCGGGCTGTTCGAAGGCGTGGTCACCGGCGCTGCCGACGGCTATTTCCGCATGAGGGGTGCACCGGCCTGCACCCTGCTTCATCTCGGTCCGGGTCTCGCCAATGGCCTCGCCAATCTTCACAACGCCGGGAAGGCCGGTTCCGGTATCGTCAACATCGTCGGCCAGCACGCGGTTGACCACGTCAGACACAATGCGCCGCTGACATCGGATATCGAGGGGCTGGCGCGGCCGATGTCGGATTGGGTCCGCACCTCGCCGGATTCGAAATCGGTCGCCTGCGACGGCGCGGCGGCGATCGCGGCTGCGAAAAGCACACCGCCGCAGATCGCGACGCTGATCCTGCCTGCCGATGCCGCGTGGAACGAAGCAGACGGTATCGCCATGGTGCCCGAGAATTCGCAGCGTCCGGGCTATTCGCAGCCCGCGGTCGATGCCGCGGCGAGGATCCTGCAAAGCAACGGCCGTGAGACACTGATGCTGCTCACAGGCAGCGCGCTGGGCGAGCAGGGACTGGCGCTGGCCGGCATGATCGCGTGCAGGACCGGCTGCAAGGTGATGGCGCAGACCTATAACGCGCGCATGGCGCGGGGGCGCGATCGCTTTTCCGTCGACCGCATTCCCTATGTGGTCGAGCAGGCGTTGCGCGTTCTGAAGCCCTTCAGGACCATCATACTGGTCGAAGCCGACGATCCCGTCGCGTTCTTCGCCTATCCGGACAAGCCGAGCCTTTTGAAGCCCGAGGGCTGCTCGGTGCATCGGATGACGGCGCGAGGCGACAATTCGGTGGCCGCGCTGGAAGCGCTGGCGGACGCCGCAGGCGCGAGGCGAGTGGATGCGAAGCCGCAAAAGCCGGTTGAACTCGTAGCGCCCACCGGAAAACTCGATCACGCCTCCATCGCGCAGGCGATCGCGCTGGCGATTCCGGACAACGCCATCGTGGTCGACGAGTCGATTACCACGGGCCGCGGGTTCTTTCCGCCGACGGCTGCCGCTGCGCCCCATGACTGGCTGCAGAACATGGGTGGTTCGATCGGTTTTTCGACGCCGGTGGCGACCGGCGCGGCGGTGGCCTGTCCCGATCGCAAGGTGATCTGCCTGGTCGGCGACGGCAGCGCGATGTACACGCTGCAATCGTTGTGGACGCAGGCGCGCGAGGGTCTCGACGTCGTCACCGTCATTTTCTCCAATCGCATGTATCAGATCCTGCGCGGCGAGTTCGACGGCGTTGGCGCCGGCGAGCCGGGTGAGCGGGCGATGGATATGCTGAGCCTCGATCGCCCAGGCCTCGACTGGATATTGCTCGCCAGGGGCATGGGCGTGCCGGGCCGGATCGTGACGACAACGGACGACTTCAACAAGGCGCTGGCGGAAGCGGTGGCGGAGAAGGGGCCGCGCCTGATCGAGGTGCGGATGTGACGCGGCCGGAGGGGCCGTTCACTTCTGATGGAATCAGAAGTGGCGCTCTACGGTTCTGGTAAAGATCGACTGATGCATCTCTGAGCGCGGAAGGGATGCGCGTTACGTGCGAGAGCTTTGATGAGTCTGACCTACGTCATCCCCGATATCCATGGCCGCTTCGACCTGCTGGGCGAGGCGTTGCATCGGGTTCACGCGCACGCCGCCGGCAACGGCGGTACGCTGGTGATGCTCGGCGATTACGTCGACAAGGGACCGGACAGCAGCAAGGTCATCGCAAGGCTGCGGCGCGGAATGCCGGACGGCTGGACCTTCGTTCCGCTCAAGGGCAATCACGATGCGATGATGATCGCCGCGTGGCGCGATCCGGCACAAATGACGCGGTGGCTGGAGCACGGCGGCGATGCGGTTCTGGAATCCTACGGCGGCGATCCCTTTGTGATTCCGGAGGCTGACATCGCCTGGCTGGAGGCTCTGCCGCTCCTGCATGTCGATGCGCATCGCGTCTATGTTCACGCCGGGCTCGATCCCGGCGTTGCACGCGAGGCGCAGCCGGAGTCCACGCTGCTCTGGAAACGCTATCCCAAAGGCGATGGAGCGGGCTTTGAGGGCCGCCACGTCGTGCACGGACACAATTCGTTTGCTCAGGGGCCGGAATTGTATGAAGGCCGCACCAATCTGGATACCAGGGCATGGCGGACCGGTCGTCTGGTGACCGGCGTGTTCGACGACGCGTTGCCCGGCGGTCCCGTCGATTTCATCGTGGTTCAGCTTCCGGCACAGGAACTCCAGGGACCAGAAAGCGCGGCCGGCTTCTTTCGTGGGATACCCTGATCGTTTATCTTGACGGCGGTGCGCAACGCAGGTCTTTCGTGTGACATGGACAAGGTCTCGGACTCGGTCACGAAACTGCAGGCGACGTTCCGCATCAAGGTGAACGGCGAGTCCGTCGCCATCGCCACTGTGGGGCAGGCCTATGATTTCATCACCCGCCTCAGCACGGCCGAATGGGGCGAGTTTCGCGCCCTGCACGAGGAGGCGCGCGCCGCGCTGGAGGCCGCCGCGGGCGACGCGATGCTCAGCCGCAAGGCCACCGACGCGTTGCGGGCTCTGTTCGCGCGCACTCATCTGCTGTGAGAAATCGGGTCGGGCTATAACGGTCGGATCGTAATGGCCTGCGGCGCGACGCATGCGTCGCAGGACCCGATGGTGGGCGCACAAGGGATCGAACCTTGGACCTCTCCCGTGTGAAGGGAACGCTCTCCCGCTGAGCTATGCGCCCTAAGTGCTGTAACAGCCGGGATTTCTTACAGAATCCATAGTGGATGTCTAGTCCGAAACCTGCACGGACCTGCCTCCCCCGCGTAGAATTGCTGGAGTTTTTTCGCTTCTGATGGAAATCAGAAGCGAGGCTGATTTCGTTTTGACGCGTTTTCTTCACGCGAGCCGGTATCCACTTCCCTCGAAAACGCTATGGATACCGATGTTAGCCTTCCGACGCTTTGGCCAGGCTTTCAATGATCGCTATGACGCAATCCTTCTCTGACAGCTTGCTGGTATCCAGTACCAGGCGATGAATGGCCCACCTTTCGTAGTTGCGGCTTTGAACACCTTTCCAGTCCGGCAGATCAAGACCAACCATATCGCTTCGACGTTCTTCTATCCGCCGTTTGTGCTCGGCCGCGTCTGAGCACACAATTTCCACGTTCAACAATCGTGCATCGCAGGCCTCTGCCACATCAGACCACCACTTCCTTGTAAGCTCGACAGGATTTACGGTATCGGCAACAACGTCGAGGCCGATCGTCAGATTGTCTTTCGCAACTGCAATGGCTGCAAGGTATCCGGCATCCTCTGCCGAATGGATTTGCAAGCTACTGTTTTTCAGCGCGGTCTCGATAGAATCCACGCGTATATACGCGGCTCGGATTTTCTGCGCCAAAGCACGGGCAACAGTCGTTTTGCCGACCCCCGGCAACCCGGAAAACGAGATCAAAGCAGGCACAAAAGCATCTCATACCGAACGACAAGCTGCAGGATCGGCAACGTGACCAGGCAAGCTGGTCCCTTCAAGCTAACCCCCGCCGCGGGAAGCCTGGGATTGCAAGGCCCGGATGCGGTCGGCCAGCGAGACGGTTGAGGGAATTGCGCCGCTGCCGCCTGCGCCGTTCACCGCTTTCGCCGTCCTGGCCGGCGTTGCGTCAGCCGCCAGTATGGCCTTGATCGGTGAATCCGGTCCCTCGATGGTGATGGCCAGCCTGGAGACCTCGGCGGCGATATCATTGATACGCTCGCGCAGCAGCGCGTTTTCCATCTGCTCGGCCGTGCCTGAAGAGGCCGCTTGCCGTTGGATCACGGTGATGTCGCGCTGAAGTTTGGCCCGTTCGTCGTGGGCGGCGCGCAGCGCCCGTTCGGCTGCGATCATTTCGTTGCGCAGTCCGTCGATGAGCGGAGACTTGCCGCCGTTCAACGACGCGATCTCCTCGCGCAACTCGCTGATGGTGAGTTGCGCGGCTGCATTGGCTTTGCGCAATGGACCGACCTCCTTGTCCCGCTCGGCCAAGGTCCTGGTCTGAGCGGCAAGCTGGCTTTCGAGTTCTCTGACACGGCCGCCGAGCCGCTCCGCTTCCTTGGTCTTGTCGATGAGCTGGCTGTCGATGGTGACGATGCGCTGGCTCAGATTTTCCACGTGTCTGCGTGCATCGTCGCGCTCCCGGACGGTGGAAGCCGTTACGCCGCGCTGCTGTTCGAGGAGCGCTTGCGTGTCGGCGAGTTCTTTTTCGACTTCGCTGACCCGGCCCTGCAATCGCTCGACCTGCGTGCGCACCACGAACAGTTCGGCTTGCCGGCTTTCCGCCGTCAGTGAGCGATCCGACAGTTCCTGGCGAAGCCGGGCGAGCTCGGCCTGGCTTTGTGCGAGGGTCTGCTCGGCGCTCTGCAGAGTTTCGGCCTTTGTGGCGAGCTCCTGTTCGGTGGACTGCAGATGCTGTCCCACCTTCTTCTCGTGCCCCTCGAGGCTGAATATAGCGGCGTTCTTTTCGCCAAGCTCGACCTTCAGCCGGTTGATTGCGTCGGCTTTTTTGCCGAGTTCGGCGGACTGGCTGGCGGTTTTCCTCTTCAGCTGTTCGACGCTCATTTCCAGCCGCCTTGCCGACATCGCGAATTCGGCGCGCAACTGATCCTTGTCGGCCTGGATTTCGGCCATCGACAGCGGCGTCGCCGCTTCAAGGCGTTTGGTGGTGAGGCGGACGGCGCGGTTGTGCACGAGCGGCATAATCATCAGTCCGCACAGCATCGAAACCAGAAAACCGATCGCCAGATACATGATCGGCTCGACCATGGGGAGCGCTCCACAAGCCGGATAAGGATTCGGCTACCATGCCATGAGCGGCCGGCAAAACACCAGCGGCACGCCTCGCAAGGCATTTCCGCTCAGGTGGAATCCGGCTAGGCCGCGAGGAAACGTGGGCGCTGCCATCAGAAAGTTAGAACGGGTTCCAGGTCGCCTGCGGCGTAAACTTGAGATAGCCGATATTGGCACCAAGCCTAAGCCCGAGGCCGGAGCGGATCGGCACCAGCACGATGTTGTTCGCGGTCAGCGCCGTCATGCCGAAGCCGCCGACGATGTAGGCGGAGCCTTCGATGCCGGCGAAGCGCTGATAGATCGCATTGGTGGCCGGCAGATTGTAAACCAGCGTCATGGTTCGGGCGCCATCGCCGCCCCAGTCGAAACCGACCGACGGACCCTGCCAATAGACCTTCAGGTCACCGGCATTCTTGGTGTAGAGGGTGCCCTCGCCGTAGCGCAGACCGGCGACGAAGGCGCCCGAGCCTTCCTCGCCCAGGATGTAACCGTTCGGCAGGCCCCACTGGCTCACGGCGCGTTCGATGACCGAGGCGAGGCCCCGAGAGACGTTGCCGAAGAACCGGGTCCCGGATCTGAGCAGCTCGTCCGACGAATAGTTGCCTGGGCCGGCGTGCCGTTGCGGCGGCGGTAATTGCTGGCCCGGAGAGGCTTCGTATGGCGGCGCTGACTGCTGGGCGGGCGCCGGCACGATCCAGAACGTCGTCACGGCAGCGAGCGCGACCGCTGCAAGGCGTGAAATCAAAGTCATGGAAGTCCCCCCAAGGTAGCGAAACTTGTTGCGGCGCCTTTAACCCGATGCTGACAGACGGTCGGTATGACGCGGCGATCGTCCCCTCGACTCACACGTTATCCGTACCAACTATGACGGCACGGCGGCAGGAAGGAAACGGCTTGCGCTTCGCGGTTGTGGCGATCGCCTTGCTGGGGTGTGGGCTGGCCGGCACCGGGCTGGACCTCGCAGCCAGGGCGGCGACCTCGGAGCGGGTCGTGGCCGACCGTTATACGGGTCTGGCGATCGGCGGGTTCGATCCCGTGGCTTTCTTTACCGACGGCCGTGCAGTGCAGGGCGACCCCGCTTTCGAGGTGTCGCAGGGCGGCGCCATCTGGCGCTTCAGCAACCCCGACAATCGGGCGTTTTTTATCGCGAATCCGGATGTGTATAGCCCGCGTTTCGGCGGCTATGATCCGGTGGACATTGCGCGGGGGGTGACTTTCGCCGGAACCGCCCGGCTCTGGCTGATTGTCGGCCAGCGGCTTTACCTGTTTGGTCATGAGGACACCCGCGCGGCTTTCGCGACCGATCCGGCGCGCTATCTGCACGACGCCATGCGGCGCTGGGCCGTGCTGAAGGAAACGTTGGCGCAATAGATGCAGGAGCGGGCAAGCCGCGTCAGGGAGCGGCCGACGGGTCGCCCCAGGCGATAAACTCCGGCACCACAAATCCTGCGCGCGATTCGCCGAAACGCAGTGGTGCGCCGCTCCCGTCCGTGACCTTGCCGCCGGCGGCGACGACCAGCGCATGACCCGCTGCAACGTCCCATTCGCAGGTGGGGGCGAGACGGGGATAGATATCGGCTCCGCCCTCCGCGATCCGGCAGAACTTGACGGCGGAGCCGAGCGGCCGGCGTACCGCGCCGGGCCGGCTGTCGATGAAGGCTTCCGAACGGCTGTCGCCGTGGGATCGGCTGACGGCGGCGATCCATGCCCCGTGGAGGGGATACGGCCGAGTTGTGATCGGCGTGGCTGCGCCGACGTCGCCGTTGGTCGCGACCGCGATGCGCTGCGCGCCATGGCCGATGAGACCTCGCCAGATCGAACCAAGCGCGGGCGCGCCGATGATGCCCAACAGCGGCACTCCATTCGTGACGATCGCGAGATTGACGGTGAATTCGTCGCGGCTGGCGATGAATTCCTTGGTGCCGTCGAGCGGATCGATCACGAAGAGGCTGCCGGCATAAGGAGGCGGGGCAATATGCACGCGTTCTTCCGACAGCAGCGGAATATCGGGGTAGAGTCGTGCGAGCCCTTCGGCAATAATCCGGTCGGAGGCGAGGTCCGCCTCGGTTACGGGAGAGCCGTCGGCCTTGCCGCTGACCGTCATGCGATCGCGATTGACCGAGAGGACGGCGGCGCCCGCTTTCGCCACCAGCGTGGTGAGGGGATTCATCAGCGCCGCGGCCGTTTGAGCGTCGATCACCGGCACGTTCGAATCGTCCTTGCGCGGCACGGTGGAACGGCGGCGACCGCCTTTCGGTGGCAGCCCAGGCTCCGGCAGTGTATCAAGCCACCAAGGTCGTTTGATTCGTCAGGTCCGCACGCTGCAAGTCCGGTTGCTGCGGATTTGCCGAAACGGATCCCAGGAGCAGGTATCATGTCTGGCACGTCGTCTCCCGGTCCCGTTCCCGATATGCTCGAACTCGCAGCACTGCTGTGTTCGCGCGTCTGTCATGACCTCATTAGTCCGGTTGGCGCAATCGTCAACGGGCTCGAGGTGCTGGACGACAATCCGAAGCCGGACGATCGCGAATTCGCCCTCGATCTGATTCGCAAGAGCGCCAAGACAGCCTCGGCACGGCTCCAGTTCTGCCGTCTCGCATTCGGCGCCGCGGGCTCGGCCGGTGCGCAGATCGATCTCGGCGATGCGCAGGCCATGGCGAAAGGCCATTTCGAGGATGGCAAGATCACGATCGCCTGGAATTTGCCTCGTCTTCTTTTGCCAAAGAACAGGGTGAAACTGCTGCTCAACCTGTTGGTGATCGCGCAGCAGATGATTCCGCGTGGCGGCGTGCTGAGCGTCGATCCGCTGGGCGAAGGCGAAGCGATGGGCTTTCAGATCACTGCCGCCGGAACGAACGCTCGCGTATCGCAGAACGTCGTCGATCTTCTCGCGTCCGGCGCCACTGGCGCCGTCGATGCGCATGCGATTCAGCCCTACTACACCCGCCTGCTTGCTGATGCCTGTGGTATCAGCGTCTCGATTGCTCCTGACAGTGAGAAAGTGATTGTCAGCGCCCGTTGAACTCGGCGTCGCCTGATAAGGTGAACAAATGGTTTCCGGGTTCGCGGAGGTCAGCGGCAGGGTTTTGATCCGGTTGCCAAGCGTGTTTCTTTTCGTTGCTAAATCAAGGTCAAACGCCTTGTATCCGGGTCGGTCAAAATCCCGAGGGATGCGGTGACCTTGCTCGAAGGCTTGTCGCGACGAGTCCGCCGCACCGATCCTTGATGCATTCTTTTCCGCTTGCTCAACCAATATTAAATGCTTTGGGTTGAAACTTGTCCGGCCGCGAAAAGGCGCGACGACGTCGCCCCGGCAGTTCGAGGGCCAGAAGGCAATGGACGATCTCCTCCGCGAATTCCTGACCGAGACGAACGAGAGTCTGGACACCGTCGACAATCAGCTCGTCAGCTTCGAGCAGGATCCGAACAACGCGAAGATATTGGATAATATCTTCCGGCTGGTCCACACCATCAAGGGGACGTGCGGTTTTCTGGGCCTTCCGAGGCTGGAGGCGCTCGCCCATGCGGCGGAAACGCTGATGGGCAAGTTTCGCGACGGCATGCCGGTGACCGGCGAGGCCGTGACGCTCATTCTTTCCACCATCGATCGCATCAGGGATATCCTCAGCCAGCTCGAGGCGACTGAAGCCGAGCCGGAAGGATCGGATACCGATCTGATCGAGCTGCTGCATCACATGGCAGAGCATGGCGCTTCTGAAGCTGCCGCTCCCGTTCCCGAGCCTGCCGCCGAAGCGCCGGCCGCCGAGACGGCGGGGACGCTCACTTATCAGGTTCTCGAACGTCAGCTTCGCCCGGGCGAGGTATCGCTCGATGATCTCGAGCGCGCGTTCCGGGAGACGGAGGTCGAATCGGCCGCGTCTGCCGCTCCGCAGCCCGCGCCCGCTCCGCAGCCGGCATCCGCAACGCCCGCGCCGGCCGCTGCTCCGAAAACTGCCGTCAAGGCGGCGTCGAAGAAAGCTGAAGACACTCCGGAAAGCGATCGGGTTTCTCACCAGTCGATCCGTGTCAACGTCGATACGCTCGAACATCTGATGACGATGGTGTCCGAGCTCGTGTTGACGCGCAACCAGTTGCTTGAGATCAGCCGCCGCCACGAGGACAACGAATTCAAGGTGCCGTTGCAACGGCTGTCCAACGTCACCGCCGAGCTGCAGGAAGGCGTCATGAAGACGCGCATGCAGCCGATCGGAAACGCCTGGCAGAAGCTGCCGCGTATCGTGCGCGATCTGTCGAGCGAACTCGGCAAGCAGATCGAACTCGAGATGCATGGTGCTGACACCGAGCTCGACCGCCAGGTCCTCGATCTGATCAAGGATCCGCTGACGCACATGGTGCGTAATTCCGCCGATCACGGCCTTGAAACGCCGGCGGAACGGCTCAAGGCGGGCAAGCCGGAACAGGGCACCATCCGCCTTCTGGCCTATCATGAGGGTGGCCACATCATCATCTGCATCGCCGACAATGGCCGCGGTCTCAACACCGAGCGCATCAAGGCCAAGGCGATTCAGAACGGCCTCGCGACCGAGGCCGAACTCGAGAAGATGACCGAGGCGCAGATCCACAAGTTCATCTTCGCGCCGGGATTCTCGACCGCGGCGGCCGTGACCGCCGTTTCCGGACGCGGCGTCGGCATGGACGTCGTGCGTTCCAACATCGACCAGATCGGCGGCACCATCGACGTCAAGTCGGTGGCCGGCGAGGGTTCGAGCATCACCGTCAAGATTCCGCTGACGCTGGCGATCGTGTCGGCGTTGATCGTGGAGGCTGCGGGCGAGCGTTATGCGATACCGCAGCTCTCGGTGGTCGAACTGGTGCGCGTGCGGGCGGATTCGGAGCACCGTATCGAACGTATCAAGGACACACCGGTCCTGCGGCTGCGCAACAAGCTGCTGCCGCTGATGCACCTGAAGAAGCTTCTGAAGATCGATGATGGCGCGTCCAGCGATCCGGAGAACGGTTTCATCGTGGTCACGCAGGTCGGAAACCAGACCTTCGGCATTGTCGTGGACGGCGTATTCCATACCGAGGAAATCGTGGTCAAGCCGATGTCGACCATGCTGCGGCACATCGGCATGTTCTCGGGCAACACCATTCTCGGCGACGGCGCCGTAATCATGATCATCGATCCGAACGGCATCGCGCACGCGCTCGGCGCATCGGTCGCGACGCAGCAGGAAATCGCCGACGAACGCGGAGCAGGCGCCAGCGACGCCGAGCAGATGACCTCGCTGCTGGTATTCCGCGCCGGATCGGACCAGCCCAAGGCCGTGCCACTCGCACTCGTCACGCGACTGGAGGAGATCGGTGTCGACAAGATCGAGATCTCCGACGGTCGCTATATGGTGCAGTACCGCGATCAACTCATGCCGCTGGTGCAGATGGAGGGCGTTTCGGTCGGAACCGAGGGGTCGCAAGCCGTCCTGGTGTTCGCTGACGAAGGCCGGGCGGCGGGCTTGGTGGTCGATGAGATCATCGACATCGTCGAGGAGCGGCTGAATATCGAGGTGGCGAGCAATCAGCAGGGCATTCTCGGCTCCGCCGTCATCAAGGGCCGGGCGACGGACGTGATCGATATCGGTCATTTCCTGCCGATGGCTTTTTCCGACTGGTTCAAGCGCAAGGAGATGCGCGCCGACGCTGCCACGCGGTCGGTGCTGCTGGTGGATGACAGCGCCTTTTTCCGCAACATGCTGGCGCCGGTTCTCAAGGCCGCAGGATATCAGGTTCGCCTCGCGACCAACGCGCAGGAAGGGCTCGTCGTTCTGCGGTCAGGCCAGGAGTTCGACGCGATCCTCACCGATATCGAAATGCCTGACATGAACGGTTTCGAGTTCGCCGAGACGGTGCGCTCCGATCGCCGCCTGAGCGGAACTCCGATCATCGCGCTGTCGTCGATGATTTCTCCGGCCGCGATCGAGCGGGGTCGTCAGGCCGGCTTCCACGATTACGTCGCCAAGTTCGACCGGCCCGGCCTCATTGCGGCGCTGAAGGAACAGACCGCCGAAACGAACCGGGTGGCGGCATGAAGGATCAGAGCATGACCATGGTAAATCAAGGCGGCGAAAGCGCGTTTACCGAATACGTGACCGCGACGATCGGCGGACAGTTGTTCGGCCTTCCGATCTCGCGGGTACAGGACGTGTTCAAACCCGAACGCCTGACCCGGGTGCCGCTGGCATCGAACGACGTGGCGGGCGTTTTGAACCTGCGCGGCCGTATCGTCACTGCGATCGAAATGCGCGCGCGACTGGGCCTTCCGAAGCAGGAGGCCGATCGCCCGCCGATGGCCGTCGGCGTCGAACTGCGGGGCGAGTCCTACGGACTCCTGATCGATTCCATCGGCGAGGTCATGGCGCTTCCGGATGACAGCCGCGAGGTCAATCCAGCCAACCTCGATGCGCGGATGACGGAGATGTCGGCGGGTGTGCATCGGCTTGATGGACAATTGATGGTCGTTCTCGATGTCGATCGGATCTTGGAGATTGCGCCTGACAAGCTTGCGGCTTGAGACCGGCGGCAAGCAGAGTTATCGGGAAAACGTCCCGTCATGAAGGTTGGAAAGAAGCGGAGGCCGAAATGAAAACGTGTCTGGTCGTGGATGATTCGAGCGTTATCCGTAAGGTCGCGCGGCGTATCCTGGAAGGCTTCAATTTCCATATCGTCGAGGCGGAGGACGGCGAGAAGGCGCTTGACGCCTGCAAGCGCGAACTGCCGGATGCCGTGCTGCTGGATTGGAACATGCCGGTCATGGACGGTTACGAATTCCTTCGCAACCTGCGTCGGATGCCCGGCGGCGATCAGCCGAAGGTGGTGTTCTGCACCACGGAGAACGATGTCGCGCACATCGCCCGCGCGCTTCATGCCGGCGCCAACGAATACATCATGAAGCCCTTCGACAAGGACATCGTGACGGCGAAGTTTCACGAAATCGGTCTGATCTGAAATTAGCCGCGCCGTACCGGATCGCCCGGCGCATAAATCGTCTTTGTTCGTGGTTGCGTCTGGTGGGTCATGAGTACTGCTTTGGCAAGTCCGGCGGCTTTGGATTCGGGACGGCATGAGCCGCTGCGCGTCATGGTGGTCGACGACTCGGTCGTCATTCGCGGGCTGATTTCCCGTTGGATCGAGGCTGAGCCTGACATGATGGTCGCGGCTTCGCTGCGCACCGGGCTCGATGCGGTCAGCCAGGTCGAGCGCGCCAATCCCGATGTTGTCGTCCTCGACATTGAAATGCCAGGTCTCGACGGCATCTCCGCGTTGCCGCAACTGCTGGCCAAGAAACCCGATCTCATCATCATCATGGCCTCGACGCTTACCCGTCGCAACGCGGAGATCAGTTTCAAGGCCATGTCGCTCGGCGCGGCGGATTACATTCCAAAGCCGGAGAGCACCCGCGAGATTGCGGCGGCCGATATCTTCAAGCACGACCTGATCCAGAAGATTCGGAACCTCACGGCAAAGCGCCGTCGTCCGGCGGTCGCCGCGCCACCGCTGGCGCCGCACGAACCGACTCTCGCTCAGGCCACTCCTGCGCCGGCGCAACCCGCACCGCTCCTGCGGCCCTTCGGTCCGCTGCACCCGCGCGTGCTGCTGATTGGTTCGTCCACGGGCGGGCCGCAGGCGCTGATGACGCTGGTAGCCGGAATAGCGCCTGTGATCGACACCGTTCCGGTGCTGATCACGCAGCACATGCCACCGACCTTCACGACCATTCTCGCAGAACATCTGGCGCGGGTTGCCGGACGTCCGGTGCAGGAGGGCGTGCACGAGGAGGCCGTGAAGCCCGGACGAATCTATATTGCGCCGGGTGGTCGCCACATGCGGGTGGTGCGAAAGGGCATAGGCGGGGCCATCGCGCTCGACGACGGTCCGCCGGTGAACTTCTGCAAACCGGCCGTCGATCCGCTGTTCACGTCTGCGATCGACATCTGGCAGGGGGGAATTCTGGCCGTCATCCTGACGGGGATGGGATCGGACGGCATGCGCGGAGGCAAGCAGATCGTCGCCGCGGGAGGAAGTGTCATCGCGCAGGACGAAGCGACCAGCGTGGTGTGGGGAATGCCGGGCGCCGCCGCCCAGGCAGGAATTTGCGCGGCCGTTTTGCCGCTTCAACAAATTGCACCGAAACTCGTTCGGTTGTTTGCGGGAGGCCATTCGTGACACCGCTTGATTATGAGTATCTGCGCAAGTTCCTGAAGGACCAGTCGGGACTCGATCTCGCCCCCGACAAGCAATATCTGGTCGAGAGCCGCCTGACGCCGCTTGCGCGAAAGGCCGGCCTTTCAGGCATCAGCGACCTTGTGCAGAAGATGAAGAACGGCGCGGGAGCGCTGATCGTTGAGGTCGTCGAGGCGATGACCACCAACGAAACCTTCTTCTTTCGCGACAAGACCCCGTTCGAACATCTGCGGGATACTGTGCTCCCGGCGCTGGCACAGGCCCGTGCGGCTCGCCGCAGTCTGCGGATCTGGTGCGCCGCCGGTTCGACCGGACAGGAGCCTTATTCCATCGCGATGTGCCTCAAGGAATACGGTCCGGCGTTGGCCGGATGGCGCACCGAGATCGTCGCCACCGATCTGTCGAACGAGGTGCTCGAAAAGTCGCGAGCCGGCCTCTACAGTCAGTTCGAGGTGCAGCGCGGGCTGCCCATTCAGTTGCTCATCAAGTATTTCAAGCAGGTCGGCGAACTCTGGCAGATCAACGCCGACATTCGCGCGATGGTCCAGCACCGTCAGCTCAACCTGCTGCAGGATTTTTCCCACCTCGGCACGTTCGATGTGATCTTCTGCCGCAACGTGCTGATCTATTTCGATCAGGAAACCAAGGTCAGCATTTTCCAGCGGCTTGCGAAGCGGATGGAGAGCGACGGTTTTCTCGCGCTCGGCGCCGCGGAAACCGTGGTCGGGTTGACCGACGCGTTCAAGCCTCATCCGGACAAACGCGGTCTCTATCGGCCCAATCACGTCAGCGCGCCGTCGCTGGTTCCGGGCATGCTGTCGGCCAGGTCCGCAGCCCGCGCATAGGGCCTGCCAACATTCCCGCCTCCGGGCGCTCGCCTGCGAGCGGGCGGGACGGATTGCATGTCGGGATTTCCGGATCGCTTGGAACGCAAGGCCTTCGCCGCCTTTGCGTCAGGAGTGACGGCGCGCCGCGCGCCTCACAGGATCGCGTGCGGCAGAAAGCGCGACGTGTTGCCTGTGATAGGGTTCGCGTCCTCGCGGATCGATAGCCCGCATGCCTGATCGCCGACGATCCAGCTTCCGATGACCGGATACATGCCTTCGAAGCTTGGGAGCAGCGCGCAGGCTTGCCGCACGACCCCCTCGCTGCCATAGGGCCCGCCTTGCCGGTCCAGCGCCGTTCCATCGCAGACCAGTTCGACGTTGGCGCCTTCACGTGAATAGATCGGCTTGCGCACATAAGAACTGCCGAGCCTGCTCGCCGCGGCGTCGTCTTCGAAATAGGCGGGCAGCAGGTTGGGGTGATTGGGAAACATCTCCCACAATAGCGGCAGAATTCCCTTGTTGGAGAGCACGACCTTCCAGGGCGGCTCGATCCAGCGCGTCGATGCGGTCCGAATCCGCGAGCCGAAGCTGTCGCGCAGCATCCATTCCCAGGGGTAGAGTTTGAACGCAAGCTCAATGCGGCGATCGTCGAGATCGACGAATTGGCTGGTACCGTCGACGCCGATACTTTCGATCTCCAGCGACGTCGTCTGCAGGCCGGCCTGCCGGGCGGTGTCCTCGAGATAGTTCAGCGTCACCGCATCCTCAGGGTTCTCGTACAGCCCGGTCAGGTGCAGATGGCCGTTCGGTGCGATCCCCCGCCATCGCGCGATCAGTCTGTCATGGATGGAGTTGAACTGATCGGCTCCGTTCGGGATGATCTGGCGCTCCATCGCCTGTTCGAGCCAGGTCCATTGAAACACCGCGGTTTCGAACAGCGAGGTAGGCGTGTCGGCATTGTATTCGAGCAGTTTCGCCGGGCCCTGACCGCTGAAGCAGAAGTCGAAGCGGCCGTAGAGGGTGGCGTCGCCGCGCCGCCAGCTATCGGTGAGGATCGGCCAGCAGGCCTGCGGAATCCTGAGGCGGCGCAGCACGCTCTCGTCATTCATCGCCCGCCTGACCAGTTCGAGGCACATGGAATGGATTTCGCCGGTCGGCGCCTCGATCCTTTGTTCGATTTCCTCGAGCGTGAACGCGTAATAGGCGCGCTCGTCCCAGTAACGCTCGCCATCGAGCGTATGAAACGCGAAGCCCGCGTTCTCGGCCGTGGTCTGCCAGTCGTCGCGTTCGGGGCAGGCGATGCGTTGCATATCGAAGCTCGCAATCCGGAAGGTGGATCAGCCGCCGGAGAAATGAGACGAAATCGCATGGGCGAAGCCGCCGAAGCCTCCGCGTGTGATCGGTCCGCTGCCGGTTTCGGATGACGATGAGGAATGGCTGGAGGAGGAATCGCCGCCGTAATAGCCTGATCGCGACGACCAGCCGCTACCGTGTCCGCTGCTCGATGAACCTGAATTGCAGGCGGTGGCGGCCTGACCAGGCGTTGCGGACGCCGCGACGCCGGGGCGGTTGGATTCGCAATTGTCGTGCGGCATCAGCGCATAGGCGCCTCCGCCGACAGCGAGCGTGCCCATCACCAGCAGCGCGACGCGCCCGGAGCGTTTTGGCGGAGGCGATGAGGGTTCAAGCGGCGGCAGACGCCGTTTCCCGAACGGTTCGGCGGGAGGCCTTGCCATGGTCAATAGACCATCGATGCCGCGTTGACCGCGCCTGCGGCGATCGACGACAGGCCCAGCCAGATCGACGGCGCGAGTTCGCCGGCGGCGATTCGGCCCGACAGGTTGGGCACCGGA
Organism: Nitrobacter sp.; assembly: GCF_051535215.1. Lineage (NCBI taxonomy): Bacteria > Pseudomonadati > Pseudomonadota > Alphaproteobacteria > Hyphomicrobiales > Nitrobacteraceae > Nitrobacter > Nitrobacter sp. The sequence continues at coordinate 97,108 of NZ_JBPPLY010000007.1, read as the reverse complement.
ATTTTCACGATGTAGTAGACGGCGATCTGCACGATCAGCGCGATCATACTCCAGATCAGGCAGTCGATCACGTTGACGGTGTGCATGATGGCGCTGACCACCGGAATGACGAAGCCGATCAGGCTGAGCCCGAGCGCGATCGCGGCGGCAGGATTGTTGTCGCAGATCAGCTTGAATTCGTCATGCGGCGTGACGCGCGTATAGACGAACAGATACAGCAGGACCGCGATCAGCCCCGTGCAGAAATAGAGCAGGAATGCCGGCAGCCCGGCCAGCGATTGCAGGATCATGTCAGCCCCCGTGGATACCCTCAGCCCGGATCATCAGTCCTGCGGTGTCAGTCGAGGTAACCCGGCGACGGGTTCATGCAGCCAGACGCCCGGCAGGGTACGGACTTAATATTGAACATCCCTCACCAATCGTCTGTGCTTCGTCGGTTTTCTCCCCCGGCGTGGAGAGGTGAGAAACGCGACATTCCAATGTGATCTCACGACAACAGGCCGGTACCGATCCACAAACAAAAACCCCGCCAAACGCGGCGGGGTCCAGTCTGGGAGGAACGGTGAAATAGGTCAGGCCGGGATGCGGACGTCGTCCTCATGCGGTTCGCGCAAGACGTAGCCGCGGCCCCAAACGGTCTCGATGAAGTTGCGTCCTTCCGAAGCGTTGGCGAGCTTCTTGCGCAGCTTGCAGATGAAGACGTCGATGATCTTCAACTCCGGCTCGTCCATGCCGCCATAGAGGTGGTTGAGGAACATTTCCTTGGTCAGCGTGGTGCCCTTGCGCAAGCTGAGCAGCTCGAGCATCTGGTATTCCTTGCCCGTGAGGTGGACGCGCTGACCGCCGACTTCCACCGTCTTGGTGTCGAGATTGACCACGAGATCGCCGGTCTGGATCACCGACTGGGCATGCCCTTTGGAACGGCGCACGATCGCATGAATGCGGGCGACCAGTTCATCCTTGTGGAAGGGCTTCGTCATGTAGTCGTCAGCGCCGACGCCGAGACCCTTGACCTTGTCCTCGATGCCGGCGAGGCCGGAGAGGATCAGAATGGGTGTCTTGATCTTGGAGACGCGAAGCTGCTTGAGCACGTCATAACCGGACATGTCGGGCAGGTTCAGGTCGAGAAGGATAATGTCGTAGTCGTATAGTTTGCCGAGATCGACGCCTTCTTCGCCGAGATCCGTCGTATAGACGTTGAAACTCTCGGATTTGAGCATCAGCTCAATCGACTGCGCGACGGCGCTATCATCCTCAATCAGCAAAACGCGCATGCCAGTCCCCTAATCGTCGCCGCGCCGGGCGTCAGGCCGGCCGCAATACTTGCGGCACTGGAAACGCCTTTAAGCAACTGATTCGGATCCTGACCGCGTATGGTTAACAAAAACTGATTCTGTTGTGCAAGATCAAACGGTGCAATTTTCATCGAATCGCCCTAAGATGTTGCATAGAAGCAGCTTTTCCTATCCGCTTGCGCTCAGGTTCCACATTAAAAGCCAGACTTAACCGACTCCCGCGACTCACCTTCATCCTGAAGGCAGGCGCGCTCAGTCACCAAAGACAGTGACGCAATGATTAACGATGCGGGTAAACACGAGGTTAAAGGGGGTCTGCTACGGCGCGGAAACTTAAGGTTTTCGCGATGAAGGGCCTCGCCGAGCAACTCGGCGATATCGAGCGCGTCAATACTTATGGCCGCGTGGTCGGCGTGCGCGGGCTCATGGTGGAGATTGCAGGCCCCATCCACGCGATGTCGGTCGGGGCGCGCATTGTGATTGAGACGGGCGGCGACCGCGTCATCCCGGCGGAGGTGGTCGGCTTCAGCGGCGACAATGCCGTGGTGATGCCTTTCGCCGGCCTCGACGGGGTGCGGCGCGGCTGTCGCGCCGTGATCGCGAATGCCTCCAGTCAGGTGCGTCCTTCGGCCGCGTGGCTCGGCCGTGTTCTCAACGCCATGGGCGAGCCGATCGACGGCAAGGGAGCGTTGTCACAGGGGCCGGTGCCGGTGCCGTTCCGCAATTCGCCGCCGCCGGCGCATTCGCGCATGCGAGTGGGCAAGCCGCTCGATCTCGGGGTGCGCGCGCTGAACACGTTCTTGACCTGCTGCCGCGGCCAGCGGCTCGGCATCTTCGCCGGCTCCGGCGTGGGCAAATCGGTGCTGCTGTCGATGCTGGCGCGCAACGCGGACGCCGACGTCTCGGTGATCGGACTGGTCGGCGAACGCGGCCGCGAGGTGCAGGAATTCCTGCAGGACGACCTGGGCGAGGAAGGACTTGCGCGATCCGTGGTCGTGGTCGCGACTTCCGACGAGCCCGCTTTGATGCGGCGGCAGGCCGCCTATCTGACGCTCGCCATCGCGGAATATTTCCGCGACGAGGGCAAGGACGTCATGTGCATGATGGATTCGGTGACGCGTTTTGCAATGGCGCAGCGCGAAATCGGATTGTCGACCGGCGAGCCGCCGACCACGAAAGGCTACACGCCGACTGTATTCACCGAACTACCCAAACTCCTGGAACGCGCCGGCCCCGGCGCCGACAAGGGGACCATCACCGGCATTTTCACGGTGCTGGTGGATGGCGACGACCACAACGAACCGGTGGCCGACGCCGTGCGCGGCATTCTGGACGGCCATATCGTGATGGAGCGCTCGATCGCCGAGCGCGGTCGCTATCCCGCGATCAACGTTCTGAAGTCGGTGTCGCGCACCATGCCGAAATCCGCCGATCCGGCCTTCCTGCCGGTGATCACGCGCGGGCGGCAGGTGATGGCCACCTATTCCGACATGGAGGAACTGATCCGCCTCGGCGCCTACCGGGCGGGCTCCAACGCGGAGGTCGACGAGGCGATCCGGCTCAATCCTGTCCTGGAAGATTTCCTGCGCCAGGCCAAGGACGAGGTGACCAGCATCGAGGACGGCTACCGGCGGTTGCAGCAAATCCTTAAGACCTTGGAAACGGAAAGCTAACTTTGTCGGGTCATCATCTGCTTGTTATCAGAGGGGTGCCGGCGAGGCCGCAAGCGGTGCCAGTGTGTCCTGCTCGGATGGGGACTTCTGGAGGAGTACGAGTCGATGAAGTCGCGTGAAACGCTGATCCGCCTGAGGAAATTCCAGGTCGAGGAGAAGCGACGGAGGGTGGCCCAGATCGAGAGCATGATCGCTGACTTCCAGCGCATGTCGGTCGATCTGGAGCGTGAGATCGAAATCGAGCAGGAGCGCGCCGGGATCAACGATCCAGCGCACTTTGCCTATCCGACCTATGCCAAGGCGGCGATCCAGCGCCGCGAAAACCTGACCCGCTCGGCGGACGAACTGCGCGTCCAGCTTGAAGAGGCCAGGATAAATCTTGCGGAAGCCTTCGAGGAGCTAAAGAAGGTCGAGCTGCTGGACGAGCGGGACCAGGCACGCGAACGCGCGGAAGAGAGCGCGCGCGAGCAGGCCGATCTCGACAGCATCGGTTTGATGCGGGCGCGCATGAACGCCGCCATCGCCTGAACCGCAGATCGAAAATTCAGATACGTCAAAACCCGGGTCGCGCACCCGGGTTTTGTTTAGTACGAGGCCTGGGCTCCATTACGGGGCTGGCCGACGATGCTGGGACGGTCTGAACTGGACTGGCGACCGCTGCGCCGACGTTTCATTGGTGCAAAAGAAAACGCCCGTGGGGGGCGGGCGTTTTCCATCGTAGTCCACTTGGGGTGAGTGGGGTCCTCTACGACTCACGCGGCGACTTCGGGGGGCAATGTAAAGAAGCCTCGTGATTCCTTAAATTCATCAGCGAACCACCATTGCGTCAGAGCTTGTGATCGCCATCGGCTTTCCAACCTTGATGACGCGGGCAGTTTGCGTAAAGCCGTCGTCGACATTCATGCGCGCCGAAATGGCGAAACCGGCTACCGCGATTCCTGCGACGAGCGCGACAACCACGACCTTCAAGTGGGTCATCCGATCCGCGCTGTAAATCGAGTGGTTCATTGGAAGCCTCCCGGCGTTAAACTTCCTTTGGAGATGTGTCTCGGTCGTCCGTCTACAGGTTCATGGTTTCGCGCCCTGAAAACGTAGGAAGCGCCCACGACGTTCCGAAGAGCCCATCACAAGGCCGTGAAAAGGTGTGAAGCCGCGCGATCAAATCGCTCTGAAACTTGCCGATCAGCTGATGATTTTGCAATTGTTTCAGCGTTTTAACGTTAAACCTCCCTTGGATCGCGCGTAGAGCGAGCGTTTCTGGCCGGTCAGATTTAAATCACTTGTCTGATGCCAAAATGCCGCATCCCCGGCGGCTGCGATTCGAAGGCCGTCAGATGCTGCCGACGGTTTTGAGCCGGGCGCGCGGATGGATTTCGGCCTGCGACAGCACGGGGGTCTGGGCGCGGAACCGCTCGACCAGCGAACGGACGAACGGCCGGATCGCAGCCGAGGTTACCAGCACCGGCGCTTCGCCTTCGCGGGCGGCCTGTTCGAAGCGGTCGCGCACCGCGGTCATGAATTCAGACAGCTTCGAGGGCTGCATCGCAAGGCTGCGCTCTTCGCCCTGGCCGATGATGGATTCGGCAAAGGCCTGCTCCCATTTCGCCGACAGCGCGACCAGCGGCAGATAGCCGTTGACCGAGGTGTTCTGGGCGCAGATCTGACGCGCAAGGCGGGCACGCACATGCTCGACCAGCGTCGTCGGGTTTCGCGAGAAGGCCAGCGCATCGGCGATGCCTTCCAGGATGGTGGAGAGATCGCGCACCGAGATGCGCTCCGCGAGCAGAAGCTGGAGCACGCGCTGGATGCCGGAGATCGTGATCTGGGCGGGGACGATGTCCTTGACCAGTTCGCCTTGTTCCTTGGGCAGATCCTTCAGAAGTTTCTGCACCTCGCCGTAGGAGAGCAGGTCCGACATGTTGGTCTTGAGCAGTTCGGTGAGGTGGGTCGAAACCACGGTCGCGGAATCGACGACTGTATATCCTTTCAGCGAAGCCTCTTCCTTCAGTGAGGCATCGACCCACGTCGCCGGCAGCCCGAAGGTCGGCTCGGTCGTGTGGATGCCGGGGACGTCGACCTGATCGCCGGAAGGATCCATCACCATGTACTGGTTCGGCCAGATCCGGCCGGAGCCGGCGTCGACCTCCTTGATTTTAATGATGTACGTGTTGGCCTCGAGCTGCACGTTGTCGAGAATCCGCACCGCCGGCATCACGAATCCCATCTCGATCGCCAGCGACCGGCGCAGCGCCTTGATCTGCTCGGTGAGCCGATCCTGGCCGTCCGGGCCGTTGACCAGCGGCAACAGCGCATAACCCAGCTCGATCTTCAGGTCGTCGATCTTCAACGCCGTCGAGATCGGCTCCTCGGCGGCGGCCTGCGCCGCTGCGGCCTTGGCTTCTGAGGATGCCGCCGCTTGCGCTTCCGCGGCAGCGATGCCGTGACGCTTTCGCGAGGTCCAGGCCAGCGCCGCAGCGCCGCCGCCGAGCGCGAGGAACGGCAGCATCGGAATGCCCGGCAGCAGTCCCAGCACCAGCATCACGCCGGCCGACATGCCGAGCGCCTGCGGATAGCCGGATAGCTGCTTCATGAGCGCCTTGTCGGCCGCGCCGGTGACGGCGGCCTTGGAGACCAGAAGGCCGGCGGCGGTCGAGACGATCAGGGCGGGAATTTGCGTCACGAGACCGTCGCCGACGGTCAGCAGGGTGTAGCTGTGCGCCGCATCACCGAAGCTCAAGCCCTGCTGCGCGATGCCGATGATCATGCCGCCGATGATGTTGATGAAAACGACGAGCAGGCCGGCGACGGCGTCTCCGCGCACGAACTTCGAAGCGCCGTCCATGGCGCCGAAGAAGCCGCTTTCGTCCTCCAGCGCCTTGCGCCGTTCCTTGGCGGTCTTCTCGTCGATCAGGCCGGCGGAAAGGTCGGCGTCGATCGCCATCTGCTTGCCGGGCATGGAGTCGAGCTGGAAGCGCGCCGCCACCTCGGCAATACGGCCGGAGCCCTTGGTGATGACGACGAAGTTCACGATCACCAGGATCGCGAATACGATGATGCCGATAACGAAGTTGCCGCCCATCACGAAGTTGCCGAACGCCTCGATGACGTGACCGGCGGCGGCCGAGCCTTCGTGCCCATGCGACAGGATTAGCCGCGTCGAGGCAAGGTTGAGCGACAGCCGAAGCATGGTCGCAATCAGCAGCACGGTCGGGAAGGAGGAGAATTCCAGCGGCGCCTGGATGAACAGCGCGGTCATCAGGATCAGAATCGACAGCGTGATCGAGATCGCCAGAAACAGGTCGAGGATGACAGACGGCAGCGGCAGGATCAGGACCACAAGAATGGTCAGAATCCCGAAGGCGAGCGCGAGATCGCCGCGCCGCAGCATCGTTCCGATCTCGCTGAAGCTCGGAAAACCCGAGACCGGAGCGTTCGCGCCCTGACCCGCCGTGATGCCCGCCATCGTCGCCGTTTCCCCTCGCGAATGCCGTTCGCGCGCCCCGAGCGTCTGCGCGGCGGCCGAAGGGCCGCCGTTCCGAAAGTGAGGCACCGCACTGGCGTCCACGGGATCCTCCCGTTCTACGCGGCTGACGACACTCGACTTAACCCGGATTCCACCCGGCAAAATTTGCCCAGCGTATGGTTAGCGAAGGGTTAACTTTTCCGGTGGGGAGACCGGCTTTTTGTCGCTGCGGACATGGGGAGCGAGGGGGGCGGACAGTAGCGCGACCAGGTCGACCCGTTTATCGCCCGACCGTTGTGGGATTTCGCTATATATGCGTCAATATGCCGCCGTGCCGGGCTCAGCCTTCCTCGATATCAATATATTCAATTATATATAGCGAATCGTGAGGGCGAGGGGGCGGGCGTGAGACTATCAACGAGGTTTATGGGCAGGAGCGTGCTCCTGTCATCGGTAGCCGTTGTTGCGATGTCGGTCGGCGCCGAAGCGCAGGATCGGGGCGGAGTTTATCAGCTCGGCGAGATTTACGTCTCCGGCGCAGGGCAGGGCGGAACTGGCGTCGGCGGCTCGACGGTAACGCGCGAGCAGACCTGGACGTTCGACAAGCAGACCCTCGAACAGGCTGTGAACCTCGTGCCGGGCGTTGTCAGCACCCAGTCCACCGCCGGTCAGCGCAACGAGACCGATATCTTCGTGCGCGGCTTCGGACGCTGGCAGGTGCCGTTGATGATCGATGGCGTGCGCGTCTATCTGCCCGCCGACAACCGGCTCGATTTCAGCCGCTTCCTCACCGGCGACATCGCCGAAATCCAGATTCAGAAGGGCTATGCGTCAGTGCTCGACGGTCCGGGCGGTATGGGCGGCGCCATCAACCTGGTGTCGCGCAAGCCGGTGAAGCCGTTCGAGGGCGAATTCAGCGGCGGCACCGCGTTCGACAATCGCGGGGCGTTCGAGGGCTGGAACAGCTACGCGATGCTCGGCTCGCGCCAGGAGAAATTCTACGTTCAGGGCAGCGCCAACTATCTCAATCAGGACTTCTGGTCGCTGTCGCAAGGCTATTCGCCGTATCCGGCGCAAGGTCCTTATGCAGGCTCGCTTGAGGATGGCGGCAGGCGCAACGGGTCAGATACCCGCGATTGGCGCGTCAACCTCAAGGCCGGTTTCACGCCGAACGCCACCGACGAATACAGCATCAACTTCATCAAGCAGTCCGGCGAAAAGGGCGCTCCTCTCAACGTCTACAACAATCCGCCGTCGAGCCAGAACAGCTTCTGGCGCTGGCCGGCGTGGGACGTTCAGAACCTCGCATTCATGTCGAACACCCAGCTTGGCGACGCTTCCTACGTCAAGACCAAACTTTACTATAATACATTCTACAATCTGCTCTCGGCATACGACAACATCTCCTATACGACGCAATCGAGTAACGGCCGCTTCAACAGTTATTATGACGACAACGCGCGCGGCGGCTCGGTCGAGGCCGGCACCGAGTTGATCCCGATGAACACGCTGAAGGCGGCGTTTCATTATCGGGAAGATTTCCATACCGAGTGGAATCACAACCAGCCGACCCTTCCGTCCGGAGGGTTTGTCGAGCCGAAGCAGAATCAGGCGCAGACAACGTGGTCGGCCGCGCTGGAAAATACTTTCCACGTCAGGCCGAACTTCGATCTGGTGGGTGGCATCAGCTACGACAAATACTGGATCGACAAGGCGGAGGAATTCAACAGCACCGGCGGGTTCATCTACGAATACCCCAAGGGTGGATCTGACGCCTTCAACTGGCAGACCGCGGCGATCTGGCGTTACAGCGACACCGGGGAGCTTCATTTCAGCGTGTCCGATCGCACGCGCTTCCCGACCATCTTCGAGCTTTACAGCCAGCGCTTCGGCACCGCGATTCCCAATCCCAACCTGGGCCCGGAGCGCGCCACCAACTACGAACTGGGCTGGAAAGGCCGCGTCACTTCGGATCTGCGGGCAACGGCTGCGATTTTCTACAGCGACGTGCGTGACCTGATCCAGGCGGTTCGCGTCAGCCCGACGCAATCGCAGACGCAGAACATCAACCAGGGCAATTTCTACGGCTTCGAGATGTCGTTCGAGAAGCAGTTCTCGCCGCAGTTCGCGCTCGGCGGCAACTATACTTTCATCGAGCGCGACGTCAGCGACGTGTCCGTTCCCGGGTTCAGGCCGAGCGGCGTGCCGACCCACAAGGCCTTCCTCTATACCACATGGCGGCCGATCGATCGGTTCACCGTCACCCCGAGCGTTGAGATCGCCAGCGACCGCTGGAGCGACGTCATGGTCGGTACTCAGGCTCAAAACGCGCCGATCCGCGCTGCCTTTCCCGATCTCTATATCCGCACCGGGGCCTATACGCTCGCCAACGTCAATGTCAGCTACAAGCTGATGGAAAATGTCGAACTGGCGGGCGGCGTCAAGAACCTGCTCGATCAGAACTACGAACTGGCATGGGGCCTGCCGCAGCCGGGGCGCACGTTCTATGTGAAAGCCCGGGCAACCTTCTAGCTGAGGCGGCGGTCGTGGCCATGAGATGCGCGCCGGGCCCTCGGCGCGCATCCCCCTTTTTGTATTTCAGATCCTTTCAAGCCTCGACCATCTGCGGGGGTGCTTCCGGGCTGAACGCCGATTGCCGCGCGGCGTCCGACCTTGTAAAGGATGCCTGCGCCGAGGTCGGTTGCACGCGATCTCCGGCCCGGGCCTGTAGCTCAATGGTTAGAGCCGGCCGCTCATAACGGTCTGGTTGCAGGTTCGAGTCCTGCCGGGCCCACCAGCAAAATCAGATAGTTGCCACTACCTCCGGGCGGCGCGCGTGTTTGCCGCCCCAGTTATCGCACCAGAAACGATTCCGTTTTCGGTTGGCTTTCGTCCGATCTTGGTTTCGTGTTTGGCGATCTTCTCCACCGCGTCGGACAGATAAAACAGATAAATGAGTGTGGTGATGACCATAGCTGTTGGGCAGCACATCGAGCGACATGCCCAGATCGCCCGCGGCCTGCCATGGATCCGCGTTGCATCAGCCACGCCGCCGCGGTGTGCCGAAGCGTGTGCGGCAAGATTTCTGCCCCAAGCTCGGCAAGCTGAACGGCGTTCTCGAATGCCGCTTCACCGATGCGATGGCTCGTCCGTCGTATGTACGAAATGCTTAGCTGTGGGTGCGGTCCTGTGCCAACGGTTAAGATGCGCCAGCAATCGGTGCGGAAGGGGATTTCCGCGGCCGCAACTTCATTTGCAGCGCAACCCCCGTCCGTTGTCGCGCGATGTTTGTCGTAAAGATTGGAATACGAGAAGAGAGCGTCGTCGAAAAAATACTTGCGCAATCGAAGATCGTTTCAGCCGATAACAGTGGCCGACGGCGCTTCACTTTGCCCTTTGTAGTTTGCGGAATTTTCAAAGATTTTTGTGACGTTCGCAATTCGTTGCTCGCGTGTCGCGGCGAGTTCAGCGTCACCGCCTGCCAGACCCTTGCTTGACCATGCCAAGCGCGCGCCGGCCGACCTTTGCAGGACGTCGATCAGTAATGGCGTCTCTGGAAGCGACTTGACCTCAACAGCGACTTGCCCGTGAAGAACATCGTCAAATCGATGCTCTTGGTCCCGCGAGCCAAGCGCGCGCGATCGACCAAACGGGACCGTCCGCTTGCGAGCGAACCAATTGGCAAGCGCCGCGCCGTGATGATTAGGATCGACCGCCTCGATGAACGTTTTTATTCCCCTTGAAGCGGCCTCGCCAGCGGCGGTGTCATCGAGATTGCCGCCCGGTACAGGCGTGTATCTCCGACGCAGGCCGAGTGGCCGAGGGTCGCCGACCTTGCGGTCTTAATAGATCGCCCAACTGGGAGACAGTCGCGGCATCGTGGTCGGAGATGATATGCGGATTGCCGATCCCACCATTTCACGATAGGCGGATGCGTGAAGCATCGCGGCAAATCTTCGGTCTGGTGGCTCCGAACTGGGAACAAGCCGAGGGCTGCGTCGCGCGTAGAGTTCGGTGGCGAGAGCGCGGCATTCGTGTCACGCGGCGTCTCCGCTAGCCTCAAGACTACCGGCGTGGACGTATTCACGGCGGGGTGCTAACCACCGCCACTCTCCCCTTCGTTGATTTAGTCTGACCGTCCCGTCATTGACATCGCGTGGACTTCGGTTACGCCATTCCCAGGTTAAAGAGAGGTCCAAGTGTTCAACGGCAAATCCGTGTTTGTTTCCGGCGGTACAGGCTCTTTCGGGCGCAAATTTGCGAATGTATTACTCGAACGCTACGACTTGGCGCGGCTCGTTTTCTACTCACGCGATGAGCTCAAGCAATTCGAGATGCAGCAGGAGGTGAATGCGCCCTGTATTCGCTGGCTAATTGGCGATGTGCGTGATCGTGAGCGGTTGATCGAAGCGACGCGTGGGATCGACTATATCGTCCATGCTGCCGCTATGAAGCAGGTGACAGCATCTGAATATAATCCAATGGAGTGCATCCGCACCAACATTCATGGCGCCGAGAACATTGTGGCAGCCGCGCTTGCCAACGACGTTGAGCAGGTGGTCGCGCTCTCGAGCGATAAGGCGGCTAATCCGATCAACCTGTATGGCGCTACCAAGCTTGCATCTGATAAACTGTTCATTGCTGCCAACAATATGGCAGGCAAACGGCGTACCGCCTTCTCGGTCGTGCGCTACGGCAACGTCGCCGGCTCGCGCGGATCGGTGGTCCCATTTTTCGAAAAACTGATAGCGCAAGGTACGACGTCATTGCCGATTACCGACACCGCGATGACTCGTTTCTGGATATCGTTGCAGGAGAGCGTCGACTTCGTTCTGAAGTGCTTCCAACGCATGCAAGGCGGCGAAATCTTTGTACCGAAGTTGCCGTCGATCCGGATAGTCGACCTTGCAACGGCGATGGCGCCGCACTTGCCACAGAACCTGATTGGTATCCGGCCCGGCGAAAAGCTGCACGAGATATTGTGCCCTGCGGATAATAGCCATTTGACACTGGAGTTCAGCGAACATTATGTCATGCGGCCGTCGATCAGGTTCCACGATCGCGGTTATGATTATTTGAAGAACCGTCTCGGTGAGACAGGTGCTCCTGTGGCGCGAGGTTTCGAGTACAACTCCGGTACAAACCCCGTCCGTTACTCTGTGGAACAAATCCGGAAATTTTATGAACGGGCCAAGACATGATTCCCTATGGCCGTCAGGACATCTCCAGCGCCGATGTCGAGGCGGTGGTCGAAGTTCTTCGGTCTGACTTCCTAACCCAAGGGCCGATGGTCCCCAGGTTTGAGGAGACGTTGGCGCGAGCGGTCGACGCGCCTGAAGCGGTAGCCTTTTCCTCAGCGACTGCGGCGCTGCACGTCGCTTGTCTCGCGCTCGGGCTCGGCCCATCGGATCGACTCTGGACGGTGCCGAACACCTTTGTAGCCTCCGCCAACTGCGGTCTCTACTGCGGAGCGATCGTCGATTTCGTCGATATCAATGCCAAGACCCGCAACATGGATGTCGAGGCACTAGCCACCAAGCTCGAAGCGGCTGAGCGCGACGGCACCCTGCCAAAGGTCGTCGTTCCAGTGGACTTCGCCGGCACTTCCGCAGATCTTGCCTCTATCCGCCACCTCGCGGATCGATACGGCTTCCGCATTCTTGAAGACGCGAGCCATGCTGTTGGCGGATACTACCAGAATCGGCCCGTCGGTTCGAGCGAGCTCGCTGACGTTACCGTTTTTTCCTTCCATCCCGTCAAGATTGTGACAACAGGAGAAGGCGGAGCGGCGACGACGCGGTCTGCTGAGATCGCCCATCGCATGCGCCTGCTGCGTAACCATGGCATTTCGCGCGATCCCGCTGATATGACCGCCGTTCCCGAAGGCCCCTGGTACTACGAGCAGGTGATGCTCGGCTTCAACTACCGTATGACCGACATCCAGGCGGCGCTCGGCGTAAGGCAATTTGATCGCCTCGTCGAATTCGTTGGCCGAAGGCAGACGATCGCGGCGCGTTATCACGAAGGGCTTTCTGATCTTCCTGTGATTCGCCAGTTCGTGCCGGAGGGCACTCTCTCGGCGTTGCATCTCTATGTCATTGAACTGGATGAAACCGTACGGCGTACTCGCGCCGAGGTTTTTGCGGCGATGCGCTCTTCAGGTATTGGCGTCAACGTCCATTACATCCCGGTCCATCTGCAACCATGGTACCGGGCCCTGGGATTTTCCCGTGGCGACTTTCCGGCTGCCGAAAAATATTACGACTTCGCATTGACGTTGCCTATTCATCCAAACCTGAGCGTCGAACAGCAGGATTACGTCATGGAACAGTTATCCCATGCGCTCGAAACGTGAGGATCTAAATTGTTGTTTTGAGATTCCGGGCCGACTGGACCTCGGATGGAGATCTACCTATAGAACGTGATCTTTCGGGCTGGTTTGCGATCATAAATTTGAAGAACAGATCGCAGAAATCTTCGTGACACCATGAATATTGGCGAGTTTCTGCACGAAAATCGGCGGTTCTGGACATCCTATACCGCGCCTAAGTCCGGCGGTATCCTAATACTTGATCTTTATCACAATGACGATGCGCACTTCCACCTGTTTGCGAATTGCGTCATTGCGAAGTGCATACAGCACATATGGGGAGGTGAAATCGTCGGAATTTTCGCCGATGGCTTTGGTGATGTTAGTAAGGCAAACATTGAAGCGAACCAGGCGCTCGCTCGCTCGTTTGGCGTCAGTCGCTTTTACAATATTTCCGAATTTCGCAATCGTTTCCTGTCTGATTCTGTCTGGTCAGCCAACGTAGAGAGTGATCTCCGCAAGCGACTGCAGGGAAAGTCGGGATCCTCGCTCAGGCAAGCAATTCGGTCACTGTCAGAGCCGAAATCCCCGCGACGCGGTCTTCTGATTTACAATGAATTTCTGAGACGATTTGGTGTCGGCACCATCGATAACCTGAGCGACGAACTCATCGCAGTCGCAAAGCTCGTGTTGGCCGACTACGAAGCCATTCCCATGATGTTCGGAGAGTCCTGGATTCGAGCGAGTGTATTGGGGCACATTTGCTATTCGGGATCGGGACAGCTGGCTGATTTTTCAGCCATGCACGGGGCGCCAACATTCCTGGTAGAACAGTATATCCCAGTTGCTGTTACGCGATATCGGGATCTAACCGACCTGTCGTCCGGTCTTCCCAGAGACTGCAAAGAGATGCTGGAAAGGTACGCTTTCGATCAAGCTCTGCTGGATGACCCCAGGCTTGACCGATTCGACGGCACTGTTGAAGGCACGCTGGCGCGGACTATCGAGCCGCTATTGAACCGTGATGTTGTCGAGCAGCTGCCAGCCTCTCGCGAGGCCTTCCTTGAGAGCTGCGGTGTAAATCCAACGAATCGGACGGTCTGCGTATTTGCGCATGCGTTTCAGGACGCCCCGCTGACGCGACCAAAGCAACTCTCGGACGATTACTGGCAAGCTGTTGTCGACGTCGTTGATCTTGTGCGGCAACTGACACATCTCAACTTGATTATAAAGCCGCACCCGCTGAACAACAGCTACGACCGGAAGCGTTCATGGGATACGCTGCGTGAATACTGCGCCGACATCAGAAATGTCGGGTTTGCAAACGGCGCCCTCAGCGCCGGCGAGGTCATGAAGCATTGCGATGCCGGCCTCACGGTTCGTGGAACGGTTCTCTACGAAATGGCCGCGGCTGGACATAGAATGATCGCGACGGGAGAAGACAAGTTTTCTGGCCTCGGTATTGTCGAGGAGGCGTCCAGCATGGAAGCTCTGAGGAACATTCTGTTGAATGTGTCGCGAGAAGCCTGGTCGATGCCGGTGGAGCAGCGTCGGCGCGCATTGGCTTATTCCTACTGTTTGCTCCAGGGATTTCGCAGTAAATCGATCTTGATTCCCGATAAGCGTTGGGCTCCTGCAGAATATTTTCGCAGTGCGACGCTGGCGTTGTCTAATTTCAGATTGGAAGAAGATCCTCTCTTCATAAATATAAAGTCGTTTCTCCGAAATGACCTGCCAATGCTGGTTTCGAGAGAGGCATTTCCCGCGTTCGATGCGGTTTGCGACCGGGATTAATCTCTTCCGGACTCTGTTCAACCAACGTTAGCTGCGCGAGAGCGGGGTTGTCACGCTATCGCTGACCACTTTAGCGCTTCGCCATAAGCGATGTCGCGCGCGGCGGTGCGGCCGATGACGTCGGGCAGATGTTTTGGCGGCAGGCCAAAGCCGGGCCGGATGACGCGGATATTCTTACTTGTCAGAAGCTCCCCCGCCTTGATCGGTTTGACTGCGTAGATCGAACGGCGAAACCGCGTGTTGGCCTTTTCGCTCTGGACGAGGCCATAGTCGACAGATCCGAGCGCGGACCATGCGGACTTGCAGTCGTTGACCAACCGCGTGAACTCGTGCGGTTCGAGCGAAAACGCTGCGTCCGGACCACCGTCGGCGCGCGAGATCGTAAAATGCTTCTCGATTATGGAGCCGCCCAGCGCGATCGAAGCGACGCAGGCGGCGGAGCCCGGCGCATGATCGGAAAGGCCGGACACGACGTTGAAGGCCTGGCCTAGGTGCGCCACCGTGCGCACATTCGCTTCCTCGATCGGAGCGGGGTAGGCACTGGTGCAGTGCAAGAGCGCGATGCCGCCGGCGCCGTTGCTGCGCGCTGTTTCGACCGCCTCCTCAATTTCGCCGAGACTGGCCATGCCGGTCGAAATGATCATCGGCTTGCCCTGTTTGGCGACATATTTGATCAGCGGCAGGTCAATCACCTCGAACGATGCGATCTTGTAGGCGGGCGCATCGAGCCCTGCGAGCAGGTCGACAGCAGTCTCGTCAAAGGGACTGGAGAAGATCGTGATCCCAAGCTCACGCGCCTTCGCGAACAGTTGCCCATGCCATTCATACGGGGTGTAGGCCTGCTGGTAGAGCTGATAGAGCTTGTAGCCGTCCCACAGGCCGCCCTTGATCAAAAACTCCTCGCCATCGTGAGGAATGGTCATGGTGTCGGCCGTATAGGTCTGGATCTTGATCGCGTCAGCGCCGCTGGCGGCGGCGGCTTCGATCAGTTCCAGCGCCTTCAGAAGCTTGCCGTTATGGTTCGCCGACAATTCGGCGATGATGTAAGGAGGATAGTCCGGGCCGATCTTGCGCCCCGCGATGATGAGTTCCGGGCTCTGCATTACAATTTACGCTCCTGATGCGCATTGGAAGGCACGGTTCGCAGCAACGCTGCCACTTGGCGGAAATGACCACCCCGGCAGCCGGTTTGCGAGGCGAAGATCAAAGCTGCATCGGGGCTGCCACGGATTTTTGAAGATTTTAATAAGCTATTTCAAATTCTTGTAGTTTGCATCTTGCGAGACTTCAAAGCCGCTGCTCAGGAAGCCGGCGCTCAAGCCGGATTGCATCAGGATATCCAAAAGGGCAGCGGAAACAGCGCCCAGCGAGTCGGCTCGGTCCTGCCGAAATGCCTGCACTTCGGCGGGTGCAACGATTTCAAGCTCGGAATATTCACGATTCTCCAGCGTCGCAAAGCGGTGCTGGATCTGCGCAGCCGAGCAGGCGGTCGAGAGCATAATTCCGACGTCGGTGACATGGCTTTGCGGATCCTCGACGAGCGCAACGGCTCTGCAATGCGCCGACATCTCGGATGCTCCGATGCCGATTTCTTCTTCAAGTTCGATCAGAAGGCATCGTTCGAGGCTCACCTGGCCGGCCGGACCGACTGCCGCGTCGTCAACGCTGCCTGACGGCACCAGCTCCCAGCACCCGGCGTCCATCTCGGAGCGAGCGCTACGCCGGCCGAATAAAACACCATCCGGACAAGACAGGACACCCGTGACGGCGAGCGGTTTGATCTTGAGCGCGGCAAGAAGGCTCGGCTCGCGCCGTTGCGCGAGGAAGTAGCGGTACTCCGAAATCCAGCCGACGATCGTTTTGGCATCACAATGATCGACGCTGAACAATCGCCCGTTGTAGAGCTCGTGGGAGCGGCGCTCTTTTTCGCGCTGCCAGATTTCGTCCACGCGCGCCTCGATGTCCGGGCCGATGGTTGGCGCTGCCGCTCCCAGTGTTACTCTCGGCGCCGACTGAAGCACGCGAGCATTCAGCATGCCGGCATCCTTCCAAGGAGATCGGTGAGACGCTCGATGAACACGACCTGGCCGGGCCACCCGGCGCGATTGTTCGGCGCCGCCAATGCCCACGTTTTGAGCCCCGCGGCAACCGCCGACATCGCCCCGATGCGGGAATCCTCGACGGCATGCGACAGGGCGGCCGAGCAATTCAGCCGGCTCAGTGCCCTGATGTAGGGTTCGGCGGTGGGCTTGCCTGCGCTCACCTCATCGCCGCCGACGACATCGTCGATCTTGTCGGCGAGCCCGCTGAATGCGAGCCATTTTTGCGCGGACAATTTAGGTGACGACGTAACTACGGCGATCTTCAATCCGCACGCGCGGGCGTGCGCCAGCAATTCATGTGCGCCGGCAGCGGGACGGGCGCTTTGGTGCGCCTGCGACACCATGGCCGAGTATTTTTGCAGGAGATCGGCCGGTGTTCCAGGCAGCTTGTGAGTCATCTTCAGCCGTTCGATAATCTCGCCAAGTGGCGGCCCGTTGAGCCCCTGAAACTCGACCTCGTCGCCGCTCGCGCCGAAGGCGGCGAGGAAGGAATAGTAGACGTTTTTCAGCGCCGTCAGGCTGTCAGCAAGCGTGCCGTCGAGATCCAGAAACAGGCCACTGTGGAGTCGGCTGGCGTCAGCTTCCGGCATCAAGGTTTCCGACAGACAAACATCCGGCCTTGCCCAAAGGCGCCGAAGGCGCTCAAAATCTCCGCTGATACCGCCATGTTGAGCCGGGTTGCCGCGTGGACCAGCGGATGGTCGTAATCTACGGTGCCCCCATTGATGGCCGGGACCAGCACATAGAGCATCAGGTCGTGAAGCGAAATGAAATCCTCGATCTCGACCTCAAGGCCGAGCGTTTTGAGTTGCGGCAGGATGCGTGTTTCGTCGAAGAACAGGTTGAATGCGGCGGGCGTGCGCGCAGGCAGGTCCAGCAAGGTGCGGCAATGATTTTGCCGATCGTAGGTCGCCGTCGAATTCTCAATCATGATCAGATGTCCGCCCTTCCGCACCCTTGCGGCTAGGCCGGTTATGGCGCGCATCTGCAGTTCGACCGATTCGATGTTGATCAGGCAGCGATCGGTAAAAACGACGTCGTATTGCGCCAGCAAGCCCGGTGTCGCCGAAAGTTCGAGTGCATTGCCGATTCGGAATGTGGACCTGTCCTGGAAGCCGTTGGCAACGGCTGCTTCACGCGCGGCCTCGATCATTTCTGCGGTATAGTCGATGCCATCGAGTTGCATCTGCGGGAATCGTGCGGCAAGGCCAAAGCAATTCAAGCCATTGCCGCAACCGACTTCGAGAACGTGTGCCGGCGCATCGCCGAGCCCGATCGCGGACATTCGGCGCGCCAATGCGTCGATCTCGAGCATTTTCGCGGTTCCGGTTCTGGTGGTGGCGCCGAGCGCGGTGCCGAATTTCGATGCCCAGTCCCGCCAATGAGCCTTGATCTCCTCACGATCCATAACACCCGTCCATTGGCCCCTTCCGCGGCTTGCCTGACATTGCGGAGGGTTTAATAGCGCGCTTGCACGCCAGATCAAATGGAAGGAACGTTGGTCCTCAGCAGGTTCGCGACGAGCACGTACAATACACAGTCTCCAGACCTCATCAAAGGCGCTTCGGTGCAGCCACGGTCCTGACGATGTCCTCTTGGTCAGTTTCAGCCAGCGTCGGGAACATCGGCAGAGTCAGAATTTTTCTGATAGACCACCCGGCGCGAGGGCAGACGCTGGGCTGGTGACCAAACCGTGCGCGACAGAAGCTGTGGTGGCAGACCGGAGCGTAATGCACGCTCGCGCAGAGACCGACGGTCTTGATGATGATCGAAGGCGCTGCCTATGGCAGGGCAAAGTCATCAATCCAGGAGACTATCAGAGCCGTCGTTCGTTGTTGCTGCAGGAATTATGTGAAACTTCAGGGGGACGAGCACGTATGATCGAGATCACAGCACAAGAGGAATTCTGGGCCGGGGAGTTTGGCGACAACTACATCGAACGGAATCAAAGTCAGGAAGTGCTGGCCGCCAAGGTGGCGATGTTTGCCCGAATTATCCAGCGATGCGGCAACATCCGGTCGGTTCGAGAGCTTGGCGCCAACATCGGCCTCAATATCCTGGCCCTCAAGAGCCTGCTTCCAGACGCAGCGTTCCAAGCCATCGAAATAAACAGCCTGGCCTTCGAAAGGCTGGCGACGATACCCGGAATAGCTGCTTCCAATACGACGTTGTTCGAACCAGTCGGGTGGTCGAGCGTCGATCTGGCGTTTACCGCCGGTGTTCTGATCCACCTCAATCCTGACATGCTGCCGGTGGCCTATGAAAGGCTCCATGAGGCTAGTAATCGTTATGTCCTCGTGGCGGAGTACTACAATCCTTCCGTGGTCGAGATCAGCTATCGCGGTCACAACGGGCGCTTGTGGAAGCGGGATTTTGCCGGCGAGATGATGGACAAATACCCTGATTTAAAACTTGTCGATTACGGCTTCATCTATCACCGGGACCCGGCGTTCCCTGCCGACGACCTGACGTGGTTCCTGATGGAAAGGCGGCCCTGAGTAACGATGCCAAATGAAGTCGTAATCATCACTCAGGCGCGCATGACGAGCACCCGCCTTCCGGGCAAGATCTTGATGCGCGCCGGGGAACGCACGCTTCTTGAAACGCATCTTGATCGTCTCGCCGATGTCGGCGTGCCCGTGATTGTCGCGACGACAACGAATCTGTCCGACGATCCCGTTGTCGAACTCTGCGCCGCACTCGACGTTCCGGTCTTTCGTGGCAGTGAGAATGACGTACTGGAACGTTACCAAAGAGCGGCGCGGGCACACGAGGCTCGCCATATCATCCGCGTGACGTCGGACTGCCCACTCATCTGCCCGAACGTGATACGCGCCGGCCTTGACATCTATTCGGGCTTGAAGAGTGAGTCCATTTATCTCTCGAACGGTGAAAAGCGGACCTACCCTCGTGGCATGGATTTCGAAATTTTTTCCCGGCGCTCACTCGACTTTGCCGCGGCGAATGCCGGGCTTCCGTCCGAGCGCGAGCATGTGACAGGATATATTCGCACGTCGATGCCGGATATTCGTCACGAGTACTGCACGGATGAAGAAAATCTCAGCGACTGGCGCATCACTGTCGACACTGACGACGACTTCAAACTCGTCCAACTCTTGATTGAAGATCATCATGCGGCCGAGATGGATTACCCGGGTTTAAAGGCTTTGCTGAAAGCGCATCCGGAGCTCATGAACATCAACTCTCACATTCAACAGAAACTGATCTAAGGAGCTGACAGGGGTTCGCCAAGGCGACGTCCAAACAGCCGATAGCGATTGCGCGCCACGAAACGATAGATGACGCCGAGTACGGTACGCGGACCAGCCGGAGGATCGCAGTCACATAGTTACGATTCCCTGCTAGCGTTGTTTGTGCGAACGCTTCGATTTGATTGCGCTCTGGAGCGCACGACGGATCGAAGCTATCGTGGTGTAACGCGCACAAATTCCACAAGCTCGGTTCCGTTCTTCGGAAACCGTCTGTAATCGAGTTCAGGCCAATGGGGGCTTTGGACCTGCACACCCTTAACTGCTTCTAGAAATCGCGTGCGTGTCAGTTGACGGCCCGCAGTGACAAGGCTTGCTTCCAGCACCGCGGTGAGCGCCGAAGCATAAGCCGTGATGTCGGAAAAATCGCCCGCCGGCCTTGCGGCCAGCACGTCGGTGCCCTGGTTCAGTAACTGCTCGATGAGGTCTGGGTATCCGGCCAGCTCATCGAAAGGGAGGACAACAGTTCGGCCTTTCAGAGCGGCCTGATTGGTCTTGATGAACGCGCGCGCCTGCGGGGCGTCGACCATCAGCACGATGCGCCTGGAATCGGCCGGCATCGCGTCCTCGGGGCCGATCGCTTGGGGCGGCGGCGCGCGTTTGGCTCGGAGCGCGGCATCGATCACGATTGTCGTTGTGGGGTTGTCCAGACGGAACAGCGCATCCGTGACCTGGTCCCGGTTGGCACGAACGGAAATGATTTCCTCGGATGTCTTGTCCGAAAGAGCGCCTCTCGGGCCGAGCATCGGCAGGCCGGAACGTTGCAGCTTGTCGAGCATGCTTCCGTCGATATCGATATTTGCTCCGAGCGCGAGAAAAAACTCAGATGGATTCGCGTTTTTGTCGGATACAGGTGCATCGATGGCCACGACTTTGAAGACAATGCTACGGCCATGGATCGAGTTCGCTCCGCGCGCAGCCCATTGCCGCTCAAGCTCGTCACGCAAATGCCGGGCATCAACGAGATTCGCGGTGATGGCCGGAACAGCGATTTGGATCTGATCCGCCGAAACGCCGCTCCGGTCTTCATCAGTAATTCCGCCTAGATACTTCCACAGCGCGTCGGATTGAGTTTGTGAGAGATCGAAGCGCGGCATCGCCAACGACAACATTCGTCCATCGCCGGTGCGGCCTTGTGACACTGCGGCGCGGAAAGCGGCTGCGTCGTAAGCGGGACGCTTCGGCGACGGCGAGGCGAGTGTCGCGCCGTCGATCGGCGGAACGAGCGAGCGGCCCTCGCCGCCGCCGGCGGCGTTGCGTCCGTGGCATCCGGCGCAGGTGAGGCCGAACCGCTCCACGCCGGCGATCCTCGCGGGCGGCGCATCTGCCGCATGGCCGTGATAGAGCGCCCGGCCGGTATCGTCGGCCCATGCGGCTGACGCACACGACCACAGGGCGATCGCCAGCGCGACGTGACTACCGAACGGTCGAAAGCGCGGTAATGAGATCATCGGGCTCCGGCAGGCCGGCGATCGTCCTGACATCGCGTCCACCTGTTCCGATCAGCAAGAACTGAATGTCATGGTCCTGGTTCGGCCCCGGCTGCACTCTGAGCCCCTCGAGTACCGACCAGACGTTGGCTGGATCACCCGACAGGAAGATGCGGTCGCGGTGCATCTGGTCGGCGCGCTCGCGGCGAAGGTGCTCTGGCGTATCGGTGAGAGGATCGAGCGTGAGCGTGACGAGCTTCCAACGCCGAAGCCCGTCTTTCCCGAGACGCTGCGCGACGAGGTCCATGATAACGTCGCTCGGAGGGCATAACTGGACGCAGCCGGTGAAGGTGAACGACAGCAGGATCGGCTGCTTCGCGATGAGGCCGCTCACGAAATTCACTTCCGCGCCTTGCGCAGTGACGAGACGGCGATCGATAAGGTGAACGGTGGGCGGCTGCGTCTCGACCGCGAGGTCCTTGGCCCGCGCCTCCGGCCATACGCCGGACTCAGGGGCAAGCATGCCGCCTGCCATGCATATCGAAATGACTGCGGCTGCGCGAATGAAACGGCGCTGCGTCATCGCTTCACATCCACCACAGCGGGGGCAATGCGTCCATCGGAGGCTTCGACCCAAACGGCATAGCGGCCTTCGCGCGGAAAGGTGAGGGGGAGCGCCATTGAAGCATCCTTGTCCGGCTTCGCCGCCACCCGCGCGGACCAGCCGAAAGCAAGATCGTCGACGCGGATCATCAGCGATTCCGTCCGGTGGGTCCAGTTGTCGAGCGTCAACATCAGCGTGCCGGGAACCTTCGCCACTGGCGGCGCGCTTACGACGCGTAATGCGATAGGCGGCGGCTCGTCGGATCCAGGGCCGTCGACGGAGAACCCCGCGCACATCGTCGTGCCGCCGGCTCCTGTGGTGCTGACAACCTCGTAGGCGCCGCCTTTCGCGAGACGGAGGTTCGCCTCAAAGCGGCCTGTCGATGTTTCGTAGAGTCGTTGGTCGAAGCGCGAGATCATGCGCGGCTGATCGCCCCTTATCGTTACGGCTGCCATCGGCGCATCGCTGAGGCCGCCACCGGCCGCGATTGTATACGCAACATTGGAGCCGGGCCGAACGGTCAGCACGCTTGCCGTCGCCGGCGACGTGGCGATGCGTCCTGGGCCTCTCTCCTTTTGCAGGGTGTCGGGCAAGGGAAGCCGAACACGTCGCTCGACGGGTGCCGCCTCGGGCGAGGACAGCGGCGCGAGATCGATCACCGTCACTGTCGATGACGTGCGGTGGGTAAGGAAGATCGCGGAGCCCGATGCGGCGGTCTCGTCGACGATATCATCCGTTCGGATCGTGCTCACGACGCGCGCGCGTGCGATGTCGAGGATGACGGCCTTCGGCTCCTGTGCCGACCAGGCGATAAGATAGCGGCCGTCGTCGCGAACGAACAGGCCGTCGACGGCCATGCCGACAGGTACAGCTATGGTGCGGTCGAGATCATCCAGCCAGCGCAGCCGGATCGCCTGCTGCGGTCCTGCGGATGCGATCACGCCACCCCCGGCAGCCATCGCCCCGCTGAGACTTCCGGCTGGAAGACGGCGCGGCGCAGCATCGCCGGCCGCGATCACGACAGCGGATCCATCGTTGGCGGCGGCCACGACAGTATCCTTATTCGATGCCACCAGTGTGGCGATCCCGGATGTGAGGGCAACGGTACCGAGTTGCGCGCCGGTGGCGTCGAATTCGACCAGCCTGCCTCCGTCCGCGCCATCGGCCACCACGATATGGTCGCCGAACGGTGCGATCAGAACGGGATGCGTCAACCCTTGTGCGAAGCGGCTCGCCTTTCCCCATGGAAGGTCGACGGCGAGCACGTCGCCGGTGGCCGGGCGCGTGACGAACGCGCGCGGCAATACCGGATGGACGATGAAGCTCCCGGCGCGACCGCCTAGCGGCGCGACGCTGATCTGGTCGGCGCTTTTCAGCCGATGATCGAGATCGACCACGCGCAGGCGATCGTCGCTTTCCGCACCATCCCCGCCGAGCGAGACCAGATAGGATCGCTCCAGCGGAATGTCGTTCGCTGAGATCGCGCCTGTGGCACGCACGATCCAGGCTGCGTTGGCGCAGCTCGGGCTTCCCGGAGCCACGCGTCGGACCCAGGCGGCGGGCTTGAGCTTTGCGGCCGGAGTCTTCCGCAGCGCGTCGGTGAAGGTCAGGACAATACGAAAGTCCTCATTTGCACCGACCCGCTCGACCTCCCGCCCCTGACGATCGATCAGGCTCGCCTTTACGGCAAGGCCGCTCTCGCCGCTCGCGAACACGCCTTGTGCGATTGCTTCCGGCGCTGCCGCGAAGGCGAGCGCCGCGAGAGCGCAGGAAAACGAGTTCCTCAGTTGATGCCCGGCAAGCTGCACGAGGTCGCTCCTCCGGCTGCGCTGGCGCTGACGTGCAGATGACCCCACACGCCGGCCGCGAAGATCGGTTGCGGACCGTCGCGCCACAGATAGTCGCCGGCCGTGCGCGGCGCGCAGCCCCATGCCGTCATCGCCTTGGCAGGAGCGAGCAGCGTGGCATGGCCGGAGCCGAAGCCGGGGAACAGATCGTCATAGCCGGTGGTCATCGACAGGAACGCCCGCTGCCGCGCGCGTCCCTCGGGATGAGCGACGCGAATGGCGATCTCGTCGGCGGGTCTGACGTCGAGCCGCGGAGTCGGAATAGATCCGGCGAAGAAATCCGGCGGGAAACGCACGGTGTTGAGATCGTCCTCATCGCGCGGATAGGTGCGCAATCCGAAGTCGGCGCGGACGCCGTTGCGCCCCGCGACGCGCAGGTTGAAAGGCGCCGAGCGATTGCTGACGCCCTTTTCTCCCAGGTCGTAGGAGTCGTCGCAAATGCGGCAGTCAGGCACCGGGCGTCCGCTCATGCCGAGATAGCCGGAACCGCCCGGCGCGCGGCGCCAGTGGTTGAGGCCATCCTGCCACAACAAGACGTGTTCGCGGAATGATCCGGCCGGAATCGAAGCCTGCGGGATCGCGGGGGCGGCGACGGCGACGGTCGCGGCGTGGCGATAGGAGAAATCGCGGGCCGGGGACTCGCCGGCCGGTGCGCCGTTATTGCCGAGAGCGGTGGGCTCGACGATAAGCGTGCCGATCAGTCCTTGCGAGCCATGCGCGATCACGTCACCCACGGAGCGTATGGGAAGCGTTCCGAAGGCGTAGGGGATCACGCGCATCGCCTTCTTCCGGACCTCGTCCCGCGTGAAGTAGAGATCGGCGCCGTCCTGCGCGATCCGACGAACGGCGTCCTGCTTCTCTTGGGGGATAGGCACGGTATCGTCGTTCTGGTTGCGTGCATGGATACACAGATTGACGCCGTAGATTACGATCTGCTGTTCGGCACCGCACGGCGTGTCGCTGAGCAGGCGGAACGTCAGGCGGGACGGAATGTGAGCTTCGACCCGGTCCTTGATGGAATTCCAGAACGCGGGCTCGCGCGCCAGATCCATGATCGCGGTATCTTTCGGCCAGAGGAAGCCTGCATAGTGCCGCGTCACGCGAAACACCGGCGATCCCGCTCCGTCCGGTGCGATCGCCTCGACATCGTTGACGCCGACCGGAAGCGTTCCGCCCGGCTTCAGCATCGGGCTCGGCAGTGGCAGCGATAGCGAGACCCTGCGCGAGGGCGTGATCTGCCCGCGGAAGCGTGGCGATTGACCGATCCACTCGGCAAAGGTCTTCGAGCCGCCATACTGGCGCTCGTCGCTATCGACATTGAGTGGCACGATCTTCGGCATCGGCGCGTCGCCGTGGGCGTCCCACGGGTCGCCCTGTCCCGGCAAGGCGTTGATCACCATCAGGTCGAGGCAGTCGCCGGCTCTGACGCGCAAGACGAACGGCGATCCGGTGTTGTCACCGGCCGTCTTGAGCTTGGCGGCGGCGATGGTCTGGATCTGTGCGATGGACTTGGGCAGAGTGCCGTCGTTCTCGTAATCCATGAGCGGCTTGGAGAGGCCGAGGTCGCGCGGCTCGAGCGGGACAAGCAGGAGGCCGTCGCGATCGAACAGGCCCGCTTTATCGACAACGGTTCCGGGGAGGTTGATGGTGGACTTGTCCAGCACCTTTCCGGCGCGCACAGCAACAGTGATCGCCTCGATCCTCGGCGCGCCGGCAGGACACCAGCTTCTGACGCGCGACGCGGTCGGCGAGAGCGCTTCGACGACGTCCTGCTGAGCCGGCTCGGCCGCCGGAGAAGCACCGCCGACCCGCTGGCGAAGCGCGGCGAAGGTCTCGATGCGGTCGCCGATCGGGTGTTGTCCCTGGCCGGCCACGCACGCGGCGAAATCGGATGACGACGGCGCCTTGCCGAGGCAGGCACTCAGATCCGGCGAGGCGCTGCTGTCATAGCTCCGCACCAGACCCCATGCTCCGTTCCATATGGCATCGGTCGAGCCGAAATGATAGAGGTAATCGAGCGATGGACGGCCGTGAGAGTCGGCCGGCCGCGCGCTGAAGGATACCGTGCCTCCGCTCGGCTCGCGTCTGCGGAGCGGCGCAAAGACCGACGTTCCGGACGCGAACAGCGAGCCGACCTCGAAATGCTCGGAAATGCCGATCTCCTGTGCGGAGACGAAGCCGAGCGGGTTGTCGCAACCGGCCACCAGCCGGTCGAATTGATCCCACGCCGGATCGCTAAGTCCGATCGTCGCCCATTTCGGGAAGGCACGCGGACGACCGGCGCGCGCGGCGTCGCCTGACGCACAGCGTGCGGCTCGCGACACCAGACTTCCCTGCGCATCGGTCCCCAGCGGTCGCTCGCTCGGGAATGGCTGATCGACGTTGCGCCGGCCCGGGCGGCCTTCGACGACGAGCGTGTGCTGGACTTCCTGCGCGCCCTGGATCAGGCGCGCCACGATGCGGTCGCCGGCGAGGCCTTCGAGGATCGGCGTGCAGGGATCGCCATGAACGCGCGACAGGAAGAGCTGGGAGAGGTCGCCTTTGTCGTTCAACGGGCGTTGGCGGACGATGCTGTCATCGGACCCGCCGCTTGCGAAGGACGCGTCTTGCGGGCCGGGCAGGCGGCAGGGATTGCTGAGGAATGAAGGCGGCGCGCCGTTCGCGGTGGCTCCGACGCGCAGCGGCACCGGCTCGTTGCGATAATTGACGAGGTAGGGATCGTGGTGCCGTTGTGAGATCGCCTCGGGACGCGGTGGAGGCGCGACCGGCCTTCCGTAGGCCGTCCGCATGTCATTAAGGCGTTGGCGCAGTTTTTCCACATCGCCGCTTGACGGCGTCAATTGACGCTCGCGCAGGAAGTTGGCCGGCGCGGTTTCCTCCGCTTCGTCCTCGGCATTGGGCGGCGTGTTGCTGGTGGTTGCCTCAAGGATCAGCCGGTCGATGCCACCGGATTCCTCCGGCGTCGTCGGCGCGGTGGCGGTCTTGTTGCCGTCATAGAGCAGCGCGAAATCCGCAATAGCGATC
This sequence comes from Nitrobacter sp., assembly GCF_051535215.1. Taxonomy (NCBI): domain Bacteria; kingdom Pseudomonadati; phylum Pseudomonadota; class Alphaproteobacteria; order Hyphomicrobiales; family Nitrobacteraceae; genus Nitrobacter; species Nitrobacter sp. The sequence goes on along the minus strand of NZ_JBPPLY010000007.1, from coordinate 70,297 downwards.
GCATATTCCCGCGAATCGACGTGAACGGGATCACCCGATACACCATCGGCAGTAACGTCGGGCCGCGGCAGGAACACGTTGGAGCGCACGCCCACGAGATCGCGTTGCGCTGCCTGCGCGAGCTTGAACGGGAACACGGGTTGGGCTGCCGCCGCAGGGCCGCTCTGGCAATTCTTGCCCTCGTGGGTCGTCGAGTTGGCTTCTGCCAGCGGACATACCGCGTGTGTCGGGGGCTCGATCAGCAGCGCCGTATAGAAACCGTGCTGCTGGATGTTGGAAGGGCCGAAATGGTCGTGGGAGAATACCGTCCGCATCGTGCGGTCGGTCACGCCGGCGAGGCCGTTCTCGCCATTGTCGGAAAGGATCGGATCGGCGAACCAGCGCTGAATCGTGGTCTGGAAATACTTGATGTTGTTGCCGGTAAGCCGTGGAAGGGTCGGGACCTTTTCGATGAAGTCCGCCGCGCATTCCTCATCGCTGCGTGCGGCAACAGTTTCGCCGACAGCTTCACCCGGGCGCGGTGCGACTGAGCCGCCTGCCACGGTCCTCGATTTGCAGATGCGCTCCAGCACCTCGTCGGGTGCGAATGTGCCGTCCTCATAGTTGAAGCCGTTGCCGCTGCCGTCGGAGGACGTCACGTCGAACTTCACGAGATGAATGTGCTGGCCGATGATGTCGGTCGGCACCGAGGTCTGGAAATCGTCGAGCTTGAGCTTCTTCGGCGTTTCGTTGGTGTGGTGATATTCGATGCACTCGCCGGAGAACGCGCGGAAGAAGAACGGTTCGGCATCGGACCGCCATCTTCCCTTGTAATCATCGGCGACCGCCGACAGCACATTGATGCGCGCCTGCGGGTCGTGCCAGCCGGCGCGGTTGACGATCAATTTCAACTCGACCGCGGATACGTCGAATCGGCGGAACCCGATCAGTGCCGGGTCAGGAGTCATGACGCCCGGGTTGCCGAACGCATCGGCCTGGAAGCGGAAAGGCTCGGGTTCTTGTTGCCAGGTGCTGCGAAAGGCATCGAACCTGCGCAGCCGCGGTCCACCTTCGCTGGCGAGCACGAGCGGCGCCGAGCACGGATCCGCGAATGGTGCGCCCGGCGCACCCGGCGATCCATTCACGGCGAAGCGGGCGTCGTCAACAAGGCTTGCCGCGCCGCCGGTGGGTCCGGACCGGACGTTGTCGAGCGAGATCGCCTTGACCCGGTAGGCCGCGCTGTCGGGATCGAGACGGGTTTCGAGTGGGGGCGGCGCGGGGGCTGCCGGATCGCCCTCGAGCGTCACCGTGCGCTGCGCCGGCTCGCGGCCGGTCGCGTCGACCACGCGAACGCCGCTGCCGGTGCCGTGAAATGCCATGGCGTTGCGCTCAAGCGCAGTCCCCTGCTGCGGCAGCAATTCCAGATTGAGGTGTTCGTATTCGGACGTCATGTCGCCGAGCGCCAGCATCCGCGCCAGCACGCCCTTCTTGTCGACAACCTCGGCGCGTTTTTCAGCGGTGAGATCCTTCAGCACGGTCGGAAGCGCGACGCCACCGGCCACGACGTGACGGGGCAGGCCACCGTCGAAATGAGCACGGCCTTCCAGTGCTGCGATCTGCGCGTCGCCGATGCCGGCGGGCTCGTGCTTTTCCGCGCGCGCCATATCCAGCGGCGGCTGCGGCGAACGATGGCCGGCTTTCCCCGCCACATAGAACGGATAGCCGGGCATGGAGTCCGTGATGATCGGATCGGCCGGGGCAAGCGCCGCGGTGGCAACCGGGTCGGAATAGGTCGGCAGCAGCGGCAGACCTTGACCGGGCAGCGGGATCAAGCCGGGAATCGGGGTGCCGAGGCTCGACACCTTGCCGTCCGCGGCTGCCGCAGGATCGAGCCACTCGCCGGCGCGCCCGACGCTGCCGGGTCGCGCCTTGCCCTTCTCGGGATCGGCAATCACCGAGAGGCGCGCTTCGCGCTGTCCGTCGGGAAGAACTCTCGTTCCATCTTCCAGCACATCATGCACGCGCCATAGCGACCACATGCCTTGCGCGAAATGCGGATAGAGATGGCAATGGAAGATGGCGTCGCCGGGCGTGCGGTTGCGGTTGCCGGAGCCGAGCGAATCCCACCAGCCTTTCGGGGCGGCGCTGCCCGCACGGTCCATGGCGAAGCGTTCAAGGCCGCCGTGATAAATGCGGTAGCTGAAGCCTTGCTGCGGGCCGATGGTCTGGCTGTCGAGATAGGCGCCACGACCGGCGTCGTTGCCGGCGAACCATTGGTGGCTGTGCAGATGGAAAACATGCGTTTCCTTGCCGGCGTGAAAGTTCCGGAACACCACCTTATCGTTGAGGTAGGAGTGATAGACGTTCGACGGATCGTCAGGGAAGACTTCGAGCAACGCCGGATCGCCATTGGCCCAGCTTTCCAGGAAGAACTCCTCATACATGCATTCAGGGCAGTTGGCGGCCGGTCCGATACCAAGCCTGTTGGATAGGAGCGCGGAGCCAAGACCGCTCGAACCGTAGTTGATAGCAAATCCGTCGCGCACGCCGGAGAGCTGGCCGAATGAGCCGAGCTGCTTCAGTTCGTCGGCGTAGAAGGTTTTCAGCTCGTCATGGAAGATGATGGTGAACTCGCGGAACGGCGTCTGCGCTTCATGCATCTGGCGCCACTTGCGTCGATCGCTCTCCGATGTGGTCGGCCCGATCGGCGGCAACTCAGCGCCGGGCGGGACCACGATGGCGTTGAGATCGCCATGAATGATCTCCTCGACGATCGCTCCGTTTCGGGCGTCGCATGATCGCCGGACTGCAAGAACCGGAACGGTTGGTTTGTCGATGCACCAGAACACCGTGCTGTTGAGCGGCGGGGTGACGCGCGCGGGCGTCTCGGAATCGGGCACCGTCAAATTGAAATCGATCGCCTCGCTTCTCGCATGACGGACCGAGTCCTGCCGGCTCGGCCAGGCCCGTTCGAAGGCGGTTCGGTTCACCTGACTGCGAAAGGCGCGGCTTCCGGCCGGTTCCACGATCAGTGCGCCGAACAGGCCGTGCCCGAGCGACCCGGCGTCGCCTTCGCCGCCAGCGGGCGCGGCGAGGCTGGAAAACAGGTGCGTGCCTTCGCGCAGCAATTGCCAGCGGCAGGTTACGGTTTGGCCCGGCCTGATCGCGTCAAGTCCGGTGCATGCGCCATGAATTTGCGATGTCTTTCCATGGCGGACCGGGATCGGCTCGATGCCGGGGATAACGAATGAAAGTCCGCGCGTGAGAGGCCAATCCGTTCCCGGTTTCGACCCCGCCTGCGCTTCGTCGGCCTCGGTCTCGGCGGCCTTCCGGCATTGCTCCTCGCCGAAGGCTGTCCTCACGTCCTGGCGAATGGGCGCAATGGCTGATCCATCCTTCGCAGGCTGTTCTTCGCAAAAGCCGGAATCGTTCTTGGCCTTCTTCTCCTCGGAGAAACTTCCGCTGATGCCGGGCTGGTCCTTCCGCAACAGGTTTGTGAAGGTGACCTCGAGAATGTCGCCTGCATTGGCACGCAACACGAGCGGTCTCGGGCGCTTGCAGTCTCGCAGCCGGACCTCGCCTGGCTCCAGCTTGCCGTTCCCGGCCTCGGCACCGGTCTGCTCGGCGCAGCGATCCGCCGTCGGACGCTCGGCGTTGCCGGCCGCCGTCACGTCGCGACGCAACGCATAGATCATGCCGAAGGGATTGAAGGAGCCGAAGCGATTATAGACAAGCATATGATCCAGCGCGACGACATCCGCATGAATGATGCGGGGCGTCTCTGCTGGCGTGGAGGCGTGAGCTATCCCGGCGCCGGAAATGAGAGAGGTGATCCAGACGATAAGTGACTGGGCATGGCGCCTGCGTTGTTGTCTGTATGTCGAACCCGTAACCGTCTTCGCAGCTTGGCTCCAGGCAAACATGCAGCCCCCTTTTTGTATAAGCTCAGCGAGCCGATATATTCCAGCAGTAATATGTTAAGCGTGAACGTGACAAAACGCCGCCTTGTTGTATTGAGTCCTTTCAAAAGATCTTTGGTTCAAAACACTCTTTTCGAAATAACTTTTAGAAACGTTATCATCAATCGCCGCATCAAATTGATAACATACGAATCGGGAAAGCAGCATGACCGGAATTGCGGAAGGGCGTTATGCTGGAGCCTTTCGGCCTGACGGCCTGACGTTCGAAGCCCGCATCGCGCGCAACGGTGACGGCCGGTTCGAAAATCTGAGCGGTGATGTGTTTGCCGGTGCCGAGCATGTGCTCTCGTTCGTCGGCCGCGCCAGCGCATTGTCCGAAAGCACCGACGGCCGCCTGACCGGAATGGTTTCGTTCTTCTCAAGCCAGCCGCTTCACCGTAACGGAAGCTCGATCGCGGTATCGCTCTTGCGATCCACCGGGGCGGGAGCGTCGATATCGCTGACGCTGGACTTGGGCGCGGGAGACGTCACCGCCGAGCTCGAGCGGATCGGGCCGGAACTGCGTACATTGCGGATCGATATAGATGGGCTCGCAGGACTCCCCGAGCCTGACGCCTCATTGCTCGACGGCGATCAAAACGGTCACGATCTCGTCGCGGCGCTGAGGCGTGCGTCGATCGCGGCGACCGTCCATTCATCGCCGTTCCGCCCGGATACATCCGGCCGCAAGCGCCATACGATGGCGGAGCTGCATGCTCTGATGCAGGACTGGAGCCAGCCGGTCCAGGCTAACCAGCAATGGCGGCTGCATGTGCTGTTTGCAAATCGTTTCGATGGGCGCAACGGCGATGACGTCAGCGGCATCATGTACGACGTCGAGCCTGGTATGAGACCGGCGCGGCAGGGCCTCGCAGTCTTCCTCAACAGCAGCACCATCAAGGGTTGCGAGCCGGCGAACTGCCCCGACTGGCGCCGCGAGGTGGCTTTCACCCTGGTTCACGAGATCGGTCACGCCCTGAATCTTCCTCACGCTTTCGAGGATGGTCGGGCAGAGGCGTTGACCTGGATGAACTATCCGGAGCGGACGGCGATCGGCGCCGCTGCGTTCTGGTCGCAGTTCAAAGGTGTATTCGATTTGCGTGAGCTCGCCTTCCTGCACCACGCTCCGTTTTGCGATATCGCGCCGGGCCAATACGATTACGCGCAGCGCGACAGCGATCTTCTTTCCGGCGGCGGATTTCCGGCGTTTCGCAAAACCTGTTACAACACTCATCATTCGCAGCCGATAAAGGCCGCGTTGGCAATCGCGCCGCTGAAGCTGGTTTATGCATTCGGCGAGCCGATCTTTCTGAAGGCTTCCGTCACGAATAGCGGCCGCAAGCCCATCGCCGTGGCCAAGGCGCTCGATCCGAGCGACGGCTTTCTGTCCATTCAGGTTCGCACGCCGCTTGGAAAGGTCCGGCATATCCGCCCGCCTGCGGCACTATGCCAGCGCACGCCGATTGCCACGTTGCGGCATCGGCAATCGGTCAGTTTCGATGGTATTCTCGCTTCGTTCGACGCCGACGGGCCGATCTTCGATGAACCGGGCCGCTACCGGATCGACGCGACCTTCACCGGCGTTACGGGCGTTTCTCTCACGTCGCCCCCGGTCTATCTGCGGGTTCTCCATCCCGGCCGCGCGGAAGAAATCTTCGCCATTTCCATATGGGACGATCCGCAGCTCATGCGAGCGATCTATTGCCGGCAGCCGTTGCTGGCGCTCGATAGCTGGCGACGACTCGTCGACGAAACAGCGCAAGCGCTCGCCGCCGATCATGGCAATACGAGTGTGGCCTATCTGAAGTATATATCGGCAATAGGCTGGCTTTCATCCTTTGCGCCGGCATCGCGGACGAAAAAGTACCTGCCTCGGAAGCGCAAGGCCGCGGCGCATCTATCTCTGGTGGAGACGCGCGATCTTCCGAGCGGGGTAAGGTTGCGACGCAGCGAACTCATTAACCGCTCATAACGATCGAGCAACGTCTCACGTATATCGAATCCGGTAACCGATCCAGATCGTCGCAGGCGGGAATGCGGGTACAATTTCCGCCGCGCCGCCAGCAAGGACGAGCCACCTGAGCATCGCTCCGGGCGGCACACATGTCGGCATGTATGACAAGCCGGCCTCCGTCAAGATCGTCCTGCCTACGCTGCCGCATTCCGAACGCACGGCGAGATCATGGGCTGCGCGGGCGCCGGGGATAATCAGGAAACGACTCGTCGCGGACGGTGACGAGTTCACCTTGGATTACTTCACAGCGGCGATCCATGGCTGCTGCGAAGGTGATGCTGTCGAGTTCTATGGAACGGCAGCGAGGAGATGGAGCCCGCAAACGACCACGGTGGGACAGAGATCATGGACGGTGGCTCGCTTTGAAGTGATATCGCTGCGACGATATTCCCTTCATCTCCCGCCAGTCGGCTGCGTCTTCAAGAGTTTTCTGGCGTTAACGACGCTTTGCGATCTCGATCCCAAGCGGGACCGCTTCAAAGTTTATTATAATTTGCTGAGGTACCGCTTTCAGGAAGATGGATCTGGGGAAAAATATGAGGAAGCGGACAAAACGGGGAAAGACAAAAACGCTAGCACTTCCGGTCGCAGGAAGAGTTGCCATTGGCGTCATGGCCGTCGCCGCACTGGGGTACAGTTTGCTGTCTTGGCCTGCGAGCGTTCAACCGATTCGGAGGCCGTCCGTGCACCAAGTCCAGACTGCAGCTCACGTATCAACTCCGGTTCATGTCGCGTCAGCTCCAGTTGCAATCTTGGTTCCGGCACCTCGGGTCGAAACACCAAAAGCCGCTGACGCTCCCGACAGACTTGTTCGGCAGGTGGTTGACTATGTCAGTCACCAGGCGCCAGGCACAGTCATCATCGATACGAGAAACACATTCCTTTACCTCGTTCTGAACGAGGGGCAGGCGATGCGCTACGGCATCGGTGTTGGCCGCAAAGGTTTCGCATGGTCCGGCGAACAGACTGTGGTCCGTAAAACTGAATGGCCGGACTGGCGTCCACCGGTAGAGATGATATCGCGTCAACCTTATTTGCCGCGGTTTATGGCAGGCGGTCCCGGCAATCCTCTCGGCGCTCGGGCGATGTATCTGGGCGAGACCGAATATAGAATTCACGGCACTAATAAACCGGATACGATCGGAAAGCGGGTTTCGTCCGGCTGTATCCGGCTGACCAATGAGGACGTCATGGACCTTTATGATCGGGTGAACGTCGGAGCGAAAGTGATCGTGCTTCCGGCAATTGCCGCGACGGTACCCTTTCCGCCGGCAAGGTCATCCAGTCTGTAAGTCTTGCCGTCGGTCGCCGGAAGCCGAAACTCCGGCGCCGATGGCGAGGATCCCACGATGCTGGCGGAATGCCGCGGCTTGATTTACCTCAATCGTTCAAGATGCCAGCGCGCAGGGCAAGCCGGATCAACTCGGACAGGTTATGTGCCTGCATCTTGGTCATGACATTTGCCCGGTAGACCTCGATCGTCCGGGGACTGATATTATGTTCACGGGCTATCAGCTTATTGGACAGTCCTGCGACGAGGCCGTCCATGACCTGACGCTCGCGCTTGCTGAGACTCGCTATCCTTGATGCGATCTCGGCCGAGACCGCGTCACCCTTCGCATGATCGGCGCTTTGGATGGCAGCCTCGATCATTCCAATCAGCCGTTCATCTTCGAACGGCTTTTCGACAAAGTCGATCGCTCCCAATTTTATCGCTTCAACCGCGAGGGGAATATCCCCGTGTCCGGTCATGATGATGACGGGAAGGGACGAAGCATTGGCTTTGAGGCGGCGAAGCAGATCCATTCCATCGATGCCGGGCATGCGAACGTCGGACACGACACAGCCATAACCCAGGCCAGCATGGGCGCAGAGGAAGGCGGCGGCAGTGTCGAACAGCGTGACGTTGAAGCCTGCCGCCCCAAGCAAAAAATCGAGCGAGTCCCGCATCGTAGGATCGTCATCGATAACATAGACATTTCCCTTAGACGACATCGGGCAAATCCTCGGTCGAGGCTATAGGCAAGGTCAGCCGGAAGGTGGCGCCGCCGGAATCGTTCGTTTCGGCCCACATTCGGCCGCCGTGAGCTTCCACAATCGACCGGCTGATGGAAAGTCCCACTCCCATGCCGGTTTCCTTGGTCGTGAAGAAAGTCTTGAACAGGTTTGCAGCGGCGGCTTCACTGAAGCCATGACCGGTATCCGCTATGGACAGTTCGACCATCTCGTCCGAGGCTCTCCTGCTGGCGGCGACAAGTTCCCGTTTTGGTGATTCCGCCATCGCCTCCAGGGCGTTTCGAAACAGATTGACCAGGACCTGTTGAATCTGCACTCGATCCACCAGGACGCGGTCACATTTTGCATCCAGCTCAAGCCGGAGCATAACGTTCTGTTCACGGACGCCGGCAAGACCGAGCGCCCCGGCCTCTTCCATCAATTTCGTCAGGCTTTCGACGCGCTTCTCTGATTCCCGGCGGGAGACGAAATCGCGCAACCGCCGAATAATCTGGCCGGCGCGAATGGCCTGATCTGCGGCGCGATCCAGCGCAGTTTCGATTCTTGCAACGTTGGGGTCGGTACTAGCCGCCAGAAGACGGCGAGATCCCTTCATGTAGTTGCTGATCGCGGTCAACGGCTGATTCAATTCGTGTGCAAGGGTCGAGGCCATTTCACCCATGGCACTTAACCGGGACATGTGAATCAGCTCGGACTGCAGTTCCTGGAGTTTTGCCTGAGTTTGCTGATGCTCGGTAAGATCGCGAACAAAGCCGGTAAAATGTCGCTTTCCACCGGAGTGCATCTCGCCGACGGACAGATGCATTGGAAAAGTAGCCCCGTCCCGGCGTTTACCCGTAACAATCCGGCCGATGCCGATGATGTGCCGTTCGCCGGTGGATTTATAGCGTGCCAAATAGCTGTCGTGTAGGCCGCTGTCCGGTTCAGGCATCAAGATGCTGACATTCCGGCCGATGGCGTCGTGTTCCGAGTGGCCGAACAGACGTTCGGCTGCGGTGCTGAAGTGCTGCATGATGCCGTGATCATCGATAACGATCATGGCATCGGGAATCGTATCGAGGATCGAACGCAGATGATCCTCGCGCGCGAGCAAAGCTTCTTCGATCAATTTCTGATCGTCGACATCGAGCATTACGCCGCTCAGGCGCCGCGGCACTCCATCGTCGTTGATGACGAGACCGCCACGTGCCCGAACCCAGCGACTTCCTTCCGGTGTTCCACGGAGTCGGTACTGTATGTCAAACCTGCAGCCGGTCTCGATCGCGCGCTGGATAGCCGATTCAGTGCGTGCGCGATCTTCCGGCTGAAGCAGGGAGAGAAAGAGATCGTAGCTGACCGGGGTGTTTTCCGGGACACCAAAGAGCCGGCGTGTCGGTCCGGACCAGAACAGCTTCCAGGTCGAGAGATCGAGATCCCAGATGCCAACTCCGGATTCGTCGATTCCGCGTTGCAACTCCTCGTCACGAAACAGGCTGTTCAGGTGCAGCAGATCATCACGCGTCACGGTTCACTTCCCGCACGGCAAGTAAGCTTCGTGAGCATTCGTAGTCCCAGCTAAAGAGGGCTTAGCCGGGATCGTGGCCGCCACTTATGGAAGGGGCGATTGGCTCCAGCAAGAAGGATAAGACTTTGTCAGGCCAAAAAACACCATAAAATGCTGTGCTGTTATAGCCATCATCGGCTGATGCGGAAGCAGAGGCAGCGGAAGCGGAGGCAAAAGAACCGCCGTCTCCGTGCCGAAAGGGGATGAGTTGTGGATCAGCTTGCAGCGCCGAAGGTGCCGCAGGTTGACGACGCGCAGCGAAGCCATAACAGGCCGCCGATCGATCGAGCCTTTATACTATCGATCGCAGTTTGCGTTCTTGCACTCAAGCCGTCGTTGCCAGTTTGTTATCTTCGGAAGAATTCAAGTACAATCCGGACATGGGATCGACCCAGCAAAGGTTATCGTGAACTTCTTTCACGCCGGCAATATTTTCCGCCGCGACCACCGCAGCCTGCCGGGCCCGTTCGTCGATAATGGCCCCGCTGAGATGGACGGCTCCGTCGCGCACAATGACGCTCAGCCCGAAAGGACACCAGGCGCTCGCCTCGATCGAGCTCATGATACGGTCGCGAATATGATCATCATCTGCGGTCGGATCCGGAATTTCGCGAGCAAGCCCCACAACGGCCTGAAGCAAATTGGAGCGGGTCACGATTCCGACGATCTGGTCGCCCCGCACCACCGGCAACCTCTTGATGTCGTGCTTTTCCATCAGAGCCACAACGTCTTCCAGCGACGTATCTTCTGACACCGTGAGTGGTTCCGGGGTCATGATTTCACCGACTTTGCGGCCTCGCTCGTGAATGAAATCGGAGGCTTCTCTGCCGGTACCGAGCAGGACTTTCAGCCATCGCGCCCTCTTGCGCTGCGTACCGATTTCGATGCGGCAAATGAAATCACCTTCCGAAACGATGCCGACCAGCTTTCCTGCTGCGTCAATCACAGGAAGGCCGCTGATGCGATGGGTGAGCATGGTGTTCGCGGCATCGACGATGGTCGTATCAGGGCTAACCGTGATAACCCGTCTGGTCATGATCTGGTGAGCGCGCATGCCGAAGCTCCGGGGCTTGGATGAAATTGCCTGAATGCTATCGCTATTGCGTCGAGATGGCTTGACCTGGGTCAAGCCATCTCATTGGCGGGTTCTTGATCTGGATCATTTTTGCTCGACCGTTTCAGATCCATGCATGAATGGTGATTTGAGACAACCGAGCCGAAGTAAGGAAGGGAAGAATGAGCTACGCGACGATCATGGTTAGCCTGGCGTCCGATCAGGAGAACGAGCGCTGTCTTGCCATCGCCAGGGAAACGGTCGAGCGATTTGATGCGCGAGTGATCGGAATCGCGGCTGCTGAGTTCAGCCCGCCGCTCTATTTCACCTCGGGCGAACAAGCCGACAAGATGATTGAACAAGGTCGGAACGCCGTCAGAACCCGATTGTCGAAGCTCGAGACCGAGTTTCGAGAGGCCATGAGTCCGGCCTGGAAACATGTCGAATGGCGCTCCAGCATGGAGACGCCCATCCGGTTTATTGCGCGCGAAGCACGTACCGCCGATATTATCGTAATCGGGCAAAGTCGGGACGGCGCGTTTACAGACCCGTTTGCCAGGGCAAATCCCAGCGATCTGGTCATGCAGGCTGGCAGGCCGCTGCTCATTGTCCCGGAGGCGGCTGGCTGGCTCGACTTGCGAAGCGTGCTGGTCGCCTGGAAGGATACCGCGGAGGCGCGACGGGCGATCGTCGATGCGCTTCCGTTACTTCGCAAAGCCAAAGACATCACGATCGCCGAGATTGTCGAGGACGGCGGCAGCCGAGATGCCGCTTTGAACCGTACTCAAGATGTGGTCACGTGGTTGTCATATCATGACATTACGGCAAGCGCGCTTGTCCAGAAAGAAAGTTCGACGGCGGTCGCACTGGATGGCGTTGCGTCCAGTGTTGGAGCGGGCGTGCTTGTTGCGGGAGCCTATGGCCATTCGCGATTGCGTGAGTGGGTGCTCGGTGGCGTGACTCAGCATCTTGCGACTGAATCGACGCGTTGCGTGTTGCTATCGCGCTGATCTGCTCCGGCTGCAACAGACATCCTTTCTTTGATTTCGATCAAAATATTTCTGCCGGGCGCGTGGTGAGATAAGACCGCTCAGGACTCATTGTTTGGAGGATCAATCATGATGAAGTCGCTCATTCCGATAGGACGGGATAGTTCCCTGGCGCGTGCCGAAGCAAATCCATTGGCGATGCTGCAGCAAGAGATGGACCGGTTGTTCGATGGCTTCAGCAAAAGCTTTGCCGGTCTTTCGTCACGGACGCTGATGCCCAGCATGGATCTTTTCGAGACCGACAAGGAGATCGAATTAACCGCCGAACTTCCCGGCTTGGAAGAAAAGGATGTTCAGTTGAACGTCGTGGACAATCATTTGACGATTCGCGGCGAGAAGAAGAACCAGCGGGAGGAAAAAGAGAAGGACTATCATCTCGTTGAACGGAACTACGGCTCCTTCGCGCGGACTGTCGAACTGCCGCCGGGCGTAGACCTCGAAGGCATTAAGGCCGTAATGTCGAAAGGTGTCCTGAAGGTCACGGTCCCCAAGCCGGCGCCTGCGCAAGCCAGAGAAATCGAAGTCAAGGCAGCCGCCTGACTTGAAAAGCGGGGCGCACGCGGCGCAAGCGCGCGCTCGAGCTACAACTCGCCATAGAGTTCAGATGCAGCAGGTCGGGTGATATTTTGCATCAATTTATCGAACAGATCGTTGAACGTTACATGACACGCAAGGTCAGGACGGTGTCGTGTGAAGTCACGATGGACGAACTCAACGATCTGTTCGCCAGCGATGATTTCAATGCCTATCCCGTCGTCGACCAGCAGGAGGTCGTCGGCCTGGTAACGAAGTTCGATTTCCTCAAATGCTTCGCCCTCACGCTGAGTTCGATGGTTCCGCGCTATGATGAGCTTATGAAACGAACCGCCTCTGATGTGATGATCCACGAATTCATCTATGTGGGGGCAACGACGAAGTTGGTGCGCGTGTTGCAATTGATGGTCGAGCATCGGCTCCGAAGCATCCCCGTTATGGATGCTGACCAGCATCTTATCGGCATGATTGCGCGTGAGGATATCATGCAAGCTTTGCGCGACTGCACGCGGGACGACAAGCGCACTTTTGATTGAATAGTTCGCTGACCCCGAAATTGCCGCGCGATGGCCAATTTCGAGAAGGCTACCATTAGCACCGGCTATTCCAGAGATTTGAGAAACATAATCAAATCGTTGATCTGATCGGGTTCGAACTGGAATTGCGGCATGCTGGGATGCCCGGTCGTGATTCCTTCGGCAAGGGCTTCCTCGAGCGTTTCGACAGGATAGCGCTCGTGCAGCTTGCGGAACGGCGGCGCAACCCGAAGCGGGCTGGGACTGACCTTGTCGATTGCGTGGCACTCCGAACAATAAAGCAGCGCCAAGCGCCGCCCCTGTTCGACGTTCCCGGCTTCCATGCGCTGGACCGCTCCCAAAGTGAAAATCATGGACAGCGCCAGAAGCAACGAGGAGTTAGCAATGCGCATTGTCGCCTCCTGCATAAAAGGTTGAATACGGCGATACCTTCCTAGCAGGGCGTGTTCGAGTTTCGTTGACCTGAGTCAAGGCACCGACGTTCAGAGACGTGCGTTTTCGCCTTGAAGTACGTCAATTCGATTTGGCATCACTATTATATTTTGTTTCTTGAATTATATCCGTTGGGAGAATTCGTATGATCAAGGACATCATTCTCCATCTGGAGCGCGATCCGTCACGGGATGTCGTTCGCGACTTTGCCGCTTCGACAGCCGAAATGTTTGCCGCGCATCTGACCGGAGTCTCTTTCGCTTTTGCGGCGAGTATTCCGAGCTATATCGTTCCAAATTTCCCCGCAGGCGTTCTCGCCGACCTTTTTGCCGAAAGCGAGACAGCGGCGCGTGGCACAATCGACCGCTTTGAGGCCGCTATGAAGCGTAGCGGTCTGTCGGCTGAGCCACGGCTTGTCCTGCAGACTGAATTCGGGCCGCCCGGAACGTTTTCGGAGATGGCACGATGTTTCGATCTAAGCATCATCATGCAATCGGACGACTATAGTGGCATCAACAACAGCGATTTAATCGAAGCGACGCTGTTTGATTCCGGCCGGCCGCTTATCGTCGTTCCCTACATCCAGCAGAAGGGGTTGGAGCTCGACCGGGTCGTGTGCTGTTGGGATGGAAGCCGCGCCGCGGTGCGTGCCATCAATGATGCGTTGCCGTTGTTGAGAAAAGCCAATGCCGTCGAATTGTTCATCGTCGAAAACGAGAAGACCGCTAACGAGAACCTTATCGGCGGAGTTGAGATCGGCCGGCATCTGGCCCGTCACGATATCAAAATCGAGGTGAGAAGAACGCCCGCCGCGGATATCGATGTGCCGAACGTCATACTGTCGCATGTTGCCGACAGTTCGGCGAGCATGCTCGTGATGGGCGGCTACGGACATTCCCGCCTCCGCGAATTCGTGCTTGGCGGAGCGACACGCGGAATACTGTCTGCGATGACGGTTCCAGTTTTCTTGTCGCATTAGGCGTCGTCTCCGCGGCTGAGTTGCGCGTCATTTCGAGGCGCGAGGCGGCCTTCGTGGGGTGCTGACTACGCGGGAAGATCGCTTTTGATTTCGTCAAAAGCGGACAGACTCTAGGCCGCGATGATCACTTTCAGCGCGCCGGTATCGGAAGCGCGGCTGAATGTATCGTACGCTTCAAGAATCTGGTCGAGGAGAAAGCGATGGGTAATCAATTTGGCGGGATTGACCTTATTTGATCGGACCGTCTTGAGAAGCATCGGGGTCGTGACCGTATCGACCAGTCTGGTCGTAATTGAGACGTTGTGCGACCATAATCGCTCGAGATGCAAGTCGACCTTGCTGCCGTGCACGCCGATGTTGGCGATGGTGCCGCCGGGGGCGACGATGTCCTGGCACAGCACGAAGGTGGCAGGAACGCCGACGGCTTCGATCGCCGTATCGACGCCTTTGCCGCCCGTCAATGCTTTCACTTCGTCGGCAGCCCTTCCACTCGCGCTGTTAATCGTATGTGTCGCGCCGAATATCTTGGCGACCTCGAGACGTTTGTTATCCAGATCGATCATGATGAGTTCAGCCGGAGAATAGAACTGCGCTGTCAGCAATGCGGCAAGACCGATCGGCCCGGAGCCGACGATCGCGACGGTCGATCCGGGCGCCACCTTGCCGTTCAGGACGCCGCATTCGAAGCCGGTCGGCAGAATATCGCTCAACATGACGAGCGCTTCTTCATCGGCATCAGCCGGGATGTGATAAAGGCTGGTATCGGCATGCGGGGTCCGAACATATTCCGCTTGTGTCCCATCGATTTCGTTGCCGAGAATCCAGCCGCCGGTGGTGCAATGGGAGTAGAGACCTCGGCGGCAGTATTCGCATTTGCCGCAGGAGGAAATGCAGGAAACCAGGACATGGTCTCCCGGTTTGAAGGTCGTGACACCGGCGCCCACTGCATCGACGATCCCGACACCTTCGTGCCCGAGGATGCGGCCCGGCGCGCAGGTTGGCACGTCGCCTTTCAGGATATGCAGGTCCGTGCCGCAGATCGTCGTCTTCACCATCTTGACGATGGCATCTCCCGCAGACTGGATTTGCGGCTTGGGACGATCTTCGAGCGTTTTGTGCCCGGGTCCATGGTAGACGAGCGCTTTCATTGGAATGATCCGATCCGATAATTGCCTGTCGTTCGATAAGAGCCGGTCCGTCGCGCCGCACGTTGATTTTGATCAAGGTCGATCTTAGTTCGGCAGGTTTCGGCGATCGACACGCGCGCGAGTTTCACGCTCGACACGCACGATCCGGAGTGGGCAGGAAGACCTTGGGAAGGATTGCGACATACGCCGACGGAGTGCCGAAATATCGGGGCGACGTCCGCCTGATGTGATGGAACATCTCCGGCACCTCCGTAGAAGCCCCTAGGAGGCTCCCCTTAGGATATCGACCGAAATATTCCGGCGTCTACGTCTCGGGTAAACCAAACCATCCGCACCGAGGAGATGATGACATGCATACCCAGACGATCGCTCCCCCGACTGCCAAGGCTCTCAACATCTCGCATGTCATGGCGACTGAACCAGCCGATCAATTCAGTGCCATCGCTCGTTGCTCAGGAGTGGTCGCGAGCGAATTTTCCTACAAGAAAGAGGAGGAAATTTACGGTGAGGGCGAGCCTTCCGAATATCTTTACCAGATTATCTGCGGTGCAGTGCGCACCTATAAACTCCTGAGCGACGGGCGAAGGCAGATCGGCGCGTTCCACCTGCCGGGCGACATTTTTGGTCTCGACCCCGGTTCGGAGCACCGCCTCACTGCCGAGGCGATCGTCGATACCACCGTCCGCCTCGTGTCTCGCCGCAGCCTCGAGAAGGCCGCAGCATCGAACGTCCAGGTTGCCCGCAATCTCTGGACATTGACGGCAAGCGATCTCCGGCACGCCGAAGATCATATGCTGCTTCTTGGCCGTAAGACTGCGATGGAGCGGGTGGCCACTTTCCTCCTGGAAATGGACCGCCGGCTCGCCAAGGCCGGCATGATGGCACTCCCGATGTGTCGTCGCGATATTGGCGATTATCTCGGTCTGACGCTGGAAACCGTCTCACGGGCGCTTTCGCAACTCAGTGATGATGGCGTCCTGATGTTCTCGAGCGCTCGCCAGATCGCGTTGCGTAACCGGCGGCGGTTGTCCGCCATGGAGGCTTGAGGGCACTGCGGTTCACCCGGCCACCATTCAGAAAGACGAGGAGTTTCCGATGAACGACTATCGCGTCTCTTTCTACAAGAACCTGCTGAATTCGGACGGGCATAATTTCAAGTGTCTTCAGCGGCAGATCGATGTTCAATCAGATGATCCCTCTCAGGCGCTGATTCTGGCAGAACAGAAAATCCGCCATGAGCGACTGAACATCGACTGTGCTGAGGTCGCGTATCTGCCAGTCGAACCTCATGGATGCGACCATCGGTCTCGTCCCTGTGCCCGTGGCGCATTGCCTGCTGTCGCAATGTCAAATTTTAGCGTTTGAGGCTGGGCCATGTGTTGCGTAGCCTGGCGCTGCTGCGGGAGCCAATTGCGTCAGGAACCGACGAGCACACGGTGAGCGGTTGATGGCGACAAGTTAACGTTAAAAAAAGGTAAAAATTACGGTCTGACCGCGGTTCACCTATGGTCGCATGACGAACAAAAGATCGCGAATCGGTTCGTCGCCGCTCGGATCGGACAAACCGGCTCGGTAGAAACGGGCGTAACAGTCCGCTGTCTGAGTGGCAGCGGGGCCCGCAAACGCATTTTGCGGATTTGAAAGCGTACAGATCCTCCGTGCGACGTTGAAAAATCGGATCCGCACCGGATTAGCGACCCACAACTGGCTTGGATTTGATATTTTGTTAAAAAGCAGTATTTTATGTGTTCGTCTTATAATAATGGCGGAGATGATAAAGCGGCCGATGTTAAAGACGTCTGTCGATCGGACCGCGTCGAGGTTGGCCAGTGGTTGCCTGCAAATTACGTTGCATTGCAACTAACACCAATGGCTAACTTGCGCGGATACCGGATGATGATCGACATTGGGGCAATGCTGAATTACCAATAAATTTCTGTTGTGGCGTTATTTCCAACAATATTTACATTGGTTCTGATTTACATTGGTTCTGGCGTCGGCTTAGGCGAGTCGTTAATGGACGATGAACCGAGCGCATTTGGACGGTAAGATGAAGAAGCATTCGCACGAGGAAATTCTTTTGAAGCTGGCCCGGGCGGACGAACTGGCTCGCGCTGGCAATTCCCAGGTGGACGTTTGCAAGGCGCTCGGGGTGAGCGTGATGACGCTGCATCGGTGGCGGAAGCTTCCCTTGCCCAGGCCGGAATCAGACGTCCCCCGGAATCACGCCAATGATCAGGACCGCAAGGCGCTCGCCGGCTCGCCGGCGATGGACCAGATGCGCTATGTTCTGGAAGAGCTCAAGCTCGAGAATCAGCGGCTCCGAAAGATAGTGACGGATCTCTTGCTCGAGAAAATGAGGCTGGAGGAAGCCGCGGTAACAGCCTCATCCCGTCCATCAGGCACGCAAAACGTGATCCCCACTTTGCTTGGTCCTGCTGAGTCCAGATAACCTCATCGAGCTGAAGCGATCGGGTTTGCTCTATTCCTCCCGCTCAGCCCGTTCGATCGTATCCGCGAGCTGCTGGATTTCCTGGTCGGCCGCATCCCCCGGCATGAAGCTTGTAACCGACTGACCGTTGGTGAAGCAGCGGACGAAGGCGGCGCGGGCGGCGATCGACGGCGCGACGATTTCGCCGAACCCGCTCAATTCGTCGATCAGTTGCCGCCCTTCGAGCGTGCGGCGGTCTAGTCTGTTGGGCACGAGGATCACCTTGATTCGATCTCGCCGGTGTTTCCGCGCTGCGTCGATGATCGCAAGGGTCTGCAGCGTCGCGTCGAGATCAAGACCGGACGGCGTGCAGGGCACCAGGATCAGATTGGCCAGCGCGATCGAGGCGCCCATCTCGCGCGCATTTGGAGCCGTATCGATGACCACCACGCCGGCTTGAATGCTGCGCACCTCCTGGGCCCAGGCGGACACCGACGTTTGCTCCAAAGCCATTTCATAAACGGGGAATTCAAGATTGCCCGGCTCCGCCCATTGTGAAGCAGAGCGTTGAGGATCGCTGTCGACTAGCGCGACCTGATGGCCGCGGCGTGCGAGGGCTGCAGCGGCGCAGACCGCAATCGTGGTTTTGCCGACACCGCCTTTGCGCTGGGTAACGGTGATAATCCTCCGCATCGATCCGGAAAAGCTCATATGGGCGCCACAGTAACGAAATCTCACATTTCCGGGCAATAAAGCCCGACGGCATTACCATTCCTTAACTGACAATCACAATCGAGAACGGCGTGGAATCTGCTCCCGGATCGATATTCTAACGCATGCTTCGACGGCGAATTGCGAATGACAGTTCCGAAACGACGAGGAACCGGCCCAAACGCCCTGAAATCCCTTGTTAAGTGGCCTCGGAGGCGGTCAGGACCGGCTGTAGCGGACGATAAGAGTAAAATGTATGTTAACAGCCCGTGAATTTGACCCCTTGACTCAGGCGGCATCACACAACTAACATAACAAATATCGCGGTGCATCATAACATATAACGTGATGATGCATTCGGCGCGGATCAATTCCTGGTTCAAGCATAGAGCACCTTCGAGCCGCAGCATATTAGCGTCGATTGGCGTCGACCGGGGTATCTGCTTCGCTACAGATCTTGGGATTCCAGTCAGAGGGTACCATGGCCATTTCCTACCTGACGAAGACCGAGCTGGATCATTTCGTCCAGCATAACGGAAATATCGAAGCGGGCGTAAGATCAGCGCTGATCGACTCGCTCGAACAAAGCGGCGTCTTCCATGAGAATGAGGATGGCACAAGGGGATGGTTGGAGTCCGGACCATTTCACGGCGGACCGGTTCCGCCGATCGTTCAGATTTTGGACGTGTCGCAGTCGACGAATGTCCAGACTAATCCCAACCTGAAGGCGATCATTCTGGACGATCACAGCGCCCGGCTGAATGTGACCGGCGGTGACAACGACATATTCGTCGCGGCCGGCAGAGGGTCCGACACCATCAACCTGCACGACAGCGGCAACGATACTGTCTATGGCGGCAGCGGCAACGACGTGATCCGCGGAGGTCACGGTGACAGTTCGCTGTTCGGTGGTGCCGGTAATGACAGCATTTTCGGCGGCACCGGTAACGACACGCTGGATGGCGGCGGGGGCAATGACTATCTTGTGTCGGGCGCGCTGGCCTCAGGCGGAGGCGGCGGTCATTCGCACGATGCCAACGCGGGTGGTCACTCGCACCACGGCGGTCATGGTCACCCTCACGGCGGTACGGGCGGTCATACGCATCTTGCCAGTGCGGACAATAACCTCCACGGCGGCGGCGGCAACACGGGCGGGCACAGCACGCTTCTCGGCGGCGCTGGAAACGACACGCTGGTCGGCGTGCAGGGCGACGTCATGCAGGGCGGTGCCGGCAACGACCAGATCTGGCTGCGTGATGGCGGCGCTCATGGCGCTAACTCCACGCTGGAGGGCGGTGCCGGCAATGACACCTTCCATATCCAGACGCACCACGGCAACGATACGATCTTCGGGGGTGGCGGCAAAGACACCGTCGACTTTGCCGATCGCTCGATCTTTGACCTAACCAAGATTGATCCCGATTCGAGCACCAACACTTACACGCTCCACTTCAGCGATCACCAGACGATTGCGGTCAGCGGAGTTGAGGAACTTCACTTCAGCGACCAGATCGTCACCCTGCCGAAGCTTTCGTAATTCGGCCGCTAAAGACGCAACATTTGCGAAAGCCCCGCTTCTCCCGGCGGGGCTTTTGCTTTTGAGAGGTTCTGTAGACTCGATGTTAGTGATATGGAAAAGCTTCGATAGGCAATCATGCCTTTGTGAGGCCACATCGATAGGGTGATTGTAGTCGGCCCCGGAGCCGTCTCGTTCAACCCGCTTTCCGATAGCTCCAATCGGGATGTTAGGAGCCGATCTTGTCCGGTATCAAGCACTTGCTCAATGCGGGCTCCGGACCTGGACCGGCGCGGCGAATTGCTCACATGATCCATGAGCAAGAGTTGAAAGAGGTCCGGTTTGACATCGATCCCGGCGTCCAACCGGATGTCGTTGGTTCGGTCCTCGAACTCGAGAAATCCTTCGAACCGCAGTCGTTCGACGTGATTTGGTCATCGCACGTCCTGGAACACCTCTATGCCCACGATGTTTTTCCCACGCTGCGCCAGTTCCATCGGATTCTGAAGGAGGACGGGTTTGCCCTGCTGATGACGCCGGATCTCGAGGCCGTAGCTCATTTCATCGTCGAGCAAGGTATTGCGGCCGTCGCCTATCAATCTCCGGCCGGTCCCATCAGGCCCCTCGACATGCTTTACGGCCATTCCCGTGCGATCGAGGAAGGCCACATGCATATGGCCCATCGCACCGGATTTACGGCCGAGCGCCTCGGCAATCTGCTGTTGATGGCGGGCTTTCCCACCATCTCGGTGGCGACGGAAAATTTTGAGGTCTGTGCCCTGGCGCTGATGCCCGAGGCGGATGACGCAGCCATCAAGAGGACATTGTTAGGAAGCGGCTTCAACTTTCAGGAAGAAGTGACAGCCTAGTTCCGTTACGCCCCCGGCCGTCGAGGATTGCGGATTTATCGCGGCGGCGCCGGCCGCCAAATGTTCGTGTTTCCGTCACTTTTATTGTATCTAATGTTATCGATATGGGCGTGTTATCATTCAATCCGGAATGATACGCTCTGATGAGCAATAACAGACAGACCGGACTTTCATGATCGCGCAATCCGTCGCCGAGAATGCCGATATCGATCCGTTGCTTCCGTCCGGACTCGAATGTCTGGTCATCGTCGCACGACAGCACGGCCTGCATCTCACCTCGACTCAGCTTATCAAGGACAACCTTCTCAGCGGCGAGGAGGTGCTTCCCGGCCGGCTTGTCCGCTGCGCCGAAAAGGCAGGCATGCGATCGAAGCACGTTCAACTCGATTGGGACGGACTTTCTCATCTGAAAAAGGCGCTTCCGGCCATCGTTGGTCTGCGCAACGGAAGCTACATGGTGTTGTTGCGCGTCGATGGCGACGCCAACAATACCCGCATTGCGCTGAGAGACCCGAATGCGGCGGAAGACGCGCTGCTCGTGATCGATCGGCCGCGTTTCGAGGATATCTGGTCCGGGGACGTCATTCTAGCCAAGCGCAACTACGATATATCGGACGAATCCCAGCCCTTCAGTTTCGGTCTGGTTACGGCATTGATATTTCGCGAGCGGCGCATCGTCCGGGACGTGGCGATCGCCGCGCTGGTTCTCGGATTTCTCGGCCTCGCGCCCATCATGTTCTGGCGCCTGCTGTCGGACAAGGTGATCTTCTATCACGCGTACAATACCTTCTATGTGCTTTGCCTCGCGATGCTGGTCCTCATCGCTTTCGAAGCGATGTTCGCGTTCCTCAGGCAAATCCTTGTTCATCACCTGACGACCAGGCTCGATGTCAAGCTGTCCACCTACGTTTTCGAAAAAGTGCTCAATCTTCCCATCGACTATTTCGAGCAGACCGCGGTCGGCCTCGTCGCGCGCGACATCCGGGAAGTGTTCCGTATTCGCTCGTTTTTGATGGGCCAGTTGTTCGGCACGCTGCTGGATTCGACGACGCTGTTTTTCTTCCTGCCCGTCATGTTCTTCTTCAGCCCGGTCATGACCCTGGTTGTCCTGGCGTTGTCGGGGATGATCGTCGGATGGTTGATCCTGATGCTTCCGACCTATCGCAAGGCGTCGCATGCCGTCCTGGTCGCGGAAGGCGAACAGGGCGCGTTTCTGGTCCAAACGCTCAACGGCATCCGGACGGTGAAATCGCTCGCACTCGATTCGCGGCAGCGCCATTTGTGGGACGTGCTGGTTGCACGGGTCGCCAAGGCGCGGTTCGCGGAGGGAATGACGGGAAATGCGATCCAGGCGGTGGTGCGTCCGCTGGAGCGGCTTGCGGTGAGCGGTTCTTATGCGGTCGGCGTGTATCTCGCGCTGACCAACAGCGATCCCGTTTTTATCGGGGCGTTGTTTGCATTCCTGATGCTGTCGCAGCGGGTGTCGGCCCCGTTGATGCAGATGGCCCAGTTGATCAATCAATATGATGAAGCGCGGAGCGCGGTCGCGACCGTCAGCAACCTCGTGAACCAGCCGGCCGAGGAGGGGCGTTCCGGGCATGGCGTCCGCTCGCCGATCGAGGGCAGGGTGGAATTTTCAAACGTCACCTTCAGATATAAGGGCGCAGTCTCGCCGACGCTGAATGGCGTTTCCTTTGAGGTAACCCGGGGAACGACGCTCGGCGTGATGGGCAAGAGCGGTTCCGGAAAGACCACGATCACGCGACTCCTGCAGCGATTGCATTCCGATTACGACGGACTGATCAAGATCGACGGGATCGACGTTCGCGAATACGATGTCGATCATCTGCGCAGGAACGTCGGCATCGTTTTGCAGGAAAATTTTCTTTTTAGCGGGACGATACGCGAGAACATCTGCGCGGCCGTGCCGGACGCCACTTTCGATGATGTCGTCAAGGCGGCGCGAATGGCGGGCGCGGAGGAGTTCATCGACAAGCTGCCGCGCGGTTATGAAACCCGTGTCTATGAAGGATCGCCCAATCTCTCCGGAGGACAGCGGCAGCGTCTCGCAATCGCGCGAGCGCTGATCGTCGATCCGCCGATTCTCATTCTTGACGAGGCCACGAGCGCGCTCGACGCCGACAGCGAGGCCATCGTGAACGGCAACATTACGCGAATAGCGAATGGCCGGACGCTGATCATTATTTCTCACCGGTTGTCGTCGCTGACGGCGGCGGACGCTATCCTCGTGCTCGACCGGGGAGTGGTCGACGATATCGGGCGCCACACGGAGTTGCTGGAGCGGAACGATATCTACAGTTCGCTCTGGTATCAGCAGAACACCCATCTCGTGCCCGCGGTCCGTAGCGACAAGCCGAAACTCCGGAGCCCGACCCTTGTCCCATAGCCAGGCGTCGCTCGCCACCGTTCGCCAATTCCAGTCGGAGACGGACGCAATCCGGGAGGCGGCCGAACCACTCGCCGCGCGCGCCACGCTGTTCGTGCTTTCCGCGCTTCTTGTTTCGATTGTCGCAATTCTATGCCTGACGCGGATCGACCGCGTCATCACCAGCGTGACCGGCAATATCGTGCCGGCCGGTCATATCAATGTCCTGCAGGCGCTGGATCCATCGATCATCAAGACAATTAACGTGCGCGAGGGCGAGCAGGTTCAGACGGGGCAGTTGCTCGCCACGCTCGATGCGACCTTCACCTCCGCCGACTTGACGCAGGCGAAGTTGCAGATGGCAAGCCTTGAGGCGCAGGTCGCGCGTGACGAGGCCGAGTTGAACCAGAAGCCGCCCGTATTTGCTGACAAGTCGGATCCGGACTTCCAGAAATATGCGGCCCTGCAGAAGGCGCTCTATGGGCAGCGCGTGGCTCAGTACAACGCCCAAATCAACAGTTTTGAATCGAAGATCAAGGAGACCCAGGCGACGATCGAAAAGCTTCGTGGCGACGACGCCCGATATCGGCAACGCGATGATGTTCTTGAAAAAATCGAGAAGATGCGCACGACTCTCGCGGAGCACGGCACGGGATCTCAGCTCAACATGTACGTTTCCCAGGATGCCCGGCTGGAATTGCTGCGGACACTGGAGAATACGCACAATGGCCTGATCGTGGCGCAGAATACGCTGGGCTCGGTCATTGCCGATCGCGACGCCTTCAAACAGCAATGGTTCGCGCAATTGAGCCAGGATCTGGTGACGACGCGCAACAAGCTCGACGAAGCGAAAGCGACCTACGAGAAGGCGCTCAAGCATCAGAACCTGGTGCGCTGGACCGCTGCCGAACCCTCGGTTGTGCTGACCATGGCAAGGCTTTCGGTCGGCTCGGTGCTCAAGCCGGGAGATCCTTTCATCACGCTGATGCCGATCGACACCAAGCTCGAAGCGGAAATCAGGATTTCCTCGCGCGATGTCGGATTCATCCGGGCTGGTGATCCCTGCACTATCAAGGTCGACGCCTTCAATGCGGCGGAGCACGGTACGGCGGCCGGAAATGTGCGCTGGATCAGCGAGGGCGCGTTCACGACGGACGATGACGGCAAGCCGCTCGATTACACCTACTACAAGGCGCGCTGCTCGGTGGACGCGTATAATTTCAAGGACGTGCCGAGCAACTTCCGCCTGATTCCGGGCATGACCCTTCAAGGGGATATCAATGTCGGCACTCGTTCTGCCGCGATGTATCTGCTCGGTGGAATGCTGAAGGGCATTCATGAGGCTATGCGTGAACCATGATGCTTTCGCCGCGATCGCTTCTGGATTGGATTCGTCCAGCGTCCGCAACGTCGCGCCCTGGTCCTTTGGAGCAGGGGGTGGCTGCGTATGAGCGCGGTAAATACCTCGAAGCGATCGGGTGCTGGAAGCTGGCATCAGAGGCCGGCGAGGCCGAAGCGGGCTACCGAATAGGCACGCTTTATGTGAAAGGCGAGGGTGTCGTCAGGAGCGTGCCGGATGCCGTAGCCTGGTACGAGTGGGCGGCTCGGTTGGGCAATGTCGAAGCGCAGTTTCAACTTGGCCTGATCTTTCTGCATGGGGACAAGCCGCTGCTCGGTCCCTATCGCCACGAAACCTGGCGCAGATCTTCCGCCGTTCGGCTGGGCGAAAAAGCGTCGGATATCCACCATCTTGTATTTCCGTATGGAACGATCGTTGAAAGGGATGTCGAGGCGGCCTTCGGCTGGATCTCGGCCGCTGCGGAGAGAGGTAAAGCAGAAGCACAGACCGTCCTCGGCAACATGTACTGCGAGGGACTCGGCTGCGAGAAGGATTTAGGTGCGGCGCTCGGATGGTATCTGGCCGGGGCGGATCAGAACTGCGCGGCCGCGGAATTCGCGCTGGGCGACGTCTATTATCAGGGCAAGGGTGTTCCCGTCGATTTCGAACAGGCGGCGGTCTGGTATCGCAAGGCGGCCGAACGGGATCATGTCAGAGCGCAGGTTGCGCTTGCGTTCATGAACCTGAAAGGAACGGGTATGCCGGAGGCTCCGACGGAAGCCGCTCGCCTGTTCCATAACGCGGCCAAGCATGATGATGCGATCGCGCTCTACAATATCGGTCTGCTGCGTCTGGCAGGTCATGGCGTCGCGAAGGATGTCGACCGGGCCGAAACCGCGCTGCGCAAGGCGGCGCGCAAGGACTACTTTCCCGCAATCCAGGCCTTGGCCGATTTCTATTCGCACGGCGCAGGTGCCGAGCCGGATTTGAGGGAAGCGGCCGTCTGGTACGAAAAGGCTGCCGAGCGCGGAGACGTGCAGGCGCAGTTTTTCATGGGCCGCTTCTACGCGACAGGCACTGGCGTCGGTCCGAATATCCGTCAGGCTGCGAAATGGTTCGAGCGCGCGGCCGGCAATGGCCATGCGACCGCCGCGTTCAACATCGCCATCTTCTATCTCAACGGCTCCGGCGTTGAACGCAACGTGAAAGCCGCTATCGAGTGGTTCGAGCGTGCGTCCGAAGGCGGCATCCGCGCCGCGCAGTTGCAACTCGGCAAGCTGTATTCGGCGGGCAATGGAGTCCCGCGCGATCACAAGCGCGCGGGAGAGTGGCTCAGCAAGGCAGCCGCGGGCGGGGATCCGGATGCCAAGCTGTCCTATGCGCTTTTCCTGCTCCATCAAGAAGAAGGGCCGACTGAACGGCTTGAACAGGTGCGCTCGCTGTTGAGCGAGGCGGCTGAAACCGGTCATGCGCCGGCTGCGTTTCAACTCGGTATTTTGGAAATGGGGAGGTTCGGGGGACCTGCGAATGCCGAAGCTGCCGTTTCGTGGTTCACTCGCGCCGCTGGCGTCGGTCATATCGATGCTCAATACACATTGGCGCTGCTGTATCTCGATCAGGAGAGCGCCATCAGCGATACGAAAGCCGCGGCGGCGTGGATGACCGAAGCCGCACAGGCCGGCCATGCGGGCGCGCAGTTTCATCTCGCGGTGATGTATTGCACCGGTGCGGGCGTGGCCAAGGATGTGGCCCAGGGTGCGAGTTGGTACGAAGCGGCGGCGCGCCAGGGACACAAGGTCGCGCAATTCAATTTCGCGGTGATGCTTGGAAAAGGGCAGGGATGCGAGGCAGATCCTGAAAAGGCGGCCGAATGGTTCAGGAAGGCGGCCGAGCAGGACATGGCGGAAGCGCAAGTTGCGCTCGGCGATGCGCTGATGTCGGGAAGCGGCATTGCGCAAGACCGCGACGCGGCGGCGCACTGGTACCAGCAGGCAGCGCGTAAAAACAACGAAGTAGCCGTGCGTCGTCTAAACGCAATCGGCGTGGCGCTGGTCGATAGTTGAGCATCGCTCGGCGGCCGGATTGCTGAAGGTTTGGTGCAGCATTGTGTTTATTGCCGAGAACGAAGCACTCGCGAGATGCGAGTGGATGTCTTCGAACCGGTAACCGTGATGGGAAGCTGAGTGAGAGCGGATGAGGAAGAGCGTGCAGCGATATTCCTCCAGCATCCCGCTTCTTAAAATATGGGAATTGATCACGCCGACGATTCTGGGTCGATTCGATCCGAAAATCATCGTGATCTGATGGGTCCGAGGGCAGGGGATCGGAGTATGATGAATAAGATTGCGGAGCGCGATGTCAGGAATGCGAAGGGCATGCGGCCCGTCGCCAATCCTATTTCGCAAGAGGAAAATCTTCAAAGCGTGTTTCTTGATCCGGACTTGAGCGATCTGGACTCCGGCGCGCGTCTGCGTGGCGCGATACTCGAATATTCCGGCCGGGGAATTTCGGGCTGGATCGTCGATGCCAGATCGCTCACGGCATCCGTCTCTCTTTCTCTCTTTGTCGGATCCCATGCGATCGAAGAAACGAAGACCGATCGCGCGGCTCCCGCTGCGATTGGTTCGAGAAAAACGATCGGCCGGCCCGGCTTCCGCATCGATTTGGCGACCGTTGGCGCACGTCGACGTTTGGCGCGCGCTCTCAGACACACTTTGGTGGAGCGAAGCCAGCCGCAGATATATCTTCGCGTCAGCCTGGACGACGGTGAATTTTTCGAGATTCCGCTCTTTGACAACATCGCCCCCGACGAACTGGTCGTTGCGCTGGGATTCTCGAGCGATGACTGCTCCGACCTGCTGATTCCGAACAACAACAAGACAGCCCCGGCAGCGCCGGACCCTGCCGGGAAACAGGTGCGCCATGTCTGTTTCTATCTTCCGCAATTCCACTCGTTCGCGGAGAACGACCGGTGGTGGGGCCCCGGCTTTTCCGAATGGACAAATATCGCTCGCATGCGTCCGCAGTTTCCCACGCATCAATCTCCCTGGCTGCCGGCCGACCTCGGCTTCTACGACGTAAGATTGAAGGAGACCCGCCGGCAACAAGCCGAATTGGCGCGCCGCTACGGCATCCACGGCTTCTGCTACTACGTTTACTGGTTTCAGGGGCGCAGGCTTCTCGAAAGACCGCTGGAGCTCCTTCTGGAGGACGGAGAACCGGATCTGCCGTTCTGCATATGCTGGGCGAACGAGAACTGGTCGCGCCGTTGGGACGGCTCAGATGCGGAGGTGCTTCTCGGGCAAAATCATTCGCTGGATGACGATGTTCGCTTTATCGATGATATGGCGAAGCTTCTGCTCGATGAACGTTACATTACGGTGGATGGCCGCAAGATCATCCTCATTTATCGGCCTTCGCTCTTGCCGGACAGGCAGCGTCTGTTCGAGATCTGGCGTGAGAGAGCAAAGGAATTGGGAATCGGAGAGATTCTGATCTGCAACGCCATGACGTTCGGAGAGTTCGATCCGCGCGACCTCAATTGTGATGCGGCGGTGGAGTTTCCGCCGCATACCGTTTCGACGATGGAGCAGCCGCTCCCGGAACTGGGCGCCCCGCCGAGCTTTACGGGAAAGGTTTACGACTATGTCGATGCTGTGCGCTCGTCGTTGGGCAAGACGTACGATTTCCCCTACTTCCCGGCCGTCATGCCGCGCTGGGACAACACGCCTCGCAAGGGTTCGCGCGCGCACATCTTCAACAGGTCGAGTCCGGAGGCGTTTGAAGTATGGCTGCGGGATGCCGCAGGTCGGGCAAGAAGAAGCCAATTTGCCGATCCGATCGTCTTCATCAACTCCTGGAACGAATGGGCCGAGGGAGCTCATCTGGAACCGGACTCGCGTTACGGGCGAGCATTTCTGGAGGCGGTAAGACGAGTTTCATCCTCCGAACCGATCTCGAGCCAGGTTCGCTCAAATCCGGATCTGCTGGACTGCCTGAGCCGGCAGGAGCTTGAGGTGGCGGTAAGAGAAGCGGCCACTCATGTTCAACTGCTCGCTACCCTTCATCGATCGGAGATGATTTATTCGGGATTGCAGCATATACGCAGCGGTATTCCCGTCGAGGCTCAAGGCGCGTCCGAGAACCCGCCGGAATCGCTGCTCGTTATCGAGAACATCAATTCTCAATTCAGCGAGCGGGTGGTGGTCGATCCGCGATCGACGGTCCTCGTGCGAGGATGGGTATGGGCGGGCGGCACATTCGAGGCGACGAAGCACAGAATAGCGTTTCTGCTTCTCCTCTCCGTCGATGCTGAAAAGCATGATCATAACGGTTACTGCCTGGTCGTGGACTGGCACGAACGCTTGGACGTCAAGGACTATATGCAAGTGAAAAGCAGGGATTGTTATTTCGGTTTCCAGCTTGCCTTTTTCCTCCGCGACGTACCCGACGGCGAATACCAGATCGCGGTCCTGGAAGTGGGCGAGGGGAACCCCGCGCTGATCAGGTCCAATCATTCGATCATCGTTCGACGCTGAGTAGAGGGGTTCACATGCTGGCCAGCGTCGTCGTCGCTTGCTACAAGCACGAAGCCTATATCGAGGAATGTCTGGAGACCGTTCATCGGCAGACGTTTCCGGACATCGAGCTGATTGTTGTCGACGACCATTCGCCTGATAGAAGCTTTGAAATCGCGCAGCGGCTCTTCAAGAAGAAATCCTTCGCCAAGCGCTTTGTGTCCTGCTCGCTTCTGAGAAATCCTCTCAACCTCGGCGCGCACTGCAGCTGGAACAGGGCGTTGTCGCTTGCGAAAGGCGACATGATCTTCTTCCTGAATTCCGACGACGTTTTTTCTAAGGATCGCATTCGGATATTCGCCAGTCAGTATGACAACGAAAAGTATTTCTTCGGCTTTTCCGCGGTTGAACCAATCGATGAACGTGGCAAGCAGATAACGACCCATCAATTCCCGATGAGCCTTCGCTACGCCGTCGACCGGGCCCGGATAACCGGATCCCCGCTCTCCTGGGCATTTCTGGATTCGCAGGTCGCTGCTTCAACCGGAAATTTCGTGTTGAGCCGGGAGTTGCTGCGGAAGGTCGGACTGCTGTCCGATCTGAAGTACTGCCACGACTGGGAGTTCGCCCTGCGCGCCGTTACCGTTGTCGAACCGAAGTATGTGGCTTCCGATCGCTACATGTATCGGCTTCATTCGTCGAACAGCTTTCGAAGCCTGAGCAATGTCGCCGAAAGCGAGACCAGGGCCTGTATGTCGTCGTACTGCATCAATGCGATAGCTCGGCGACCGATCAATAGAGCCTGCCTCAGTCCGATAAACTTCGGTGAGGCATTCTACAAGTTCGTCAAGCTCCATCCGAATTTCAATTATTGGGTGAAGCAGTTGTACGCGCCCTATCAGCCCGACCATCGGACAGCGGACTGGAACGAATGGACCATGCCGCTCGCCTGGCGATAATTCCAGCCTGACCGGTTCAGGACGGCGCAAAGGAGTACGCGGAGCGTCTCCTCCTTTCATATGCCGGATCTTCCGGGTTGCTCGGTCAAAACACTAAATTGCGGAGTGCCACGCTATGAAAGTGTTTTCACGACGGGAATTTCTTATATCAAGCGCTATCGCTCTGCTGCCTTTTCGCGCGAGATCGGCTCAGCAGCAAGATGTGGAGATCGGAATCATTCGTTGGGACGCATGGTTTCCTGGAAGTCCTTATTCGAAAGTACTAGCCGAGCCTCGTTGGCAAGGGCGCCTACCCGAATTCACGAAGGGAAACGGCAAGGACATCTGCATCTGCGGAAGCGATCCGAAGACTCTTGCGACGGAGGTCAAGGAAGCCCTGAACAGTGGTATAACTTACTTTGCCTTCAACTATTACTTTCCGGAAGATGGATCTGGAAACTTTAGCCAGAACTGGCAGGGAATGGGGCAGGCGTTAAGGTCATTCCAGAAACTGGATACCAAGCTCAAATATTCTCTGATATTCGACGCCCGCTTTGCGATGTTCAACAATCCAAAATACCGCTCAAACGTCGTTGACGAACACGTCGCCGCATTTGCCTCCAGGAACTACCTAAAGACTCAAAGCGGAAGGCCGGTAATATACATTCTGATGCAGAACCATAACGAGTTTCGGCAAGGCATGTCTCATAGAGACCGGATCGAGGAGTATTTCTCCCGCCTCAAGTCGGAATGTGCTGAACGCAATTTAAAAAGTCCGTATCGCGTTGTCGTCACTTTCAGTCCGACCGATGCACGAATGCTCATATCGATGTTCGGCTTCGATGCGGCCACGTCCTATGGAAATCCACGTGGATCGCAGAAAATGCCACCGGGGCATGAACTGCCATTTTCCAATTGCGCGAATGGCAGCCGTCAATATTGGAAAACGGCAAAATCGATCTCAATTCCATTTATCCCGCCCGTTTCCTTGGGATGGGATTATCGGCCCAACTTGGACGAACCAAATCTGGCGAAAGGCCGGAATATAGCGGGCGACTACTGCGATGCTCCTTCCGATCAAGAAATAAAAAGTCTCGTGAGGGACGCGTGTGACGTTGCGTCAGAGTCAAATGTCAGCTTCCCCTCAATACTGATCTATGCGTGGAATGAATACACAGAGGGAGGGTGGATTGCTCCGACAAAAGGTGAAGGCCGGAGACGTCTTGATGCGTTGAAGTCAGCGTTGTCGTCCCGGAGTAAATAGACGCCTTTTTAAAGATCCAGGCATTGTGATCATAACTTCAAGACATCTCTCGCTATCTTGTCTCCGTTTTGCACGAAGTATTTAAGCGCGTCTTGATCGGTTTTGGAGTTGAACTCGATAATTCCGGAGTCCTGCAGGCGCATGGAATGCAACGGGATCGTTTTGCTCGGCGCCTGTTGAACACTTTTCTGAGCAATCAACTGCTTTAATTCGGAAACATAGAGCTGGATGTTATAGCTGTCTTTCTCCGTTGTTCCGCGAGCGACAATCTCTTCAGGCGTTTCCCCCGTTTTCGCAAAACCTCTCGCAATCAGCTTATTGACATTTGTGACGATGCGCTGCTCGGGGTAAAGTTGAGTCATATGTTTAACAAATAGCCGGGTCGAAAGCGGACCAGCGAAACACTCTCGGGGAATCTGGGTATTGTGACCAATAGTGCCGGCCTTTCCCTTAGGCCAATTCCTGATGATGGGTTTTCCCCACATCAAGCCGTTATGCAGGCTCGTCGCACTTGGTCCGAGATAGAACATGTCCGAGGAGAGCGGTACGTTATATATCCACGTGGACGTAAAAACCGAAGTTGTGGGATTGTCCTGTAACAATGCCTGCACATCGAGCGACCATTTCGATGCGTCTGGATCGACACAAACGAGAAACTCGTCAGTATCGAGAAACATCAGGCTGTCTGACGATTTGTAGACGGCGTCATAAAGCGCGTCCATCAGGACGTGATCATGAAGGTCATTGTGAAAGCCGGAGTACTGGAAGATTAAAATGTCCGGGTCAATTTGATTGTAGAAATCCAGAACTTTCTGGTCGGTAGACATGTTGTCGATTATGATAAGCGCTGACCTGGGAACTATGCGCGAGTGATGCTCGACCCAGGCAGCCAGATGAAAAGGATCATCTTTGGTCTTCAGCATAATACGGAGATAGGATTCGGTTTCACTGACGCGCTCTAAAATTTCCGCTTTCTGCGTCGCCCAGTTCAACGGCATTTCTGCTCCAATCCGTTGGTCTCCCTATGTGGGATGGCATTTGTGAAACTCTTTGAATCTATGGGGGCGCCCCGAGGGTGTCAACATTTCGTATGTTATGATTGATAAGGATAACGCGTGCGATGAAGCGCGAACAATTGTCCAGTTCTGTTTCCGGCCGAGGATAATCCCGTTGTCCGGCGTGCAGGGTTGGGCAACCGCATTCCATCACACGATCGATAACTATCGAAAAAAGCTCTGAAGTGATGCGCCTTTATGGATGCGGCGAGTTCCTAACCTGTCAGCGACGATCCCTCGGATGCGAGCGACGACGCCATTCAGTGCGAGACGAGACGTCGCCCGGAGGCAGCGGCCCGCACACGCAAAGCGGCGATCGCAGACGATGTCAGGACGGAGCTTCGCTGCTTGGACCCATCACTCGTTATCGACCGCCTGACGGAGCCGCCGCTTCCTCATGGTCTTCTCGTTGAATGGTCTTCTCGTTGATCCCGAAGCGCCAGGCTGAATCCTGCGATCGCTTTAGCTCCGTTCGAACGCGTGCGTAGCCATGGCGCTCCCGCGAAGAACCCGGGCCATAGCGCGTCCGTCTCTGACGACGATAATGATACGCCGTCACCCCGCGGGACAAATGCCTCAAGCCCTGCTTCTGATGTAATCAGAAGCAGGGCTCTGGATTTTGTCTTGCGCATTCCTGACGCGAACCGATATCCATCCTCGAATCAGGTTCGAGGACATGCTTCGAGAACGCTACAGCGGGCGCGAACGCTAGTCGTTCCGCAGGTTCTCGGCGGTGCGCTTCCACTGCGCGACGTTCTCAGCGATCATCCGCGTCGACTTCATCGCAGCCTGACTCAACTGGGCATAGCCCGAGATCTCGCGCTGGACGCGCTGTCCTTCCGCATGCAGCAGGTCGCGGAGGCTTTCAAGCTCGGTGACGAGATTCTCGATCTCGGCGAGCGACGTTCCGGCCACGCGCTGGATCAGCGAATTGACGTTATTCACGGTCGCTTCCGTGTTCGCCTCCAGCTTCGTCTCGGCGGCCGGAGGAGCCCCGGCGGCGGGCCGACGCAGGTAGGCGATGTCGTTGCGAACAAAATCGCGGATGCCCGCTTCGACTTCCGAGACGGCGGCGAGATTGGTGTCGGCCTCGGTCGTGCTCGGTTCGGTCTGTTCGGATGAGGTGGCTGGTGTGGCTGGATTGGCGTTCATCGGCTTGTTCCCTGTTTCGCGTTGAGCGAGCGCGGATGTCCCCCCGCACGACGAGTCTCTAACATCTTATCAGCACTGCAGATTTTGACAACATCGCGGCCAATCTGCGGCGAGCTCCGTTCATTCCCCGAAATCGGTCCTGGCTTCCGGCTGGCTTGCCATTTGCGGTTGGGGTGAGGAGGTGAGGCAGGATGAGGAGTGGGGGGCCGCGAGCGGATCAGGACTTCGAGGATTTGGCGGGTTTCGATCTCGCTGTTTTGGCGGAAGCTTTTTTCGGTGCTGCAAGCGGTCGCGTCGCGAGGGTATCAGCCGTTCGCCGCATCGCGCGCGCGTAGCTGTCGGCGGCGTTGTCGGCCGACATTTGCAGCCGTCGCGCGGCCGCGGTCCCTTCCTCGAAGGCCTGCTTCGCCATCTCACGGAAGCGCTGCTTGCCGGCGGTGTCCTTCGCCTTGGCGGCGAGGGCGAGGTAGCGTGCGCGCCGCGCCTTCACGGCCGCGGTCAAGCTCTTGTGCTGCTGCCTTGCAAGCTTGCGAATGATGACGTCGAGATCGGCGTCGGCCATGGAAGTCATGTCCCTGATTGTCGCGAAAGTCGGCGGTGAGTAGCAGGGGGCTGGAGGAATGACAATCGGGGGTCTCCCGGTCGCTGTCATTGAGAGGTTTTGAATGTCGAAGAATTTTTCGCCAAAGGTAACGACACTGCTGATCGGTGTGCCGCTCGCGCTTTCCGGCTTTGCTTTGTGGGTGGCGTTCGCGCTGTGGCCGGCGCAGCCGGGTGCGCCGCTGCTCGTGCGCGAGGCCTGGGATGCGCCGCGCTTCTGGACGCTGGGCGTACCGTTGCTCCTGCTGGTCCAGGCGATCGCCGCCGGTGCTCACGATGGCGTAGCAATCGGGCGCCTGCCGCTATGGGCTCTCGGCGGTCTATTTGCCGGCGTTGTTCTGCTCCGGCCGGCGGGCAGCGATCTCGGTCTGCTGCCGCTTGCGTTGATCCTGATCGGTGCGCCGCTTTACGGCGCGCTGTGGGTGGCCGGCGTAGTCGGACGCCGGGTCGTGGATGCGATACGAGGCTAGATTTTGTTTTGAGGCGTTTTCTTCACGCGAACCGGTTTCCAACTCGCTCGAAAACGCTCTACCGTGTGCCGCGACGCGGCGGCCCTGCCCGCAAGCCGCGCCTGTCTGTCATCCCTTCTTCCATCCACCCCGCTTACCCGGCGCGCCGCCGGATGAACGTGGGCGAGGTCCAAATTCCGGGCCTGCTTCGCGGGATGAAGTCGGCTGATAGATTCGGCTTTCCGTGCCGGGGCCCATTTCGTCCAGCGTCGGTTTGCGCGGCTTCGGGCGTGCGCCGGTCGGTTTCACCTCGTGCCAGGTGGCGATGCCCATTTCGTCGAGCGAGGGTTTGTGAATTTTGGATGAGGACCGCGCCGGCAGATTCGCCGCGTCACCATACTTCTTCCTGCCGGCGTAGCTGCCGGCTTTCGCCGCGACGCCGCGCTGCTTGATGGTGGGATCGTCCACCACAGCAAGCTCGGTGGCGCGCAGCCGCTTCACCTCGTCGCGGAGCCGCGCCGCTTCCTCGAAATTCAGGTCGGCGGCGGCCTCGCGCATCCGCGTTTCCAGATCGGAGAGAACCGCCTCGAAATTGTGGCCGATGGCGACCGCGTCGTCCGCGATGCCGCCGTCGCCGATCTCCACCAGCACATGATCGCGCTCGTAGACGCTGTTCAAGATATCGCCGATGGATTTCTTGACACTCTCCGGTGTGATGCCGTTGGCGGCGTTGTATTCCACCTGCTTTTCCCGACGGCGGTCGGTCTCGGCGATGGCGCGCTGCATCGATCCCGTCACCTGATCGGCATAGAGGATGACGCGGCCGTCGACGTTGCGCGCGGCGCGGCCGATGGTCTGGATCAGCGAGGTCTCGCTGCGTAAGAATCCTTCCTTGTCCGCATCGAGGATCGCGACCAGCGCGCATTCGGGAATGTCGAGACCCTCGCGCAGCAGGTTGATGCCGACCAGCGCGTCGAATGCGCCGAGCCTCAGGTCGCGAATGATCTCGATGCGCTCGATGGTGTCGATATCGCTGTGCATGTAGCGCACGCGAATGCCCTGCTCGTGCAGGTATTCGGTGAGGTCTTCGGCCATGCGCTTGGTCAGCACGGTGACGAGCGAGCGATAGCCTTTCGCGGCGGTGGCGCGCACCTCGCCGACGAGGTCGTCCACCTGCGTCCGCGCCGGGCGGATGTCGACCGGCGGATCGATCAGGCCTGTGGGACGGATCACCTGCTCGACGAACACGCCGCCGCTTTCGTTCAATTCCCATGCGGCCGGCGTGGCCGAGACCGCGACCGTTTGCGGCCGCATCATGTCCCATTCCTCGAAGCGCAGCGGTCGGTTGTCCATGCAGGATGGCAGGCGGAAGCCATATTCGGCCAGCGTCGCCTTGCGGCGGAAGTCGCCGCGGAACATGCCGCCGATCTGCGGTACGCTGACGTGGCTCTCGTCGGCGAACACCAGCGCGTTGTCGGGGACGTATTCGAACAGCGTCGGCGGCGGCTCGCCGGGGCGGCGGCCGGTGAGATAGCGCGAATAGTTCTCGATGCCGGCGCAGCTTCCGGTCGCCTCCATCATTTCAAGATCGAAGGTGGTGCGCTGCTCCAGCCGCTGTGCTTCGAGCAGGCGGCCCTGCGCATGCAACTGGTCGAGCCGCTGCTTCAGCTCGACCTTGATGTTCTTGATCGCCTGCACCAGTGTCGGTCGCGGCGTTACATAGTGGGAGTTGGAATAGACCTTGATGAAGTCCAGTTCGTCCTGCTTGTGGCCGGTGAGAGGATCGAACTCCTCGATGCTCTCGACCTCGTCGCCGAACAGGTTGACGCGCCAGGCCCGGTCCTCGTAGTGCGCGGGGAAAATATCGATGGTGTCACCGCGCACGCGAAAAGTGCCGCGGGTGAAGTCGGCGCTCGTGCGCTTGTACTGAAGTGCCACGAGGTCGGCGATGAGCTGGCGCTGGTCGATGCGCTCGCCGCGTTTCAAGGCGAACGTCATCGCGGTGTAGGTTTCGACCGAGCCGATGCCGTAGATGCATGAAACCGAG
Organism: Nitrobacter sp.; assembly: GCF_051535215.1. Lineage (NCBI taxonomy): Bacteria > Pseudomonadati > Pseudomonadota > Alphaproteobacteria > Hyphomicrobiales > Nitrobacteraceae > Nitrobacter > Nitrobacter sp. The sequence goes on along the minus strand of NZ_JBPPLY010000007.1, from coordinate 33,780 downwards.
GCCACGATGATGACGTCGTCGCGCTCCAGCAGCGCGCGGGTCGCGGCGTGGCGCATGCGGTCGATCTGTTCGTTGATCGAGGAATCCTTCTCGATGTAGGTGTCGGTGCGCGGGACGTAAGCTTCCGGCTGATAGTAATCGTAGTACGAGACGAAGTATTCCACCGCGTTGTCGGGAAAGAAGCTCTTGAACTCGCCGTAGAGCTGCGCCGCCAGCGTCTTGTTCGGCGCGAGGATCAGCGCCGGGCGCTGCGTCGCCTCGATCACCTTGGCCATGGTGTAGGTCTTGCCGGAGCCGGTGACGCCGAGCAGCACCTGGGTGCGGTCGTTGCGGTTGATGCCTTCGACCAGTTCGCGGATCGCCTGCGGCTGGTCGCCTTTCGGCTCATATTCCGACTTGATCTCGAAGCGGACGCCGCCTTCGCTCTTTTCCGGGCGCGGCGGACGGTGCGGCGTCCAGAGCTTCAGCGAGCCGTCATCTTTCTTGAACTCGGGACGGCCGTCGCGCAGCAGCGCCTCCAGCGATTCCGCGGTCGCCTTGACGCCGAGCCCTTCCATCTTGCTGCGCGGCGGTCGCGCCAGGGCCTCTTCATCGTCCTCCGCGGTCGGCAGGCCGAGCTGGCGCGCCAGTTCCGGATCGAGTGTCGGGATGATCGCCGATGTGCCGTAGACCGCCTGCGGTGCTTCCTCGAAGCCTTGTTCATTCGCAGCTTTGTTTTCTTCGGTCTTGCCCCTCTCAATTTCCTCCCCGCCAGAGGGCGGAGGTGAGATGGCGGCATCCCGCTTCGCCGTCGTGTCGCTCTTGCCGCGCGTCGATTTCCGCGCGCGATGCGCGGCGGCTTCGCCGCCGGAGCGCCGATCCCAGGAATTATCCGGCGGCGGCTGCAATCCGGTACCGGAGCCGAGGCCGGCATCGCCGCGATTGATCGCCGGATTGAGCAGTTGCGCGAGCGCAGGCCCGATCGGTTGCACCTCGGGGCGATGCGCCTTCGATTTCGGGGTCTTGGGTTTCGGAACCTTGGATCCCGGCGCTTTGCCGGATCGTTTCGGAGGATCGGGAGTGTTGGCCATGCCGGCAATATGGGGCGAGTCCGGCTCGCACGAAAGGGCGCATTCTCACGCATGCGCAAACGTCGGGATCATGCCGACGCTGATGAGCGCGCTGCCGCCTTTCGCAGGCAATCGCGGCACAGGCAGTCGCCGCCCTGGGCCGGCATCGGTAGCCGCGCCGTTTCCTCGGCGCACCAGCAGTTCCCCGACAGGTCGCACCCGAATTCCGTTCCGCATCCGGAACAGACGAGACGACGTTGGCTCTGCTGTCCGATCTGCTGGGTCATGAACAAGGAGGCTCGTCGCGCCGGGGTCACGAGGTTCGACAAACCATACTCCCGGAATCATTGGTGGTGAAAGCCGGGAGCCGGATCTTTTACAGCGCGAAATTGGGGCAGGGCTGATTGAGCGCGGCGTCCCGAATCGCTACCTCATTCCGCCGCGCGCAGATGATTGATCTGGGAGCGATGGGCGCCACCGCGCAGCGACAGGTAATAGTCGGTATCGGCCGGATCGTCGGTGCGACGAACGAGATCAGTCACCGGCGTATAGCTCAGCATCCGGCCGCCGTCCGGAAGTGCCGTGCAGCAGAAGCGCAGCACCTCGCCGTTCCTGAGTTTGATGTTGATCGGGGTCTGGTCGCCCGCACGCATCATCTTGGTGCGCTCGGCGATGAAATGGTTGAGTTCGTCCTCGGGCAATTCATACGCGCCGGTATCGCGCCCGTGGTACATGAGTGCAATGAATGGCGGTTTGCTGTCGGCCTTCTCGTCCGGGAGCGAGAAAAAATTCCGGAAGGCTCGGTTGATGAATTCAGCGCGCGTGTCCCCGTCGAGCAGTACGATGCCGATGTCGATCCGGTCGAGAGCGGCGGACAGCCGAGCCGCGGTCGCATGCTGCTCGCGCCATCTGAGGGTGTCTTTCAATCGTCGCCGTAGCAACCCGGTGATGACGGCGGTGCCAACGGTGGTCACGGCCAGCAGCGCCAGATGCGGAAGATAGACGGAATGCGTGGTGCCGTGGTGTGCAAGGAAGGGCGTGGAGGCGGCGAGGGCGATAGCAGCGCTGATCAGGCCGGATGTCGTTCCTCCGAGCGAAGCTGCGAGCGCGACGATACAGACAAACAGCGCTGCTAGATCCGGAATGGTAACGACATTGCGCTCGACAAAGATGGACGCGATCGCCACCAGTGCCGCGAGAGCCGGGCCAAATATGGTTCGCCAGTCGAAACCCATTGCCTGTTTCCCGGAACGAAAAACGAGGATAAGCCTGCTTCGACGACAAGTGGTTGCGCAGCCGGCAATGTTTTCACCGCCAGTGTTAATTGCATCTAACGCGGCGGAATCTGTTTGCGATGATTTGAAATCAAATGCGGCGTTATCGGAACCCGGGCCACACACGGCGGCTTTGCGCGGCCGAAGCCGATTGCCCCTTCTGGGGAACCGCAGTTCCATAGCGCGCTGCAAGCGGCCCCACGCAAGTCGTGGATCATTTCCGGATATGGCGGATCGCGGACCGGCGTGGTTTCGCCGCACATTGCCGCATCAGCCCCACGGCTCTCGCGCTCGTCGTGCCGTTCTGCAAAAGTGCGGATCGAATCATTGTCGTGACGGAGAGCAGATGACCGGCCGAAGCCTTTCATGGGTCCTGATGATTGTCACCGCCTGCGTGCTGCGTGTCGGCGCGACCCAGGCCCAGGACGTTCCTGGTATCGAGATCTGTACCGCCGAAAAGAAAATGGAGCGGCGGACGAGCTGCCTGCAGAGCAACGTCAACTTCCTGCAGGGGACCATCAGCAGACTTGTCACCGACAGCGGACAGAAGATCGATGCCGCCAACCGGCGGATCGAGGCGCTGGAGAGCAGGGTCGCGGAATTGCGGAAGACCGTAGCCGAGCTTCAGGACGCGCGGAAAAAGCAGCCGCAGCCGCCGGTGAAGGAGGGCGGAAAAGACAACGCGAAGGAGAGCGGGAGGTAGTTCAGGCGGTTTTTCGGCGGGGACGACATCCGCATTTTTCTCGGAGCAGGGCTGGCGGAACGCGGAGCCGGAAATAAATTGGTTTTGCCGATGTATCGCGATCTCCCAATGCCATGGCGATAACGGTACGAGTTTGCGGAGTAAACCATGTCCTGGCTACAGCCCGTCACGCTCGAAGGGCCCTATGCGCGGCTTGAGCCGCTGGCGCACGATCACCGTGGCCCTCTCGTCGAGGCGGTAAGAGACGGCGAGATCTGGAAGTTCTGGTACACTTTCGTTCCTGTGCCGGAGAAAATGGGGGTCGAGATCGAGCGGCGGCTGTCGCTGCAAGCCTCCGGCACCATGCTGCCGTTCACCGTGCGGGACGCCGAGGGCCGAATTGCAGGCATGACCACCTACATGAACGTCGATGCCGAGAGCCGCCGCGTCGAGATCGGCTCGACCTGGTATGCGAAGCGGGTTCAGCGCACGGCCGTCAATACCCAGTGCAAGCTGTTGCTGCTCACGCACGCTTTCGAAAAGTTGGACTGCGTCGCGGTGGAATTCCGCACTCACGTTTTCAATCATGTCAGCCGGCGCGGCATCGAGCGGCTTGGCGCCAGGCAGGCCGGTACCCTGCGCAACCATCAAACGTCGCCTTACGGATTGCGGGACACCGTCGTCTACAGCATCCTTCCTGCGGAGTGGCCGAAGGCAAAAGCGCGTCTCGCCTACGAACTCGATAAAAAACATCGATAGCCCCTCACAAAGCGGTCTCCATCCTGTCGCGGTCGCGTTCGAGTTCGACAAGGCCGCGCAGCGTGTCTTTGTCGGCTGCGGCTCGTTCCATGCCGCTTGCCAAAATTGCCTGGTCCGGGCAAAAGCAAGGCCTGCGTAGGCCGGGGCGCGGCGTCGAAATCGTCAGTTGCCGCATCAGAGCATGATCCCGAAAAGTGGAAACCGGTTTTCGGAAAAGATCACGCTCAGTCAAAGGGATAACGACGAGTCTGATTCAACGCAGTTGAAACGGACTCTAGCGCGTCGGTACGGCAGGACTCCCCGTCATGATTGAAGTGGCTCGCGATCTGGTGGGGAATATCGAGCGGTCGCTTGCCCCATCCGGCGACCGGTCAGGGGCGCCGCGCGGATTGCGCATGATCGCCGGGCGGGATTTGTACGACCTCGCTTCGCTCGTCCTGCTCGCCATTCTGGCGATCCTCGTCCTGACCACATTCCGCGACTATGCGGTCACCAACGATGAATGGATCCAGCATCGCTATGGCGAACTGATCGTCGCCTACTATCGCAGCGGTTTCGCCGACCGCTCGCTCTTCGCGCTATATAATCTCTACCTCTACGGCGGGCTGTTCGATTCCCTCGCAGTCCTGCTCGGCCACATTGTTTCCCTCGATATCTTTGATCTGCGGCACCTGATGAGCGCCGCCATCGGTGTCGGCGGACTCGGTGCGGCGCTCGCCACCGCGCGGTTGATCGCCGGTCCCCGCGCCGGATTTCTGACGGGCGTGGCGCTGGCGGTGTGCGGATCGTGGTACGGCACCATGTTTCACCACACCAAGGATATTCCGCTCGCCGCGGCGATGGCTGGCGCGATCTACTTCCTGGCGCAGGTTGCCCGCGACCTGCCGCATCCGCGGCTTCGTCATGTCATAGGCTTCGGCGTACTGACGGGCGCGGCACTCGGCGTCAAGGTGCTGGCGCTCCTGCTGGTTTGCTATGTCCCCGTCGCGATCGCGCTCAATGCGCCCGCGCACTGCGTCCATGCGCCCCGTGACGCGATATCGTTCATGGCCACATCGCTGCTGCGATTCATGCCTGCCTTCCTGATCGCCTATGCGATCATGATCGTCGCCTGGCCTTGGGCGGCGCTGGCGCCGCTCAATCCGATCCGCGGGCTCATCAGCTTCGGCGATTTCGGCTACGACATCCCGACGGTACTGGATGGACATATCTATCGCATGGCCACGGTGCCGCGGTGGTACGTGCCGGCCTATCTTCTCATCAAGGTGCCGTTGTTGATGCTGGCAGGAACGGCGCTGGCGCTGCTGTTCGTGGCCGTTCCCGCTCTCACGCAGGAAGCGGTATCGGGCCGTCGCCGCCGCGACGTCGCGTTGATTGCGTTCGCAGCCTTCTTCCCGCTGCTCTGCGAGGCGATCGCGCACGGCCCCGCATTCTGCGGCCTGCGTCACTTCCTGTTCGTGCTGCCGCCGATGGCTGTGCTGGCCGGGGTCGGGCTGGATACGGTGGTCGCGCGGGCCGCGGCTTGGCACCGGCCGGTTGCGGCGGCCCTGCTGGCGGTGATCGCCGCCGGGTTTTCCTGGAACGCGCTCACGCTCTATCGGCTGCACCCCTATGAATACGTTGTCTATAACCCGCTCGTGGGTGGGCTCGCGGGTGCATCACGGCTCTATGCGACGGATTATTGGGCGACGATCATGCCCGAAGCGGTCGATGGGTTGGAAGCCTATCTCGCCAAAACCGAGCCGGTTGCGAGCCGCGACGCGCATCATGTCTATACCGTGGCGTTCTGCGGCGAGCGTGCGGCGTTCCTGAAGAAGGCCAGACCCCATCTACACTGGGCGAAGGTTTGGGAAAGCGCCGATTTTTTCATCGCGCCGACCCACATGAACTGCGATCTGAACAGCCGAGGCAAGGTGGTTGCAACGGTCAAGCGCCTTGGCGTGCCGCTGGGTTACGTCAAGGATCAAAGGATGATGATTGCACTGCGGCGCAGGGGTTGAGCGCGACAGGAGCGCATCCGTCGCTGCTCGATGCCGAGAAAAAGCACGTTGGTGCTGGCGAGCGTTGTTGAAAAGCGGCTTGCGTTTATCGTTTCAAGTCAGGACCTCACACCGGAAAACGGCCACCGTTGTCGGCGGCCGTTTGGGGAATGCGAGGTTGGCGTCAGGCGCGTTTGATGAACGCCACGACCAGGAGAACGATGATGGCGCCGATGGCCGCATTGATGACCTGGGCGAAGAAGCCGCCGCCGATCAGGACTCCGAACAGCGGCAAAATCCAGCCGGCGACGATTGCGCCGATGATGCCGATGATGATGTTTCCGATCAGCCCGAAGCCTCCGCCTTTTACGATCAGGCCAGCCAGCCAGCCCGCGATCGCGCCGACGATCAACCACACGATAACGCCCATAAATCGCTCCTCCTGAAATGCCGCTCTCATCGGCATTTCCTTGATGTTCGCCTGCTTGTATCGCGTTTGGCAATAGGCCGAGCAGCAGATCAATTCTAGATGAAAAAACCGACAGGTCCAGGAGATCACTTGTTGCGGTTACTTTACATCCGTGGGGAGCATTGCGTTAAGCATGATTTGCCCTTCACGCCGATTGTGCGAGGATGCTTCGCATCGTTTGTCCAATCCGAGCTTTCCCCGTGACACGGGGAAAGGAAAGGCCGGAGGTAAAAATGACCCAGACGATCACGCGCGGCATCAAGTCGTTGCTCGAGGAAGCGAACAAGGAAATCGAGACCATGAGCGTGGCCGACGTCAAGGCGGCTGTCGAACGCGGCGATGCCGTTCTCGTCGACATCCGCGATCCGCGCGAGCTCGAGCGCGAAGGCAGGATTCCCGGCTCGTTTTCCTGTCCGCGCGGCATGCTTGAATTCTGGATCGATCCTGAAAGTCCCTATGCGAAACCGATCTTCCAGGAGAACAAGAAGTTCATCTTTCATTGCGCTTCGGGCTGGCGTTCGGCGCTGGCGGCGAAAACCGCGCAGGACATGGGCATGAAACCGGTCGCGCATCTCGGCGGCGGATACAAAGCCTGGCGCGATGCGGGGGAAGCAGGCGAGACTGTCGAGCCGAAGGCGAAGGCGTGACATGATCCAGTCATGCCCGGCCTTGCCACGGCCATCCACGCCTTCGTGGTCTGACCTCGCATTCGTCTGTCCACGCAAAAGACGTGGATGGCCGTGACAAGCAGGGCCATGACGGCGGTTACATTGATAATTTCCTCATGCGGGCATAGGCGCGAAGTGCCGTTTCCGTCCGCCTGTGACCCGCGTGTCGATCTTTCGAGAAGAAGATGGATTGCCGGGGCATGAGACAAGCGGAAGCGACGCCGTTCTTCGAACGGTTATGTCCGGCAATGACGTGCAAGCGGAATATCTGACCATGACCTCCACCACCGACGATCCTCTCGTTTCCACCGAATGGCTGGCCGCGCATCTCGGCGATGCCGGGCTCAAGGTCATCGACGCCTCGTTCAAGATGCCCGGCGTTCTGCCGCTGCCGGTCGATGATTTTCTCGCCGCGCATATTCCCGGCGCGGTGTTCTTCGACGTCGACGCCATCTCCGATCACGCCTCGACTTTGCCGCATATGTACCCGGATGCCACGCAGTTCGCGCGCGATGTCGGCGCGCTCGGGATTTCGTCCGGCGATACGGTTGTGATTTATGATTCCGGCGGCTGGGTCGCCGCGCCGCGGGCGTGGTGGATGTTTCTGTCTTTCGGCCATGGCAACGTCCGTGTGCTCGACGGCGGCCTGAAGAAATGGCGCGCGGAAGGCCGCCCCGTTCAATCCGGCGCCGCCTCGCCGAAGCCAGGCCACTTCACGGCGGCGTTCGACCCTGCCCGTGTACGCAGCAAGGCGCAGCTCGTGGACAACCTGTCATCGCGTCGCGAGCAGCTCGTCGATGCGCGTGCCGCCAATCGCTTCGAGGGCAGCGTGACGGAGCCGAGGCCGGGTTTGCGTTTGGGGCACATCCCCGGCAGCCGCAACCTGCCATATGGCGCGCTGTTCGACGCCGAAACCGGCACCATGAAGCCGCTCGACGAGCTGCGCGCCGCCTTTGCCGGCGCCGGTGTCGATCTCGCGAAACCTGTCGTTACGACTTGCGGCTCCGGCGTGTCCGCTGCGGTTCTTACGCTCGGGCTTTATCGCCTCGGCGTCCGCGGCTCCGCGCTCTACGATGGGTCGTGGTCGGAGTGGGGATTGCAGGATGGACCGCCGATCGCCACCGGCCCCGCCTGACCTCTCTCACTCCAGCGCGAACGGCGATGCCGGCTGCGATGCAGGGGGTGGGGCTGCCGGTCGCAGACGACCGGGTTGCCGGATCACTTGGCGGCGATGGGCGCGTTTGGCGAGGGTCGGCTTCGCTGATGATCGCTTGGCGACCGATGACGCTTTCCCGGTGGCCTGGGCTATCTGCGTGGGACGGTGGCCTGGCAAGGGTGGCTTGAAATTCGCTCCGAACGGCGACGTCATCGTTTCGGCGACGTCGGATGCGCCTGCAGATTTGGGTGCGTCGGATTTTGCGACATCGGTGTTTGCGACATCGGTGGTTGCGGCGCCGGCGTTCGCGCTATAGGCTTTCGCGATGTCCGGCTTGACGGCATCGCCTGCCTCGATCGACGTGTCGACTGGCGGCGGCTCCGATGGTTTTTCCGTGGCTGCTTCGGCGGCGGGCGCGGTGTCCGAAACGGATGGCGCGGCGGAGTCAGACAACGCCGGGGAAGCGGCGGACGCGGTGCTGTCGGTCGCGCCCGAAGCTGCATCCGCGGCAGGAAGCACGATGTCGGTAGAGTCCGGCTGCGCACCTGGCGCGGTCGCCACGGGCGCTTCGGCGTGCTCCGGCGTCGGCCCGGCGGCGGGCGTGTCGACCTGCAGCACCGCCAGCGTCGGCTGTTGCGTGTCCTCTCGCGATCCGAATGTGACTTCAGGCATCTGCTTGAGTGGCAGGCTTGCGAATTCTTCGTGCGTGGCCCGCAGCAGGGCTGCGGCACCTAGGCCGAAGACCACCATCGAGACGGCCATTAGGATCGCGACGAACAGGAAGCGCAAGCCGGGCAGCATGGATGTTGGGTTCCGCTATCGCCGCGCGGGTGAGCGACGTGATCGAGCCATCGGAACGCGGCGAGTTACGCGCCTGATCGATGTGCGCGCCAGCCGGTTCCAGCGAATCAAGCGTTTCGAGAATACCGCAACAGCCGAACAGGTGCGCCAAAAATCGCCGCATAGAATGCCGGCTTTGTCCGATAAGACGAGACGGGTGAGGCTTAGAGGTCACGCTTGCCGGCGAATTCGTAATTATGATCGAATTAGGACGCTTTTGTCGGAATTGTCTTGAATGCGCCGCTATCCTGCGCGATGTGGCCGTTAACGATCCGGTGGTTTGTCGGGCTTATACAAGGGCAATGATGATCAAGCGCATTCTGACGGTTTTTGCGACAGTTTTGGCTGGCGCAGCGGGAACCTCGCTCGCCTCCGCCCAAGGCTATCCGCCCGCGCCGGGCACGATCTATTCCGCATCGCCGCCCGCGTACCCTGGAGAGTCCTCATATCCGGCTGAAGATGGCCGCCCGGCTGCGATGGACGGACTTCCTGATTTCGATTCGGCCGAGGATCAGTCGCAGCCGCCGCACGATTCTGCCGCGCTCCCTGCGCCGGGTCCGATCATGTCGCCGGACGATCCTCGTTACGGCAGCCCTGCATCTGCTCCGCCCTACCCGAACGGCGGCATGGCGCGTGGCCCGGTGATGTCGCCGGATGATCCGCGTTACGGTCAGCCGGGTCCCGCGCAGTATCCGACACGTGCACCGGAAGCGGTTGCCTCGACGGGTGGGCCGACCGCAGGATTCGCGCCGCCGGCGCCCGTTGGGGCGGACGGCAGGCCCACTCCGTTGTCGGCGCTGCCGCCGGACGAGCAGCCCGAAGCCGATCAGGGCGGCGAAAAGCAGTTGGCGCCGAGACTGCGCCGTCAGGAAGTCACGTTCGCGACCAAGGAGCCGGCAGGCACCATCGTCGTCGATACCTCGAACACGTACCTGTACTATGTTCTCGGCAACAATCGCGCGATCCGCTACGGCGTGCGCGTCGGCCGCGACGGATTCACCTGGACCGGCGTGCAGAAGATCAGCCGCAAGGCCGAGTGGCCCGACTGGCATCCGCCGACGGAAATGATCGAGCGCCAGCCTTACCTGCCGCGCTTCATGGCCGGCGGCCCCGGCAATCCGCTCGGCGCCCGCGCGATGTATCTCGGCTCGACCGTCTATCGCATCCACGGCACCAACCAGCCCTCGACGATCGGCAAGTTCGTCTCGTCGGGTTGCATCGGGATGCTCAACGAAGACGTCTCGGACCTGTTCGATCGCGTCAAGGTCGGCACCCGCGTCGTCGTGCTCCCCGGCGGTCCGCCGCACACGGACACAACGGCTTCCACCCAGCCTGCCGGTCAGCCGCCAATGTCGGACGCAGCGCCCGTTCCACAGCCGCCGCTGACGGCGAGCCTGCCCGGAACTCAGCCGGCCGCCGTGGCCCCGCTGCCGGCGCCGGTCACGATCCGGTAGTCGGCACGCTGCTCCGAGATCGCCTGACGCCTACGGCGGATGAGCCTGTGCCTTCGCAGGGACGGCTCCAAGGCGGAGCTTGGCCCTGCGGCAATTCTACCGAGGCCCTGTTACCTGCGCGCCCTTGAGCCACGCGGCGATGTCCTCGATCATCTCGACGTAATAGCGTCGGTAGTTTTCCGGAACGGTGTCCGGCCTGGCGCCGGCGATCGAACGCGCCTTCGGTGCAGCCTGGTCGACAATCGGTCCGCGCATAGTTGTTCGCGCGACGCCCTTACGTGACGCGAGATCGCCGCTGCGCAGCCGGTTCATCGGGAACCGCCCGGTGGATGCTGGCCGTGTTTGGCGTGCCAGGCGGGTCCGGGTCCGCGCATGTAGTGCAGCTCGGGCCGGTAGGAATTGAAAGCGGTCGCAGCGAAATCGCGCCAGAAGCCGCGAATCCTATCGAGCCACCCGCGCTGCTGATCCCGTTTTTCGTTCTGGTGGGATGCTGACGCCGATACGCTGGTCGTCATGGTCGTTTCTGCCGTGTTAGGTCGCGAGCTTCTGCTGAAGGCCGCCGTGATCTTCGATCCCGCCATTCTTGGTGGATACAATTAAAATGCAGTTCGAATGAGACCGGGAAGAATACTCATCTCGTCAAGCTTTCCGGATGGTTAAGCCAAGGTTGCCCTTTGGCTCCCGCGCCGCTACATCAGCGTCAGCAAACTCCCCCTAAAATTGCAACGCTTTCAGGGATCACGATGGCGCGCCAATTCGTCTACTTCATGCAGGGCTTGTCCAAGACCTATCCGCCGAACCGGAAGGTGCTGGATAACATCCACCTGTCGTTCTATCCGGACGCCAAGATCGGCGTGCTCGGCGTCAACGGCTCGGGCAAATCGACTCTGTTGAAGATCATGGCCGGCCTCGACAAGGACTACACCGGCGAGGCCTGGGTCGCCGAAGGCGCCCGCGTCGGCTATCTCGAGCAGGAGCCGCAGCTCGATCCCGCCAAGTCCGTGCGCGAGAACGTCATGGAGGGCGTCGCCAAGCAGAAGGCGATCCTCGATCGCTACAATGAACTGGCGATGAACTATTCGGACGAAACCGCCGACGAGATGACGAAACTGCAGGACGAGATCGAGGCGCAAGGCCTGTGGGATCTCGACAGCAAGGTCGATCAGGCGATGGACGCACTGCGCTGTCCGCCGGACGATGCCGACGTCACCAAGCTGTCGGGCGGCGAGCGCCGCCGCGTCGCGCTGTGCCGCCTGCTGCTCGACCAGCCGGAGCTGCTGCTGCTGGACGAACCGACCAACCATCTCGATGCGGAGTCGGTGTCGTGGCTCGAAGGTCATCTGCGCAATTATCCGGGCGCGATCCTGATCGTCACCCACGACCGCTACTTCCTCGACAACGTCACGGGGTGGATTCTCGAACTCGATCGCGGCAAGGGAATTCCCTACGAGGGCAACTATTCGTCGTGGCTCAAGCAGAAGCAGAAGCGGCTCGAGCAGGAAGGCCGCGAGGATGCCGCGCATCAGAAGACGCTGGCGCGCGAGCAGGAATGGATCGCGGCTTCGCCGAAGGCGCGGCAGGCCAAGTCCAAGGCGCGCTATCAGCGCTATGAGGACCTATTGGCCAAGGCCAGCGAGAAACAGACCCAGACCGCGCAGATCGTCATCCCGGTGGCCGAACGGCTCGGCAACAATGTCGTCGACTTCGAGGGCCTGACCAAGGGCTTCGGCGATCGGCTGCTGATCGATAACCTGACCTTCAAGCTGCCGCCGGGCGGCATCGTCGGCGTCATCGGTCCCAACGGCGCCGGCAAGACGACGCTGTTCCGCATGATCACCCGGCAGGAGAAGCCGGACAGCGGCAGCATTACCGTCGGCGACAGCGTGCATCTCGGCTACGTCGATCAGTCGCGGGACGCGCTCGACGGCTCGAAGAACGTCTGGGAGGAGATTTCCGGCGGCAACGACCAGATCCTGCTCGGCAAGAAGGAAGTCAATTCGCGTGGCTACTGCTCGGCTTTCAACTTCAAGGGCGCGGACCAGCAGAAGAAAGTCGGCTCGCTCTCGGGCGGCGAGCGCAACCGCGTGCATCTGGCCAAGATGCTCAAATCCGGCGCCAACGTTTTGCTGCTGGACGAGCCGACCAACGATCTCGACGTCGATACGTTGCGCGCGCTGGAAGAGGCGCTGGAGGATTTCGCCGGCTGCGCCGTCATCATCAGCCACGATCGCTGGTTCCTCGACCGCATCGCGACGCATATCCTCGCCTTCGAGGACGATAGTCACGTCGAATGGTTCGAAGGCAATTTCCAGGATTATGAGAAGGACAAGATGCGGCGGCTGGGCCAGGACAGCGTCATTCCTCACCGCGTGAAGTACAAGAAGCTGACGCGGTGAGAGGATGACGGCGCGGGGGAGCCGCCGATTATGACAGCCGTTCTTTCAGGCCGATCGTTCGGGTGGCAGGTCGCTCTCAGGATCGGTATTTTCCTGACATTTATAATCGGCCTTCCGCTCACTCTCTATGTGCTGGATCGTCTCAATGGCGCTGAAGACGTGGCGGGCGAGGCCGTCTCACTCGTCACGGCTACGCCGCTCGGGTTTTTACTGTTCTTCCTCCTCGTTGTCTCGCTGGTCCGGCCAAGCTGGCGGCGGATGAAAACGCTGGGCTTGCCCGGCTGGTCCGGGCTGATCGTCCCGTGGCTGCTGTTTGCCGACATCAGCTACATCGTCTCCAGTCAAGGCGGATTGGGATTCTCAAGCAGCACGCTGGATGGACGAATACCGCTCTATGCGATAACGGCTCTCGGTCTCGTCCTCGCCATGGCCAGCGCCCGTCCCCCGGCCGAGGCATCTGACGGTTTCGTCCGTCTTGGACTTGCGGGCAGGATCGCGGCCATTTTGATTGCGCTGATTGTTTTGCGTATCCTGTTCGATTTCGGAATGGCGAGATGGCTCCACAGCGTTTTATTGCAGCCGGAGGAATATGCGCCACCTGCTGCGTTCATGATCCTCATGAGGTCGTCGTATTGGACCTATATGATCGGTCCCTACATCTGCCTGATGCTTTTGGGCGCCGCATCCTGGTGCGTGATCCTCTCACGCCGCGATTCCCATGGGGTGACCGCACCAGCCTCTCCTGAGTAGGTTTTGACAGCCAGTTGGGGAGAGGGACAGGGCAGGGGGCACCGCCGTCTCCGTCGCGCTTATGGAACCAAAACGCCCCGGCGATCATTGATGATCCTGAATATTCGGGGTCATGCCGGCTGTGAGTCTGGATCTGGACGCAAGGGTGACGCCACGGAGAGCCGGTTTCGGCGACGGGGCGATGGCATCGGCGGTCATCGCCGCTCTTGTGATCTGCGGACTGTATGTTGGCCGCGAGATTTTCGTCCCCATTGCGCTGGCAGTGCTTCTGAGCTTCGTGCTTGCTCCGCTGGTGGAAATTCTGGAGCGATGGCATTTCCCGCGCCCCGCCAGCGTACCGGTCGTGGTCGTGGTCGCCTTTATCGCGATCTTCGCACTCGGCAGCCTGATCGCGAACGAGGTCAGGCACCTGGCCGAAAGGCTGCCCCTCTACCAACAGACCATGCAGCAGAAAATCCAGTCGCTGCGGGCGCTGAGCTCGACAGTGGCGCTCGATCGCGCTGCCGATATTCTTCAGACGCTCGGCAAGGAAATCAACGTGCCGCAGACGCCGTCGACGGCACCGTCGCCCAACGCGCCCGGCGAGGCGAAGCCGATCCCGGTCGAGGTGCGTTCTCCGCCGCCGTCCGCCCTCGAAAGCATCCTGGCGCTCATCAGTCCTCTGCTGCATCCGCTGGCGACGGTAGGCGTCGTCATCGTGTTCGTGGTCTTCATCCTGTTTCAGCGGGAGGACCTGCGTAACCGGGTCATCAAGCTCGCAGGTTCGAACGATCTGCAGTCCGCAACCGCGGCGATCGATGACGCGGCGGGTCGTCTCAGCCGTTTCTTTCTGATGCAGGTTGCGCTCAACACCAGCTTCGGCGTGCTGGTGGGCCTCGGTCTTCTGGTGATCGGCGTTCCCAGCGCCATCCTCTGGGGAATCCTGGCTGCGATCCTGCGGTTCGTTCCCTATGTCGGCGTCTTCATCGCGGCGTTCTTTCCGTTGACGCTGTCCGTGGCGGTCGATCCTGGCTGGTCGATGCTGCTATGGACGGGCGCGCTCATTTTCCTGACGGAACTCATGATCGGTCAGGTGTTCGAACCTTTGCTCGTCGGGCATAGCAGCGGATTGTCTCCCGTAGCCGTTATCGTCTCGGCGACGTTCTGGACGGCGCTGTGGGGGCCGATCGGCCTTGTCCTTGCCACTCCATTGACGGTGTGCCTCGTTGTGCTGGGCCGCCACGTCGAGCATCTCAGGTTTCTCGACATCCTTCTCGGCGATCGTCCGGCACTATCCCCGCCGGAACTGTTTTATCAGAGGATGCTGGCGAACGATCCGGCGGAGGCCGTCGACACGGCGGAAGAGTTTCTGAAAGAGGGCTCGCTCGCCGAATACTACGAGACCGTCGCGCTGAAGGGATTGATGCTGGCGCAGGCCGACCTCAGGCGCGGACGGCTGCTCCCTGATCGTCTGGCCGAAATCAAGGACAGCGTTGCCGAGGTGGTCGACGATCTGTCCTCCGAGTTCGACGATATTCCGGCGGGGGGCCGGACCAAGGACGCGGAAGCCGCCGACGCCGTCGAGGAAACGGCCGATGCGCCGATGCCCGAACTTCCATTCATTATTCGCGAAGGCCTTCCGCCGGACTGGCAGTCCGAATGTCCGGTGTTGTGCGTCGCCGAGCGCAGCGATCTCGACGAGGCGGCCGCGATGTGTCTCGCTCAGATCCTGTCGAAGCATGGTCTCGAAGCGCGGGCTGCGAGAAAGGAGGAAACTTCGACAAGCGGAATATTCCGGCTTGACGGCACCGGCGTGAGGCTGGTGTGCGTGTCGACCCTGGAGGACGGGAGCACCGCCCACACCCGCCATCTCGTGCGCAGGCTGCGGCGCAAGATGCCGCAGGCGCGCATCCTTGTCTGTTGCTGGGGGCGGACCAACACTGAGATGACCCGCGATCACCTCAACGCCGACGCCGTGGCGGACAATCTTGGGGAAGCCGCCGCTTATTGTCTGTCGCTGGTCGAGCAAACTGCCGTGCAGGACAATGGTACCAGGCCGCGAGCGGCGTCCCGGCCCCGCCCGGCTGTTTCCGGGCGGGGAGGTGAGCGGAAGGCAGGGCGGGGTGAGCGAAAGGCGGATCACGCCGGACCTTCATGACGTCCGTCTTTCCGCCGCGATCGCTTATTGTCTGTCGCTGGTCGAGCAAACTGCCGTGCAGGACAATGGTACCAGGCCGCGAGCGGCGTCCCGGCCCCGCCCGGCTGTTTCCGGGCGGGGAGGTGAGCGGAAGGCAGGGCGGGGTGAG